>JAXECZ010000129.1:0-21946 GCA_034104845.1 Faecousia sp. | reverse complement strand
GGATACCACCGCCATGACCCTGGCGATGGATAACCATATGACCCTGGTATGCTTCGCCCTGAAAGACCCCCAGAATATCCTCCGCGTGGTCTGCGGAGAAAAAATCGGAACGATTGTCAAGGAGGATTAACAAATGAGCGTAGATTTCAAGGAATTTTCCAGAAGAATGGACAAAACCATGGACCATTTGGCGGAGGAATTCGATTCCGTCCGGGCCGGGCGGGCCAATCCCAAGGTTCTGGACCGGATCAGCGTGGAGTACTATGGCAGTGAGACGCCGCTCAACGGCGTGGCTACCATTTCCTCCCCCGATGCCCGCACCCTGGTGATCCAGCCCTGGGACAGCAAGCTGCTGAAGGACATTCAGAAGGCCATCCAGACTTCCGATCTGGGAATCAATCCCCAGAATGACGGCCGGGTCATCCGGCTGGTGTTCCCCCAGCTGACGGAGGAGCGGCGTAAGGATTTGACCAAGCAGGTCAGAAAGTACGCGGAGGAAGCCAAGGTTGCCATGCGGAACATCCGGCGCGATGGCATGGACTATGTGAAGAAGCTGAAAAAGAATTCCGAAATTACCGAGGACGACCAGAAGAAGGCGGAAAAGGACCTGCAGGATCTGCTGGATAAGTATATCAAGAATGTGGATAACGCCACGGCTGCCAAGGAAAAGGAACTGATGGCAATATAATTCCCTCCCACCCCCGGGTTCCCCCCGGGGGGTGAAAGGCTGAAAAGAGAAAAAGCAGCTTCCTGTTTTCAGCTTTCCACAAGCCGATGGAATGGGAAAACGGCGGATGATTCGTAGGGAATGCATTTATGCATTCCGAGGGTTGCTGTTTCAAAACCGACGGGTTGATTGGGAAAACCACAAAAATATGTCTTGGGAAATTACCATTCAACAAACCGTTGAGGTTATCCAACGTTTCGGAACGGATAAATCCGTTCCCTACGCACACGCCGGAAGGCGCCCCAGTCCTCTGCCCGCCAAATTCCAATTGTCCATCCCATCATTCCATTCTGGAAGCGTTTCAATCACAGAAAGAGGTGCTTTTTATGGCGCTTGTAAATACTTCAAAACCGGCTCCTCCCAGGCATATTGCCATCATCATGGACGGCAACGGCCGCTGGGCCAAAAAACGGGGCCTGCCCCGGACGGCGGGCCATGCGGCGGGGGCGGAGGCCTTTCGGCGGATCGCCAACTACTGCCGCAGCCTGGGCGTGGAATATCTTACGGTTTATGCCTTTTCCACCGAAAACTGGAAGCGTTCCGCCGAGGAGATCTCCGGCATTATGCGGCTGCTGCGGCGATATCTGGAGGAAGCCCTGGCGGATATGGAGAAAAACCGGGTTCGGTTCAAATTCTTCGGTGATCTGTCCAGGCTCAGCCCGGAGCTCCAGAAAATGTGCCGCAATGCGGAAAGCCGCTCCGTAGACTATGACGTTCAGGTGAATTTCTGCCTGAACTACGGCGGACGGGACGAGATCGTCCATGCGGTGAAAGGCTTCCTGGCGGATGTGTCTGCGGGAAAGGCCAAAATGGAGGATTTAAGCGAGCAGGTATTGTCCAATTACCTATACTCCGCCGGAGTGCCGGACCCGGAGCTCATCATCCGTCCCAGCGGAGAGCAGCGCACCAGCAATTTCCTGCTGTGGCAGTCGGCCTACTCGGAATATGTTTTTATGGATGTGCTGTGGCCTGATTTTTCCACGGATGATCTGGACAGGGCAATTGAAGAATATCACCGGCGGAACCGCCGCTTTGGAGGAACGTAGAGACATGAAACAACGCATTGTAACAGCCGCGATTTTGGTTCCGGTGCTGATCCTCGTGGCCCTGGTTGCGCCGAAGATTGTTGCGGCGGTGGTATGGGGCCTGCTGATGATGATCGGTGTTTATGAGCTGCTGTACAGCACCGGTTTGGTTCGGCATCCCCGGATGGTGCTCTACTCCGCTGTGATGGCCCTGGCCACCTCCCTGTGGAGCCATTACGGCGCAAACCACGGCATTGCCCTGCTGGGGCTTTTGGTATTTCTCATTCTGCTGTTCTCCGAGCTTATGGCCAACCATGTGAAGGTGGGCCTGGAAATGGTTACTTACTGCCTGTTTGCCGGTGCCATCGCGCCCTATCTGCTGTCCTCGCTGATCCGGATCTTGTCCCTGGCCTCCGGACGGTATTTGATTCCCATCCCCTTTGTGGTCGCCTTTCTCTCCGATGCCGGTGCCTATTTTGCCGGGAGCATGTTCGGTAAGCATAAGCTGGCGCCTGTGGTCAGCCCCAACAAAACCGTAGAGGGCGTTGTTGGCGGATTGGTCTGCGCCATGGTGGGTATGCTGATCTATGGGGTGGTTTTGCAGCTGGTGTTCCGCTATCAGGTCCACTACGGCGCAGCGCTGCTCTATGGCCTTTTGGGAAGCGCCGTGGGCGTGTTTGGAGATCTTTGCTTCTCCGTTATCAAGCGGCTGTCCGGCATTAAGGATTTCGGCACCCTGATCCCCGGCCACGGCGGCTTTTATGATCGGTTTGATTCCATGGTAACTGTCGCCCCTTTGATGGAGGCGCTGATTCTTCTTATGCCGGTGGTGCAGTAGTATGGTAAAATGTGTCAGTATTTTGGGCTCCACAGGCTCCATCGGACGGCAGAGCCTGGATGTGATCAGCCGTCTGGAGGGAATTCGGGTGGCTGCCCTCACCGCGGGAAGCCGCGTGGAGCAGATGGCGGAGCAGTGCCGCCGGTTCCGGCCCCGGCTGGCGGTGATGGCTACCCAGGCGGCGGCGGAGGAGCTGCGCCGGGAATTGCAGGATCTGGAAACGGAAATCGCCTGGGGGGAGGAGGGCCTGATACGGGCCGCTACCCTGGAAGAGGCGGACTGCGTGATCACCGCTGTGGTGGGCATGGTGGGATTGAAGCCCACGCTTGCTGCCATCCGGGCGAAGAAACGAATCGGTCTGGCCAATAAGGAGACGCTGGTCTGTGCTGGTGAGCTTGTGATGGCAGAGGCGGCCCGCTGGGGCGCGGAAATCATTCCGGTAGACTCGGAGCATTCCGCCATTTTTCAGTGCCTCATGGGCTGCTGTGACCGTCGAGAGGTAAAACGGATTTTACTCACCTGCTCCGGAGGGCCGTTCTTCGGCATGGAGCAGGAGCAGCTGAAAGCGGTGACCAAGGCGGACGCTCTGCGGCACCCCAATTGGAAAATGGGCCCCAAGATCACCGTGGACTGCGCCACTTTGATGAACAAGGGATTGGAAGTCATCGAGGCCATGCGGCTGTACCGGCTGCCTCTGGAACAGGTGGATGTGCTGATCCACCGGCAGAGCATTGTACACAGCCTGGTGGAATTCACCGACGGGGCGGTGATGGCTCAGATGGGCACCCCGGATATGCGGCTGCCCATTCAGCTGGCTCTGACCTATCCCCAGAGAACCGCTTGCCCGGTGGAACCCCTGGATCTGACCAAGTGCGCCGCCTTGACCTTCTGCCAGCCGGATCTGGAAAAATTCCCCTGCCTGGCACTGGCCAGAGAATGCGCCAAGCGGGGCGGCACCGCCTGCCCTGCCATGAACGGCGCCAATGAAGAGGCGGTGGCCATGTTCCTGGCGGATGAGATCGGCTTTTATGACATTTATCGCCTGGTGGCGCAGGCGGTGGAGCAGGTTCCTTTTACGCAAAATCCCACTCTGGAGCAGATTCTGGAGGCCGACCGGCTGGCACGGCTGGCGGTGCGGAATTTATCGAATCACTAAGCGAGGCTAATTATGAGCGTTTTCAGTATTCTTTTTGGCATTTTTCTGTTCAGTCTTTTGATTTTTATTCATGAATTGGGGCATTTCGTGGCGGCCAAGACCTTTGGGGTCCAGGTGAATGAATTCTCCGTGTTTATGGGTCCGGTGCTGTGGAAGAAGCAGAAAGGGGAGACCCTCTATTCTCTGCGGCTGATCCCCATCGGCGGCTTCTGCGAGATGGAGGGCGAGAATGGCGACAGCCTCAGCCCCCGCTCCTTTTCCGCCGCCGCCTGGTGGAAGCGGCTCATGATTCTGGTTGCCGGGCCTTTCATGAATCTTCTGGCCGGACTGGTGCTGTTTCTTTGCTTTTTTGCGCCCCAGGAGCGGTTTATTGTCCCCGTGGTGGAGCGTGTGGAGCGAAACAGCGCAATCGGCGCCTTTGCCAAGGACGATGTGGGCATCCGGAAAGGGGATCGGATCCTGGAGGTGGACGGCGAAAAAATCTATATGTACACGGATTTTGAGCTGGTTCTCATGGCCAAGACCGATGAAAAAAATAACCCCCAAAACAAGCACGATCTGGTGCTGCTGCGGGATGGCCAGCGGATCGAATTAACGGATTTTCCCATGCAGAAGCGGAATTTCCAGGAGGAGGACGGCTCCTCCACTCTGCGCTACGGCTTTAATTTCGGTTCGGTGGAGCGTACCCTGCCCAACCTGTTGAAGCAGACCTGGAACGCGGCCATGTCCAACATCCGCATGGTGCGAATCAGTTTGCAAATGCTGCTGACGGGCAAGGCGGGACTAAAGGATATGAGCGGCCCCGTGGGCATTGTGCAGATGATGACGGAAACCAGTGCCCAATCCGCCAGCCTGTACTATGCGTTTTTGAATATGCTCAGCTTCGGCGGCCTGATCTCCGTGAACCTGGGCGTTATGAATTTGCTGCCCATCCCCGCGCTGGACGGTGGACGCTCCGTGGGCGTGGTGCTCACCGCGGCCATTGAGGGGATCACCCGAAAGAAAATCAACCCCAAGTACGAGGGCTATATCCACGGCGCCGGTATGATCGCGCTGTTTGCCCTCATGGGACTCATTATGTTTAAGGATATTTTTGTAATCATTAAGGGGTGAAAACCATGACCAGACAGATTCTTGTGGGGAATGTCCCCATCGGCGGCGGTGCTCCGGTGTCCATTCAGTCCATGCTGAATACCAGGACTACGGACGTGGAGGGCTCCCTTTCTCAAATCAAGAAGCTGGCCGCCGCCGGATGCCAGATCGTCCGTCTGGCGGTGCCCAATCGGGAGGCTGCCCGGGGCTTTGCGGAGATTTGCAGAGAAAGCCCCCTGCCTCTGGTGGCGGATATCCATTTCGACTATCAGCTGGCCATCCTGGCTGCCGAGGGGGGCGCCTCCAAAATTCGGATCAACCCCGGCAACATCGGCGGGGCAGAGCGGGTCAGAGCCGTGGTGGAGGTGTGTAAGGACAGGCACATTCCCATCCGCATCGGCGTCAACGGCGGCAGCCTGGATAAGGCGCTGCTGGAAAAATATGGCCATCCCACCCCGGAGGCCCTGGTGGAAAGCGCCTTTCAGCATTTGGAGCTGCTGGAAAAAGAGGGCTTTTACGATACCTGCGTTTCCATGAAATCCTCCACGGTGCCCAATATGGTGGCGGCTGCCCGGCTGTTCCGGAGCAGATGCGACTATCCGCTGCACATCGGCGTGACGGAAACCGGCCCGGTGCGTCAGGGCCTGATCAAATCCGCCATGGGCATCGGGGCGCTGCTGCTGGACGGCATCGGCGACACCCTGCGGGTCAGCCTCACCGACGACCCTGTGGAGGAGGTATACGCCGCCAAGGACATTCTAAAGGCTGCCGGACTGCGGAAAGAGGGCGTGGACATCATCTCCTGCCCCACCTGCGGCAGAACCCGCATTGATCTGATCGGTCTGGTGAACCAGGTGGATCAGGCGCTGAAAAACTGCCAAAAGCCCATTACCGTGGCGGTTATGGGGTGCATCGTCAACGGCCCGGGGGAAGCCCGGGAGGCGGACATCGGCATCGCCGGAGGCGACGGCTGGGGTACGATTTTTGAAAAAGGGCAGCAGGTGGCGAAGCTTCCGTATGACGAGCTGCTTCCCGCCCTGCTGGAACGGATAGAAAAGCTGTAATCATGGAAAAGACCGTTTATCTTCTGGATATGTTTTCGGACTATGAGCCGCCTGAGGGGATGAAAGAGGTTCTTTCTCAGGCGGCTATCGCCGCGGCGGATATTCACCTGGAAAGCCGCAGCGTTCAGGTGGCGGCTCACAGCCCGGACTACATTCCAAGGCGTCTGCTGGAAACCGCAGAGCGGGAGGTGGCGGCACTGTATGGCCTGAATCGGGTGGAGATCACCGTGACCCATCCGGCCTCCGAGCTGCAAAAAATCGAGCCGGAGGAGCTGATGATGCTGTTTGTCAGCCGCAATTCCATGACCCGGGGCACTCTGGCCGGGGCAAAATGGGAATGGGCAGGGGAGGCGCTTACCGTCCGGCTTCGGGCCAACGGCAAGGCCACCATTGAGGAGCTGCTCCCCCAGGTGCAGACTGCGCTGCGGGAGCGGTTTGCCGCCCCGGTGACCATCCGGGTGGAGGCGGGCAGCGATCTTGAGGGCAAGGAGCTCTTTGAGGCCATGGATTCCATGCGCCAGTCCGTGATGGAAGCCCATCCCGTGTCTGCTCCCAGGCAGGAGACTGCTCCCAGCAAGGCGGCCCAGGAGAGCGCCACTTTCTATGGCAAGCCTTTCCGGGGCAATGCGGTGTCCATGAGCCAGATGTCCATGGATATGGGCACCATCATCGTGGAGGGCAGGGTGTTTGCCATCGACCACAAGGAGCTGACCAAGCGCAACGCCTATGTGGTGAAATTCGATATGACGGACAACACCGGTTCCATCCGGATCAGCCGGTTTTTGGAGGCCAAGGAGGCCAAGCCCATCCTGGAGAACGTACAGATCGGCTCCGTGCTTCGGGTTCAGGGCAAGCTGATCGAGGATCGGTTTGAAAACGACATGGTGCTCAAGCCCTATGCCATGATGCCCGGCTCCATGCCCAAGCGAAAGGATCTGGCTCCCGGAGAAAAGCGGGTGGAGCTGCATCTGCATACCACCATGAGCAACATGGACGCCCTGACGGATACCGCCGCCGTTGTGAAGCAGGCCGCCGCCTGGGGGCACAGGGCCATTGCCATTACGGATCACGGCGTTGCCCAGTCCTTCCCCGATGCCATGAAGGCCGCCAGCAAAGCCAAGGTGGCGGGCACGGAGGAGAACATCAAGATCCTCTACGGCTGCGAGGGATATTATGTAAATGATGTGGACGACCGGATCGTGGTTCACGGCAGTCAGGAGATGGGCTTCGACCAGGAATATGTGGCCTTTGATTTGGAAACCACCGGCCTCAGCGCCCGGGAGGATACTATCATTGAAATCGGCGCGGTGCTTCTGAAGTCCGGGGTGGAGCTGGACCGGTTTCAGACCTTTGTGGATCCGGAGCGTCCCCTGGATAAAAAAATCGTGGAGCTCACCGGCATTACCCAGGATATGCTGATTGGCGCACCAAAATTGGAAGAGGTGCTGCCCAAATTCCTGGAATTTGTGGGAGACCGGGTGCTGGTGGCCCACAACTCCGATTTCGACACCGGCTTCATTCGGATGGCCTGCCAGCGTCTGGGGTATGAATACCGCTTTACCGCGGTGGATACCCTGATTCTTTCCCAGAATATGCTGCCCCACCTGAATAAATTCAAGCTGGATATTGTCGCTGCCGCTTTGAGTCTGCCGGAATTCAACCATCACCGGGCGGGGGACGATGCCATGACCTGCGGCCTGATCCTGGACCGGCTGATGAAGAAAATGGAGGAGGAGCTGGATATCCACACCCTCCAGGCGGTGAACCCTGCCATGGTCTCGCTGCGCTCCAAGGGACGCATCACCGACCGCCATGCCCGGCACATCATTCTTTTTGCCAAAAATCAGGTTGGCCTGCGGAATCTCTACCACCTGATTTCCGATTCCAATCTGCAATATTTCAAGCGGGTGCCCCGGATGCCCAAGTCCGAGATCCTGGCCATGCGGGAGGGACTGATCATCGGCTCTGCCTGCGAGGCGGGAGAGCTGTTCCAGGCCATTCTGGACGGTAAAAGCGACGACGAGCTGAAGCGCATTGCCTCCTTCTATGACTATCTGGAAATTCAGCCCCTGGCCAACAACCGCTTTATGCTGGAAAAGGGCATCGCCAAGGACGAAGAGGATCTGCGGAACTTCAACCGCACGGTGGTTCGCCTGGCGGACGAGCTGGGGAAACCGGTGGTTGCCACCGGCGATGTGCACTTTATGAATCCCGAGGACGAGATTTTCCGCCATATCCTCTTGGCAACCAAGGGTTTCGAGGATGCGGACAAGCCCAACCCCCTGTATTTCCGCACCACCGACGAAATGCTGAAGGAGTTCAGCTACCTGGGGGAGGAAAAGGCCTATGAGATCGTGGTCACCAATCCCAACAAAATCGCCGATATGTGCGAGAGCCTGCGGCCTGTGCCCCATAACCTCTTCGCGCCGAAAATTGAAAACTCCGTGGAGGATCTGAAGCGGCTGGTTTACGACAAATTTCACCGCCTCTACGGCGACAACCCGCCGGAGCTGATGACGAAGCGGGTAGAAACCGAGCTCCATGATATCATCAACTGTCACTATGATGTGATTTACATGTCCGCCCAGAAGCTGGTGCAGAACAGCCTGGAGCATGGCTATTTGGTGGGCTCCCGGGGCTCCGTGGGCTCCTCCATTGTGGCCTATATGTCCGGCATCACGGAAGTGAATTCTTTCCCGCCCCATTATCGCTGCCCCAATCCGGAATGCAAATTCTCCACCTTCGATGTGCCCAAGGGCTATGGCTGCGGCGCGGATCTGCCGGACGCGGTGTGCCCCAAATGCGGCAGCAAATTTGAAAAGGACGGCTTCAACATCCCCTTTGAGACCTTTCTGGGCTTTGGCGGCGACAAGGTGCCGGATATCGACCTGAACTTTTCCGGCGAATACCAGGCCAAGGCCCACGCCTACTGCATCGAGATGTTTGGAAAATCCCATGTGTTCCGGGCGGGCACCATTGGTACCGTGGCGGAGAAGACCGCCTTTGGCTATGTGAAAAAGTACCTTTCGGAGCGGGGGAAAACCGCCAGCCGGGCGGAGGAGGCCAGACTGGCTTCCGGCTGTGTGGGGGTGCGGCGCACCACGGGGCAGCACCCCGGCGGCCTGGTGGTCATCCCTCAGGAGAATGAAATCTGGGATTTCTGCCCGGTGCAGCACCCTGCCGACGACCCCAACGCAGAGCAGATCACCACCCATTTTGAATATCACTCCATGGAGGAAAACCTGTTAAAGCTGGATATGCTGGGCCACGACGACCCCACCATGATCCGCATGATGGAGGATATGACCGGGGTGGACGCCAAGAAGATCCCCCTGGACGATAAGCGCACCATGTCCATTTTTACCTCCTCCAAGGAGCTGGGCTATGAGAATGACCCCATCCTGGGTCCCACCGGGGCGGTGGCCATCCCGGAATTCAACACCAAGTTCACCCGGGGGATGCTGCTGGATACCATGCCCACCCGATTTGATACCCTGCTGCGGCTTTCCGGCTTCTCCCACGGCACCGATGTATGGCTGGGCAACGCCAAGGATTTGATCACCTCCAAAACCGCAACCGTTGACCAGGCCATCGGCTGCCGGGACGATATCATGATCTATCTGATCTCCTGCGGTATGCCGGAAAAGCGCTCCTTTAAAATCATGGAGGCGGTGCGAAAGGGCAGGGGACTTCCGGAGGGGGCAGAGGAGGAGATGAAAGCGGCCGGGGTGCCGGATTGGTACATCGGCTCCTGTAAAAAGATCAAGTATCTCTTCCCCAAGGCCCACGCCGTTGCCTATGTCATGATGGCCTTCCGCATTGCCTGGTTCAAGGTCTATCATCCCCTGGCTTTCTACGCCGCCTATTTCTACCGGCGCAGCCAAAAGGGCGGCTTCGACGCGGTGCTCATGACCGGGGGCAAGGATTCGGTGGTGGCCAATATCCAGGCCATCGAGAATAACGAAAACGCCACGGACAAGGACGAGGATCTGCTCACCACCATGGAGGTGGTGTATGAATACTACCTGCGGGGCTTTGACTTCCTGCCCATTGATATCTATAAGAGCCACGCCACCAAATTCCTGATTGAGGATGGCAAGCTGCTGCCTCCCTTCGTCTCCATTTCCGGACTGGGCGAAAGCGCCGCCTGGGATCTGATGAACGGGCGGGATGGCAAAAGCTTTCTCTCCATCGAAGAGGTGGCCGCTGCCTGTCCCAAGGTGTCCAAAACCCATATTCAGATGCTGAAAGCGGCGGGGGCGTTTGGCGATCTGCCGGATACCAGCCAGATCAGCCTATTTTGATTTCTGATAAAAACAGAATATTTTCAGCGGATTCAAAGCAGCGTTTTGCTGCAGGTTGGTTATTCATACATCATACCAGATTAATCTGGCAAGCTTTCGATTTTATACAGAAAAACGGAGGTTATTGACAGTGCAAGAAAGGAAAACCATATTAGTCCATTTCGGCAAGAAAAAGGTGGAGGTGGGTGTGGATTCCGTGATATACGCAGTGATGAACCGCAATTACGCGCAAATCCACATTTCCAAAACGGAGGCCCATAAAATCCGCACCACCTTTCCGGAGCTGCAGCAGCTGCTTGGGCCGGATTTCATCCAGGTGAAGCGGGGCTGTCTGGTGCGGGTAACGGAAATCCAGCAGATCAGCGACCGGGTCTACCTGAAAAACGGTGAGTCCCTGCCCATGGTAAAGCAGCAGAAGCAGGAGCTGGTGGAGCGGGTCTGTGCCATGCGCGGCTGCAAGCCCCGGGAAATCCTGGGAAAAACCACCCAGGGCCTGTCCGTGGAACGCAGACCCAGTGTGCGTTTCCTGGAGGGTTCCGACAAAGGCGAGCTGGCCATGCAGGGGCAAGGAGATTGCCTGATGTTCCTGGTAGGCCGCCGGGAGGTGCGGCTTCCTGTGGATAATATCCTTTACATCCGGATGGAGAAAGGCTTTGGCTACATCCATGCTTCCTCCGGGGAACAATATCGGGTTCGCACCTCCCATTGCGCCTTGCAGCGGCTTTTGGATGACCGGCTCATTTTCATCGGCTATAACTGCCTGGTTTCCGCCATGGCCATTCATACCGTTGGGGAACAGTTGGTGCTGTGCAACGGGGAGCAATTGCCCTATTCCTCCCGGCGGCGGGGCGAGATCCTCCGATTTACAAAGGATTGGAAGCGGCGCTACATCGACAGCCTACCGGAGGATGGAATTCCCCAAAGCTTTCCGGAATACCAGGATTACTACCGCTTTTTTGAGAAGGCAAGCTTTGCCTTTACGGATATCGAAATGGTTTTTGATGAGAATGAGGAGGCTGTGGACTGGATTTTCCGCTACGGAAATGAGCCGCTGGCCAGATTGGAAAAGCTGCCGCTGTCAACTCTGATCGGCAGCAGCTTCGGCAGCCTGTTTTCCAATATGGATCCCAAATGGGTGCGGTGCTATGAGCAGTCGGTGCTGTATGGAAAGTCCCTGGAAATCACGGATTACAGCCCGGAGATCGATACCAACCTCAAGGTGATCTGTTTCCCCACCTTCAAGGGGCATTGCGGCTGTATCCTCTTCAACGCGGACGAGCTCCTGGAGCAGAAAAAACTGTGATCTTCCCATGGACACGATACCAAAGGCAGAAAACCGGAATTTGTCCTGGTAATTCCAGAGCGTGTATTTTCCCAAGGAGCTTCGGCCCCGTCAGGACAGCTCCTTTTTCAACCTTTTTATGAAAAAACTCCATGGGTTTTGCCCCATGGAGTTTTGCGTATGAAATATTCAGAGAGAGTCCGTGCCAAATCTAGAAAACGGACACATACGGATGCAAAAACCAACTATCCACCGCCGGGATGATTTTGTAGAATAAAGGGAACAGGAGGGATTTGAGATGAAGACGGTATTTCATGATCATCTTACGGCGCTGCCGTGGCTTCTTGCGGCACTGGTCCTTTCAGGGGCGGCCCTGTTCCTGACCGGCTGCAATCAGGAGAGCTTCACCGGCAGCCGGGTCAAAGATCCGGATGCCTATCTGCTGGACATTGAGAAGATGAACGGAACCGATCTGCACACCCTGGAGCTGCGGGAGGGGGACGTTCTCCAAATCCAATTTGCAACGGAAAAAGGGGATTTGCACCTGGAGCTCAAGGCACCGGACGGAACCAGCATTTACCGTGGGAATGGGAAAGAAGCCACGGATTTTGCCGTAAATATCCGGCAGGACGGTGTTTACACGGTGGCTGTGGAGGCCCGCCACGCAAAAGGAACCATTCATATTCAAGCCAAGGCGGAAAAACAATGAAAATGAGAGAAGAAAAAGAACACCAATGGAATATCGCCGATACCGTAACAGCCCTGCGAATCGCCGCTTCGGCCTTTCTGCTGCTTCCACCGCTGCACTCTGCGGGGTTCCTTGCGGTTTACAGCCTCGCCGGACTGACGGATGCCGTGGATGGCTGGCTGGCGCGAAAAACAAAAACGGCCAGTGATTTCGGCGCCAGGCTGGACAGCGTGGCAGACCTTCTATTTTACGGCGTTTTGCTCCTCCGGCTTTTCCCGGTCTTATGGGAGAGGCTGCCGGTGGAGATCTGGTATGCCGTGACGGTCATTGTGCTTGTGCGGCTGGCTGCCTATACCGCGGCGGCAATGAAATATCACCGCTTTTCCTCCCTGCATACCTGGCTGAACAAGCTGACCGGGGCGGTGGTGTTTCTGCTGCCCTATGTGCTTGCGGTTTCCCCGGGGGTGGGCTACTGCTGGGCCGTCTGCGCCACGGCCTTTGCCTCGTCCACGGAGGAGCTGCTGATCCACCTTTTCCGGAAGGACTACCGCGCTGACCGGAAAACCATCCTATGACCATGTTCCCAATGGGGGTTCCGGAATGCGGAGGGGAAATGCACCGGCTTCAGTCCACCCGCACCATGCGGTAGCCAACGCCGATATGGGTCTGGATATACTCCGGGGAATCCGCTGTGGGCACCAGCTTTTTTCGCAGCGTTGCCATGAAGACCCGCAGGGAAGCCACATCATTATCCCAGCTCCGGCCCCAGATGTTTTGGGTGATAAAGGTGTGGGTCAGCACCTTGCCCACATTCTTCGACAGCAGGCAAAGCAGCTTATATTCGATGGGCGTCAGGTGCAGCTCCTGCCCGTCCAGATAGGCGCAGCCGCCGGCATAATCCACTTTCAGTTTCCCGTTGACAAAGATGGAGTTGGCAGCCAGCATCTCCGCCGTCATGTAGGACAGCCGCCGCTGGGTAACTCTCAGCCGTGCCAGCAGCTCCTCCACGGAAAAGGGCTTGGTCAGGTAATCATCCGCACCAGCGTCCAGTGCTTCAATTTTGTCGTTATCCTCGCTGCGGGCGCTGATGACGATGATGGGAAGATTGGACCAGGTGCGGATTTTCTGGATCACCTGCACCCCGTCCATGTCCGGCAGACCCAGATCCAGCAATACAATATCCGGATTGTGGGAGGATGCTTCCAGAATGGCAGTCTCTCCGTTTGCCGCCACCAGAAAACGGTAGTCGTTTGTTTTTAAGGTGGTGGTGATCAGGTTTCGTACAGGCGCGTCATCCTCCACGACCAAAATCAGCGGTTTATTCATGCAGTTCAACCTCCCCGGCTGGCAGTGTAAATGTAAAAACGGCGCCTTTCGGATGGTTATCCGTCACATAGATGGTTCCTCCGTGGGCTGTGACAATGGATTTGCACAGGGACAGTCCCAATCCCAGGCTTCTGCGGCTGTCGGCAATTTTATTCGCTCCGGTGTAAAACATTTCAAAAACCTGGGACTTCTGCCGGTCCGGAATGCCCGGGCCGTTGTCGGAAACGGATACCATGACCTGCTTGCCCTTTTTCTCCGTGTGGATCTCGATCACAGATCCGGCAGGCGTATACTTGATGGCATTGTTCACCAGATTGATGAGTACCTGCACGATCAGCTTGGCGTCGATGCGGGCCAGAATCAGCTCGTCCGAAGAACTGACCCGGATGGTGTGCTCCTGGCCTTTCCGGCTGCAGTGCCGCAGGGCCTCGGTGATCACCTCGTCCATCAGCTCTACGGATTGGGTCAGATGCATTTTCCCGTCTTCGATCCTGGTAACAGCCAGCAGATTCTCCACCAGGTCGATGAGCCAGATGGAGTCGTCATAGATGTCTGAAAAGGCACGCATCTGGGTTTGCTCGTCCATTTTCCGATGGTTGGCCAGCAGATTGCCGGCATTTCCGGAAATGGAGGTCAGCGGTGTCCGCAGGTCATGGGAGATGGTTCGCAGCAGATTTGCCCGCAGCTGTTCATTCTTTGCAAGAATGGCAGCTGCTTCTTTTTCCCGGGCGTTTTTGATGTTTTCCAGTGCCAGGGCACACTCTCCGAGAATGGAGAGCAGCACACTGTTTTCAAAGGAATCCAGCGGGACATCCTTCATGGCGATGCCCACAACGCCATAGACCTGCTGATTGACCCGAATGGCCAGATACAGGCATTTGGCGTTGGACAGGGTATCGGTGGTGGCGCCGGCGTGCTTGTTGTTCCGAAGCACCCACTGGGCCACCTCCTTTTCGCTTTCGGAGGTCAGGTCGCTCCGGTCGCTGTCCGTTACCCGGAAGATGCTGGGAGCGGTAAGGGAGTGCCCATCCGAGAGATAAATCACAAAATCCCGCTTCAGCAGCTTCAGCAGCTGTCCCGCGGTGGCATTCATGACGGACTGCTCGTCGGTCTCCTTTTGCAGCAGTTGGTTGGTTTCAAACAGAATTTTTGTCCGGAAGGCAGCGTGGGCGGATTGCTTTGCGTTGTCCTTCAGGCGGGTGGCCAGGGAACCGGTCAGAAGTGCCACCATGAACATGATGAGAAAGGTCATCCAGTAGTTCGGGTCGTAAAAGTGAAAGGTAAGGCGCGGCACGGTGAAGAAGAAATTGAATATCAGCACGCTGACTATGGAAGCGGCTGCCGCGCAAAAGCGATTGGTCGTGATCACGGAAATCACCAGGACGCCAAAGATATACAGCGACACGATGTTGCTCTCGGAAAAGCCCAGGGCATAAAACACATACCCGATCAACGTGGCGGCCAGCAGCACAAGAACGCTCTTGACAATATCCCGCAGGGGTATCACATCCCTGGGGTGCGCTCTGTTCCGCCGCTCCGGATAGGTATTTCCCACGCTGGCATCCGGGATCACATGGATGTCCAGATTGGGAGCGTCCGCAATCAGCCGCTCCGTCAGGGCTGGTTTGCTGAAGAAGCTTCTCCTTGTGACGGTGCTGCGGCCAATGACGATTTTGGAAACGCCGGAAAGCCGGGCAAACTCCGCGATCTGGTAGGGCACATCATCCCCATAGGTGGTTTCAACGGCGGCTCCCAGCTGCTGGGCCAGGTGAATATTCTCCCGGAGGCGGTTTCTGTCCGCTTCCCCCATGGCGGAGAAGTCGGGGGTCTCCACAAACAGGGCGGTAAAGCTCCCACGGAAGGCCCTTGCCATCCTCGCCGCAGTTCGGATGATTTTCCCGTTGGATGGGGAGGAGGACAGGCAGACCAGGATATGCTCGTCCGTGTGATAGTCGCCCTGGCCTTGGAGCCTGGCGCTTTCGTTGAGAAGATTCACCCGCTCCGCACAGCGCCGCAGGGCAAGCTCCCGCAGGGCGGTGAGATTTTCCACGGTAAAGAAGCGGCCCGAATTCTGCCGCTGCGGATAGACATGCCCACCGGCCAGACGCTCCAACAGCTCTGCCGGCTCAATGTCCACCAGCTCCACCTGATCGGCCTGGTCGAACACAGAATCCGGAATGCGCTCCTGCTCCAGCACACCGGTAATGGAGGCAACGGTATCATTCAGGCTTTCGATATGCTGGACATTCACTGTGGCGTAAACATCGATCCCCGCGTTCAGCAGCTCCTGCACATCTTGATAGCGCTTGGCGTGGCGGCCCTCTGCGTTGCTGTGGGCCAGCTCGTCCACCAGAACCAACTGGGGCTTCCGTTTCAGGGCGGCGTCAATGTCGAATTCCCGGAGAGCCATCTCCTGCATCCCAGGGAGCAGCTCCAGACCATCCAGCAGGGCTGTGGTCTGCGGGCAGCCATGGGATTCGATATACCCGGCGATCACATCCGTTCCCCGTTCCTTCGCCTGATGTGCCGCCAACAGCATGGCGTAGGTTTTTCCCACGCCAGAGGCATAGCCAAAGAAGATTTTCAGCTTGCCCCGCTTTCCAACGGATAGATCGTTTTGAATGGCCCTCAGAAACTGGTCTGCTTCATGCCTGGGTTTTCCCATTGCTGTTCCTCCAAGATGAGAAAAGACAATCTGTCTGCTTACTGTGTGGATTCGATTTGCTGCTCCATTATATCATCTTTTTTCTGGAAATGCTATCTCCTTGTGGGGGCATCCAATGTGGAACAATTCTCCTGCAAATCATGGATGAGCTGGCTGGCAGCCGGGGGAAGTTCTCCATCTGCCCAGATGATTTTTTGTGGAATATTGCCTTTCGTAATCGGCTCGATCTGCAAGTTACCACGCCGAAGCAAGACGGGGCTATGCTCCAGTGAGACCTCCCTCACATGGCCCGGCAGCTGCTGCGGAACCGGCGCGTCCCCTGGCAGGAGAAGCATATCCAATCTGCGCGCACGGAAGCTTTTCAGCAATTCCGCCTCCGTTCCGCTGAAAAGAGAAACCGTAACCTTGGCTTTGGCCTGACGCTCCAGCGCACCGGAAAGGCTGTCCGCCACCAGCGGGTCCGAAAGACCGATTCGCAGGGCTGGCTTTCGGCCGGAATCCGGTGCCTCTTCCTCCTGGCGGATGTGCTCCAGGGTGTTATCCAGTTTCCGCATCAGGAACCACCCAAAGGTGACCACCGCTGCCATGACAGCAATCAACAAAATATCCAACATAGCTCTACCACCTGTCGCTAAAATGGGCTGCCGCATTCAGATATGGAAGCACTTCTGCAAATCCTTGTTCCTCCCGAGAACCAGCATGGTTTCCCCTGCGGCCAGAACCATTTCCGGGGAGAGAGACAGCTCCAGCTTCCCGCTTTTCTTGACCCCAATGATGTTGATGTTGTATTTTCTCCGAATGTCAAGCTGCCCGATGGAGCGCCCTGCCCAGTTTTCCGGCACGGGGATCTCGAACATGGCGTGATCGTTGTCCAGCTCGATGTAATCCAGAATGTGATCCGCGCTGTAACGGATGGCCGTCCACTTGGCCAGCTGCTTTTCCGGGTAGACCACCTCGTCCGCTCCGTTTCGAAGCAGAAATTTTTCCTGCACATCCCTGGCCGCTCTGGATACCACCATTTTGGCACCCAGCTCTTTCAGCAGGGAGGTGGTTTCCAGGGAGCTCTGAAAATCATTGCCGATGGTAACAATACACACATCAAAGTTGCGGATTCCTAAGGATTCCAAAAAGTCCGCATGGGTGCTGTCGCCGATCTGAGCATTGGTCACAAAGGGCAGCACTGCCTCCACCCGCTCCTCAGAGTTGTCCACAGCCATTACCTGATGGCCCAGATTGTTCAGATGCATGGCAACGTGTTTTCCAAAGCGTCCCAGGCCGATCAACAGAATGGATTTCATAATGTGCTCCTTTCATCCCACGGTGACTTTTTCCCGGGGGAATTTCGATACATTCTTCCGTGTGCCGGAGAGGGCGGCAAAAATCAGCGTCAATCCGCCCACCCGTCCGCAAAACATGAGAAGAATGAGAATCAGCTTAGAGGGGATCCCGAGGCCTGTGGTAATCCCCAGGGACAAACCCACGGTGCCCACGGCGGACGCAGCCTCAAACAGGCAGGTCAGAACCGGCAGCTCCTCAAGGATACTGATTGCCAGGCCGCCCAGAAAGAACAGCGCCAAATACATCATCAGGATTGTGGCGGCGTTTTTGACCACATCGTCGTCCACCCGGCGGCCAAAGAAATGGGCGGATTCCTGACGCCGGAAGGTGGCGATGGCCGTGGCGAACAGCACGGCCACGGTGGTGGTTTTCATGCCGCCGGCGGTGGAACCGGGGCTGCCGCCGATGAGCATCAGAACCATGGTGATGCATTGCCCGGCCTCGCTGAGGGAGGTCAGGTCCACGGTGTTAAAGCCCGCCGTCCTGGGAGTGACGGACTGAAACAGTGAGGCCAGCACCCTCTGCTCCAGGGGAAGCGTATGGAACTCGAAGCAGAAAAGGTAGACCGCAGGAACTGCCAGCAAAAAGGCGGTCGTGCTCAGGATGATCTTGCTCTGCATCCGGTATTGCCGAAAATGCAGGCGGTTGCTTTGAATGTCATCCCAGGTCAAAAATCCAATGCCGCCAATAACGATCAAAAGCATAATGACCAGATTGATCACAGGCTGTGCGGAAAAGCTGGTCAGGGAGGAAAAGGGGGCGCGTATCCCCATCAGGTCGAAGCCCGCGTTGCAGAAAGCGGAGACGGCATGGAAAAGGGCCATCCACAGCCCTTTCAGCCCGAAATCCCGGCAAAACACCGGAGCCATGACGGCGGCGCCCAGCAATTCGATGAGCAGCGTCGTTTTGAGGATGAAGCTGGTCAGGCGGACGATCCCGCCCACTTTCGGAGCGGAGATGGCCTCCTGCATGGTGCTGCGCTGCATCAGGGAGATTTTTCGCCCGGAGATCATGGCAAAGGCCGCAGCCACCGTGATGACGCCCATGCCGCCGATTTGAATCAGGATCAGGATCACGACCTGACCGAACATGGACCAATAGGTCGCCGTATCATGAAGCACCAGACCGGTCACACAAACGGCTGAGGTGGATGTGAACAGCGCATCCAGAAACGGCGTCACGCAGCCGTCCTTGCTGGACAGAGGCAGCATCAGCAGGAGCGTTCCCAAAATGATCACTCCGAAAAAGCCCAGGATGATGACCTGAAAGGAAGTGAGTTTTTTCTTCCGGAGCAATAACACGCCCATATGCCCATACTCCTTTACACCTCTTTATTTGATTTTAATCATACCCCGGATGTGGTAAAGAGGGTGAAAGAATATTTTACGCCGCATTAAGACTGTATAAAGATTTTGCAGCCTGGTTCGCGCCCTTTCGAAAAGCCCTGTCAACCGTCGCGGTTTTTTGCTCCGAAGCCGGATAGACCGGCGCTTGACATACACCGCCCGCTCCCTTGGAAAAGAATCTGTTCAGGCCAATCCAAGCCCTTGCCCCGGCGGCTTTCACACTGGAGTGGGCTTTTTGGATGAAAAATGCAAAAAAGAAAAGCACTCCGTAATTTCAACAATTACGAAGTGCCATTCTGGCAGGGGCACAAGGACTTGAACCCTGAGCCTACGGTTTTGGAGACCGCCGCTCTACCAATTGAGCTATACCCCTATATGAAAAAAGGCGTGAACCTAAATAAACTGGTGGGCCTTCAGGGACTCGAACCCGGGACTATCCGGTTATGAGCCGGAGGCTCTGACCAACTGAGCTAAAGGCCCATAAAACAAGGTGGAACGATCACCACGCGGCTTATTATAGCACCACAGGGGGGATATGTCAAGCAAAATATATCAAAAAAAGAATTCTCCCCGGTTTCCCCGGGGAGAGAGGATTCACTAGAAGTCCGCCATATTCAGACAGTCGCCGGAGCGGGTGAGCTGGGAAAGCTCCCCGTCCCGCAGGAGGTAAGCCTCGCCGAAGAGCAGCAGCTGTTCCTCATCCTGGTAAAAATAGCTGCCGTCGGGCAGGGCAAAAAAGGAATGGCCCAGACTATCGGCATAGGTGATGTCTTCAAACAGCCGAAGCCCATCCAGCATATTGTCTTTCACCTTTTGGTAGTGGGGCAGGATGTTCACATCGGTCAGCCCCAGCCCCGGGGCAAAATGCGGAAAATCCGGATCGACGCCCTCGCCCTCCTCCTCCGGCTGGACATAAACCTCGTCTGCCAGGTTCATGGAGCCGGCGCTGATGCCCATGACGGTGCCCTCAAAATCCTCCAGGATTTCCCTTAAGCCGATTTCCTGGAAGAAAGCATTCTGGGTAGGCACGTGGCCTCCGGCGAGAATGAGAAAATCGCTGTTTGCCACCAATTCGGCGGCTTGCTCCCCATTGCTGCCGTCCAGCACGGCGTAGGAGCTGAATACAATGCCCGCCTGAGAAAAGGCAATGGTGGTATCCATTCCGAAAGAGCAGGTCAGATCGTGCCGCTCCGGGTCAGAGGCAATGAACAGCGCCCGGGGAAAAGGAGGCAGTGCCTGACGCAGATTGTCAAGTAAATGGTTCTCCGGGTTCAAAATGGCCCGGTCCGCCCCATCCAGATAGGGGCTGCTGGTGACAAAAACGTTCATAGGTGTCCTTTCTAAATCTTCACATTGGGGAAATACTCCGTCACGAAGTCCACATGCGCCACCTGAAAGGTTTTCCCGTTCAGGTAGTCCAGGGAGCCCGCGTCGGTGGTAAAGGCAAAGGTGAGCCGGTAGGAGTACAGCGCCTGGTAATTCCGGTCGAACCGCTTATCCAGCTTGCCGTATTTCCCGTCCCCCAGCAGGGGATGACCGGCATGGGCGAACTGGGCGCGGATCTGGTGGGTCCTGCCGGTGATCAGCTCGCATTCCACCAGGGATAAGCCGTTGGCGCTGGCCAGGGTGCGGTAGTTCGTCTGACAGCTTTTAGAACCGGGCTGAGGGCTGTCCGTGACGAACACCCGGTTTTTCCTGGCATCCTTAAACAGGTAACCTTTCAGACTGCCGTCCTTTGGTTTCGGTGTGCCCTCCACGATGGCCAGATATCGCTTGTCCAGCTCCCGATCCTTGATCTTCTGATTCATCACCCGCAGTGCCTCGGCGGTTTTCGCGGCGATGACGATGCCGCCGGTGTTCCGGTCGATGCGGTTGCACAGGGCGGGGGTGAAGGCGTTTTCGTTTCGGGGATTCCATTCGCGCTTTTGGTAGAGGTAGGCCTGGATATGGTCGATGAGGGTGCGGCCGTATTCCGCGCCGTCGTGGGGATGCACTGCCAGACCGGGCCGCTTGTCCACCAGGAGGATGTGCTCATCCTCATAGACAATGGTCAGCTTGGGGGAGGCCACGGTGAGAAAAGCATTGTCCTCCCTGGGCTTGTCGAAAAATTCATCATTGATGTAGAGCTGGAGCAGGTCGCCTGCCTGGAGCCGGGTATCCCGTTCCGCCCGGCTGCCGTTCAGCTTGATTCGCTTGATGCGGATATATTTCTGGGCCAGGGAGGCGGGGAGCAGGGGAACGGCCTTGGCCAAAAACCGGTCCAGCCGCTGCCCGGCATCGTTGGTTCCGATGGTGAATTCCTTCATTTATTTTTGCCCCGTGCTCATTTCAAAGTGGCGGTCGATCTGGTCGGAGAATTCCTGGGCGGCGTTGTAGCCCAGCTTTCTCTGGCGGTTGTTCATGGCGGCCACCTCCAAAATCACGGCAAGGTTACGTCCTGCGGTGACGGGAATGGTGTTCATGGGCACCTTAACGCCCAGAATTTCCATGTACTGATCCTCCAGGCCCAGCCGGTCATAGGCCTCCTGGGTGTTCCAGGGGACGATGTTGACCACCAGGTTGATCTCATTTTCCGTGCGGACGGAGCCCATGCCGAAGAGCTTTGCCACATTCACAATGCCGATGCCCCGCAGCTCGATATAATTGCGGATCAGCTCCGGCGCGGTCCCGATCAGAGAATTCTCGGAGACCTTGCGGATTTCCACCGCGTCGTCGGCAATGAGCCGGTGGCCCCGCTTCAGAAGCTCCAGGGCGGTCTCACTTTTGCCCACGCCGCTGTCGCCCATGAGCAGGAGTCCCTCGCCGTAAACCTCCACCAAGACGCCGTGCCGGGTGATGCGCGGCGCCAAAGCGGATTTCAGATAGGTGATGATGTTGGAAGCAAGGGTAGCGGTGGCCTCTGGGGAGCGCAGGATGGTGATGGAATGCTTTTTGGCCATTTCCAGGCACTGATCATCCACCGGGAAATTCCGGGCGATCAGCAGGGCAGGGGGCTTGTAGGAGAAAAGCTGGTCGAAAATGGCAGTGCGCTCCTGAGGCGTTTTCTTTTGCAGGTAGCTGACCTCCACGTTGCCCAGAATTTGAAGCCGCATGGG
>JAXECZ010000114.1:0-6004 GCA_034104845.1 Faecousia sp. | reverse complement strand
ATCATCGGCGGTGACGACTCCAATACCAACGCCGCTGTGCTGGCAGAGTACATGGCTGCCCATAATACCGGCGTTCAGGTGATTGGCTGCCCCAAGACCATCGACGGCGACTTGAAGAACGAAGACATCGAATGTTCCTTCGGCTTCGACACCGCAACCAAGACCTATAGTGAGCTCATCGGCAACATCGAGCGGGATGCCAACTCCGCAAAGAAGTACTGGCATTTCATCAAGGTGATGGGCCGCTCCGCTTCCCATGTGGCTCTGGAATGTGCTCTGGAAACCCAGCCCAACGTCTGCCTGATCGGTGAAGAGGTTGCCGCCAAGAAGATGTCCCTGTCCGCTGTTGCCGATGTCATTGCCGATTCCGTGGCCGCAAGAGCCGCAAAGGGCATGAATTTCGGTGTTGCCATCATTCCCGAAGGCATTGTGGAATTTGTTCCCGAGTTTTCCATGCTGATTGCCGAGATCAACGAGCTGCTGGCCGGTGAGAAGACCGCTGCTTTCAATGCACTGCCCACCTGGGAAGAGAAATATGCTTTCATCGAAAAGGGTTTGAGCAAGGAAGCCATGGCTGTCTTTGCCATTCTGCCCCAGGGCATTCAGCAGCAGCTGTTCCTGGAGCGTGACCCCCATGGCAATGTGCAGGTGTCTTTGATCGAGTCCGAAAAGCTGTTCTCCGCCCTGGTTGCCGACAAGATGGCTGCACGCAAGGCCGCCGGTACCTTCAACGGCAAGTTCAGCGCCCAGCACCACTTCTTCGGTTACGAAGGCAGATGCGCTTTCCCCTCCAACTTCGACGCGGATTATTGCTATTCCCTGGGCTACAATGCTTTCATGCTGATCCAGTATGGTTACACCGGATATCTGTCCAAGGTTTCCAACCTGTCTAAGCCCGCTGAGGAGTGGGTTGCCGGTGGTATGCCCATCACCAAGATGATGAACATGGAGAGAAGAAACGGCCAGGACAAGCCCGTTATCCGCAAGGCTCTGGTTGAGCTGGACGGCAAGCCCTTTACCTACTTCTGCGAGCATCGTCAGCAGTGGGCGGAAGAGACCTGCTTCACCTACCCCGGTGCCATCCAGTACTATGGCCCCGCGGAGGTCTGCGATTTGACCACCCGTACTCTGGCTCTGGAGAAGGCCTGATTCCAAAGCAAAAGCGTCTGCCGAAGGGCAGGCGCTTTTTCTTGCATTCAGAGTCCTTCTCTGCTATAATCCCTATGGCTGAAAGGAGGTGCATCGTGACAAGACAACGAAAAATATTGGTTGCCCTTGCAGCCGTGTACGCTGGAATGATGGTGTATCTTTTGTTTTTCCGAAAGCCCACCTTTGCCGACGAACCCTACTGGGGTCAGGTTCTGGCCCATCTCAATCCCATTCCCTTTCACACCATCGGCCTCTATCTGAGGCTTCTGCTGCGGCCCTCCCAGCCCTGGCTGATTCGCCTTGCCCGCGTGAATTTATGGGGCAACATTCTACTTTTCATTCCCCTGGGGCTGCTGCCGCCGCTGCTGTGGCAGAAAGCACGACGATTCTGGAAGACGCTTCTTCTGGCCGCCGGAGTGATGACCACCGTGGAGCTGCTGCAAATGCTTCTGCTGGTGGGCACCTGCGATGTGGACGACTTGATTCTGAATCTCCTCGGTGCCGCACTGGGCTACGGCCTGTTCCGGCTGATGCGCCGGGAAAAGAAATCACCTGCGATGTAGTTTTGACATCGCAGGTGTTGCTCTTTTCGGATGGGCTGTCCACAATCGCCAAAAGCCAGGGACACAGCCGTCATTCTGTTTTCTGGATTTCCACAGCAGGCCTCCGGGTTCAATCAGGGAACCATTACTCCAAGGATTTCGGGATGCTTGCCCCTTTTTTCCCCTCCTGGATTTCCAGGAAAGCCTCCTTCAGCCGCTCCAGGTAGGCAAAGGGTTCCTCCGGGGTGATGGGCACAAAGCTTCTGCCCCCCAGCTCATCATGCCGGGGCCGCAGGCGGAAGAACAGCTCCCCCTCCCCTAAGCGGCTTACCGGAAACCGGGTTTCCAGACCAAAGCCGGTTTCCTGGGGCACCAAAATGCCCAAATTGACCCGTTTCTCCCCGGAGGATACCTCCAGGCAATACATCACCTGACCGGAGAGACTGCACCGGCAGACAACGTGGTAATATAACCCCTGCCGGGTCACCTGGGCCTTGCCCACGGTTTCGTCTCCAAAGCGCACTGCATAGTCCATAGTCCCGCTCACCGCCTCCCAAAAAACCTATGCCTGAAAAGATTCAGAAAGAACCCCGCGCTGTTTCCCCTTTACATCCGCCTGAACCGGGCTTATAATAAACAGGAAGCATGGCAACAGAGAGAGGAAAATCCAATGAACTACATCATTTTTGATCTGGAATGGAACCAGTGCGGCTCCGAAGCGGAAATGATCACCCAACCGGTGTGTCTGCCCGGAGAAATCATTGAAATCGGCGCCGTGAAGCTGGACGACAGCTTTCAAATGACGGACCAGCTGCGGCTTTACATCCGGCCCCAGTACTACCAGAAGCTCCACCGGCGGATCGTCACCCTCACTGGCATCCGGGACAAAACCCTGGCAGAGCAGGGGCTTTCTTTCCCGGAGGCCTACGAACGGTTCCGGGCTTTCTGCGGGGAGGAATACAGCTTTATGACCTGGAGCACCTCCGATCTGCCCATTTTGATCGACAATATGCTGCTCCACGGCATTGACATTTCCAGCCTGCCAGACACCTATGATTTGCAGCGGATTTTCTGCAAGGAGATCATGCGGTTTTCCAGGAGAATGTCCCTGGATGACGCTCTGAAGGTGCTGGGAGAAAAGGGTGACACCGCCCACGATGCCCTGAACGACTCCAAGAACACGGTGCTGGTGTGCAATCATCTGGATTTGGAGGAATATGCCGGAGAATATGTATCCCGAGCCTTTGCAGAGCCGCCCCTGAAGCCGGTGTTTGAAAGCCCCCGGGCGGCGCTGGCGAGCCAGGAGCTGCGCCAGCTGAATTGTCCCTGGTGCGGTCAAAGCATCCAGGCGGAGCCCTGGCTTTCCATGGACCACCAGGAGTATATCTCCATGGCCAGCTGCGACCAGGGGGACGAGCTTTTCATCAGCCTGGAGCTCATCTCCACCGGCTCCAACCGGTTCCACCCCCGGCGGGTATTCTATGAAATGAGCGATGATTTGTGGGAAGAATACTCCGACAGAGCAGAAATCGAAGCGGGAAAATCATAAACCGATGAACAGACAAGAAATGGAGCGATAAATGAAATACCAGGCAATTCTATTTGATATGGACGGCACCCTGGTGCCTATGGATACAAACGCTTTCATCAAGGGATATTTTCAGCTGCTGTTTTGCAAGCTTTCCAAGTATGGCCTTGACCCGGAGCAATTCGGCCGGAATATGTGGGCCGGTGTTGCCGCCATGGTGAAAAACGACGGCGGCGCCACCAACGAAGAGCGGTTCTGGCAGGTTTTCTGCCAAAGGACAAGCTTGGACAAGGATGCCATCAACGCCGACTGCCTGGAATTCTATGGAAAGGAATTTCAGCAGGCCCGGCAATTCACCGGTGAAAACCCCCTGGCCGCTGAGGCTGTCCGCATCGCCCGGGAAAAAGCCAAAGCGGTCATCCTGGCCACCAATCCCATGTTTCCCATGGTAGGGCAGCAGACGCGAATGGGCTGGGTGGATCTCAAGCCGTCGGATTTTGATTTGGTCACCTCCTATGAATACGAGCGGTTCTGCAAGCCCAATCCCATGTACTACACCTCTATCTGTCAGAGGATGGGCCTGGAGCCGTCCCAGTGTCTGATGATCGGCAACGACGAAAACGAAGACATGTACGCCGGAACTCAGGCAGGGCTGAACGGCTGGCTGATTACCGACTGGATGCTTCCCTGCCAGGAGCATCC
Organism: Faecousia sp.; assembly: GCA_034104845.1. GTDB lineage: Bacteria > Bacillota > Clostridia > Oscillospirales > Oscillospiraceae > Faecousia. The sequence goes on along the minus strand of JAXECZ010000114.1, from coordinate 2,083 downwards.
CTGGAACGGCCCGAAAGGGAGCTTCGCCGAAACCCTTGAAATGCTGAAGGCATTGGAGACTTACACATGATTCTGAGCCATGAAGCGGTTCTTTCCCTGCTGCCGGACCGGGAGGCAACCGCCCACAAAGGAAATTTCGGAAAAATACTGCTGCTCTGCGGCAGCCGGGGCTATACCGGCGCAGCGTATTTTGCCGCCATGGGTGCCCTGCGCGCCGGGGCGGGACTGGTGTTTCTGGGGGTGCCGGAGAGCATTTATGCCATTGAGGCCGTAAAGCTCAATGAGGCCATCGTGTTTCCCCTGCCGGAGCAGGACGGCATGCTGAGCCCGGCGGCCCTGGAAGAAATCGAAAAAAGGCTGCCCAAGATGGACGCGGTGCTGATTGGCTGCGGCCTGGGGCAATCCCAAGGCACCGCCGAGGTGGTGTTCCGGCTTTTGGAACAGGCCCGGTGCCCGGTGGTATTGGATGCGGACGGCATAAACGTAATTTCCCTGCATAGGCATGTACTGCGCGGAAGAGCAGCCCCCACCATCCTCACGCCCCACGGCGGCGAATTTACCCGGCTGGGCTATTCCATCGGCACAAATCCCATGGAAGCCGCCAGGGAGGCAGCCAGGGAGCTGAACTGTGTGATGGTGCTCAAGGGCCATGAAAGCTGCATCACCGACGGTGAGCGGCAGTACATAAACCCCACCGGCAACCCGGGAATGGCCGTTGGCGGCAGCGGCGATCTGCTGTCCGGAATCATCGTCAGCCTGCTGGGTCAGGGACTTGCTCCCCTGGAGGCTGCCGCCTGCGGCTGCTGGCTCCACGGTGCCGCCGGAGACCGGTGCGCTGCCAGCCTGGGGCAATATGGGATGCTGCCGTCGGATATGCTGGATGCGCTTCCGCGACTTATGAAATAAGGCGGGATTTGTTTGAAAAAGCCATTGGTTGCGGCGGTGCTGGTCATTCTGGTACTGTCCGGCTGCAGCGGGAAAAATAAGGAACTGGAGCAGGGATTAAAGCTGCGAACCCAGCTGTTATCCTCCGGCAGCTGCCAATTCGACGTGGGCATCACAGCGGACTACGGCGACAAGCTCCACAGCTTCGGCCTCCAATGCCAGGCGGATCAGCGGGGAGCGGTTCATTTTCGGGTCAATAAGCCCGAGAGCATTGCCGGGATTGAGGGAACCTTGGATGGGGGCGACGGGGCTTTGACCTTTGACGGCACTGCCCTCCACTTCCCCCTACTGGCTGACAACCAGGTCACCCCCGTGAGCGCTCCCTGGCTGCTGCTCAAAACCCTGCGAGGCGGCTACATCAGCTCCGCCGGTGCCTCCGGAGAATTCACCCGGCTGAGCATGGACGACAGCTACGACGACGACCCGTTACACCTGGACATCTGGCTGAACGAGGACAATGTGCCGGTGAAAGCGGAGATTTTGTATCGGGAACGAAAAATTCTGTCGTTGGATGTCCAAAATTTCCGAATGGAATAGAATTTCGGCGAGATCAGGCATAGAATTCTATGAGGGCGACGCGGTATAAAATGGCAATGTGCGTGGGAGAATAAATACACAGCCGCGCTTCCAGGGAAATGAAGCGGGCCCGATTCTTCAAGCACGGAGTGTGATGCATATGGACAGCACAGTAAAACGGGGGGATATTTTTTACGCGGATCTGTCCCCGGTGGTGGGAAGCGAGCAGGGAGGCACCCGGCCCGTTCTCATTGTGCAGAATGACACAGGAAACCGCCACTCCCCCACTGTGATCGCAGCGGCCATTACCAGCCAGACCGGCAAGGCCAAGCTCCCAACCCACATCAATATCGCCGGAGGCAGCGTGGGCCTGAGCAAGGATTCGGTGATCCTGCTGGAGCAGATCCGAACCATCGACAAGCGCCGTCTGCGGGAACACATGGGCCGGCTGGACGAACAGCAGATGTCCATGGTGGATAATGCCATAGCGGTGAGCTTTGGTTTACATGGGAATGGTACAATGTAAAAAAATGGGTCGGCCTGCCCGGTGCAAGCCGACCCATATTCTTTTCAGGAAGCTCAGCGAAGTCCGGCCTTTTCCAGGGATTTCCGAATCAGCAGA
>JAXECZ010000093.1:0-2743 GCA_034104845.1 Faecousia sp. | reverse complement strand
CTGGGGCTTGGGCTCCAGACGCTTGATGGACAGATTGATTTTTCCATTTTCGTTGCCAATGACCACAACCTTAACGTCCTGCCCCTCCGTCAGGTATTGCCGGATATCACTGACGTAGGCATTGGCGACTTCGGAAATATGTACCATGCCGGTTCTGTTTTCCGGCAGGGCAACGAAAGCGCCAAAATTGGTGATGGACTTGACTTTCCCCTCTAATACGGCTCCAACGGTTAACTCCATAGTTTGCTTTGCTTCCTCCATTATTTGACTTGCGCTTCAATCAGGACGGTGTCGGGGGAAACCATGCCCAGCTCTTCCCGGGCGATGCGCTCCACGCTCTTGGCGGAACCCAGTTCCTCGGTGTATTGCTTTAGAAGGCTGTTTTCGTATTCGATCTGAGCCGCCTGGGCCCGGAGATCCTCGGTCTGCCGAATCATTCGGTGCTCCACCAGGCTGAGCATCCCCAGCGCGGCGGCGGTGAGCAAAATGACCACGGCCAGCGCCGTCAGCACCTGGGTGCTGCTTTTGAAAAATACGATTTGCACCTTTCCGATTTTGATCTTGCGTTCTGCCATGAGTGATACCTCCGTCCGGCCGCCCACGCATTGGACAGCCATTCCTCCATATTGTAACCCATTTTTCCCCAGATGCAAATAAAATTTTCAAAAAATGCAAAAATTTTTTTGCAGGAACCAACAGGAGACCTTTCAACCGGGCCGCAAGGTGCCAGATTTTGGAAAAAATGGGGTCTATCAGCCTGCCGAGGGTCATTTCCCAGGCCAGGCAGCCTATCGCCAGGCCAAAGGAATAGCCGGGGCGCAGGTCGCCGCCGCACACCGCCAGCGCCAGATACAGCCATGCCCAGCCCAAGCCCAGCAGAAAAACAAAGTCGCTGAACAGGGTGTGCTTTGGCCGCAGCGGCCGCAAAAAGCCATAGAGCACCCCCAAGCCCACACCCAGCAGGCAGCCCGCGCCGAACCGCTGCAGGGACAGCGCCGGTGGAATCATCCAAACAGACGGCTGAACCAGCCGCCCTGCCGGGCCTCCTCATAAACGAGGGCACTGACGCTGCCCTCCACCTCCACCTGTCCGCCCTCCAGAGAAAGGTTTTTCAGTTGGAGCTGACTGCCCTGAACCGTCAATATTCCCATGCCGGTTTGCAGGACCACCTCTCTGTCCTCAAAGCTGACCACCTCCGTCACGCCGGTTACCGTCAGCTTGTTACGCTCCGCCAGGGTCAGCCGGTGGGGCAGCGGTTCCTGTGCCATCGCAAATCCTCCTTGCCGCAGTTTGACCTTGAGAGAGCCTATGCACCCAGGGGGAGCCATATGCCTGCTTTTCTCCATTGACAGCGGAATGAAAAGAAAGTAAAATGGAATGGTAAAATTTATAGGGGATCAATAATCACTCAGGAGGTTTTTATCATGAAGCATTCCTTTGACATTCGGCCCTGGCTGAAGCCGGTGCTCACCTGCGTTCTGGGGCTGATTCTCATCTTCCGGCCGGGCTCCCTCACCACCTCTATCGCCTGGGCGGCGGGGGTTCTCATCGCCCTGGCCGGTGCCGGAAAGCTGGTGGGCTTCTTCTTCGATGCCGGCCACAAAAAAGATTTTCTCCAATTGTGCGGCGGCGTGATTCTGCTCATCGTCGGTTTCTCCATCATGGGCAAGCCCGTGAGCCTGGAGCGCCAGGTGGGACGGATCATCGGCATCCTGCTCCTGCTCCAGGGCATCCGTGGCTACGTCAGTCCCTATGCCGCCCACGAAAAGGTCACCGCCACCCTCTGCTGCATTATGGGTGTCCTCCTGATTCTCATGCCCCTGGCTCTTTCCCGACTGGCGGTGATCATTTGCGGCATCGTGGTGCTGCTCATCGGTGTGGGCATGGTCGTTGATCTGCTGATCTGGAACAAATTCACCGGTGACCCCGGTGATGACGACATCATCGACGCCCGATGATTGCCGGCTGCTGTGAGCTGGGCAGCCTCTCCGGCCATCAGGCGGGACGGCAGCTTTTGGAGTGGCTGTACCGAATGGAAACGGGAGAGGAAATGCCCCGGATTCGGTTGTCCGCCAGGGGCAAGCCCCATTTTGAAAATTCCCCCTACTATTTCTCCATCAGCCACACCAGCCGCCACGCTTTCTGCGTCCTGTCCACCGTCCCGGTGGGCATCGATGCGGAGGAGCTGGACCGGCCGGTGCGGCTTTCTCTGGCCAAGCGAATCTTTTCTCCCCAGGAGCAGCAGCGCTTTGCCCAAGCTTCCGATCAGCGCCGGGCTTTCCTCGCCCTGTGGGTGCTGAAGGAGGCCGCGGTGAAATGCAGCGGGATGGGGCTCACCGGCTTTCCCAACCGGACGGATTTCTCCCCGGAGGACCCCCGGGTGCGCCAGTGGGCCGGATGCCTGGTGGCCATCATTACCCAGAACGGAACAGATGAAAAGGTGATTTACCATGATTTTTGATACCCACGCCCACATGGATGACCGGGCGTTTGAGGAAGACCGGGAGGAACTGCTGTCCCGACTGCCCCAGGAAGGCATCGCCCTGCTGATGAATCCGGGCTGCAGCCAGGCTTCCTCCCTGGCAGCGGTGGAGCTGACAAAGCGCTATGACTATCTCTATGCCGCCGTGGGCTCCCATCCGGACGCGGCAGACGAAGTAAACGAGGCCGTGCTGGACTGCTACCGCAGCCTTTGCCGGGAGAATCCCAAGGTAAAGGCCATCGGCGAAATCGGCCTGGACTA
>JAXECZ010000176.1:0-4286 GCA_034104845.1 Faecousia sp. | reverse complement strand
CCGTTTGACACGAAGCAGTACTGTTTCCGCCGTCATTTGTAATCCCAGCCTTTCCTCAGTGATAAATGCATTCTACCATTGGGAAAGCAGAGATGCAGTCGCATCCGGTCTGTGTCAAAAGGTTCCTGATTATCCCCCTTTACACATGCCGATGAGGGCCAGAAGCTTGCCCATTTTCTCCACCTCGCTGCGTTCCATGGCGGCGAAAACCGGCCCGTATTCCCCCTGGCCGGACCGGGCATAGTCCTGTCTGGCCTGACAGCTGGTTCGGTACGCCAGGGCCAGCGCCCGACAGACACCGGTTTTGCTCCAGGGGCAGCAGGGCATTTTCTCCGGCTCCTCTCCGGAGAGCACCCGCATTCCCATCAGCGTCAGGGCATTTTCATACTCCCGCCGGAACAACTCCTGCAGCCCATCCCGCATGGAACCGGTACAGCCTTGCGCCAGCTGGCGGAAGATGGAAGCCGACTCCCGGCAGCGCTGCTCCATTTCCCGCAGGGAGGGAACGCCCTGGCACACCTGTTCTCCGCCGCTGATCCGCTGCCACACCCTGCGCTCCAATTCCAAATCCTGCTGCTCCATCAGCCCACCACTCCCTTTTCGATTTCTCTACTATTATAATCCCCAGAAGCCCAAAAGGTTCCATGCGCCGCATGCATTTCCTTGTCATAGGAAAAACGCAAAAAATCCATTGCATTTTCGTTCATTTGTGCTATAATGGTTTTAGAAGAAGCGCAGTATGCGTCACAGGAGTGATTACCATGTCCAGAACCAGCAATAAGGCAGAGCTGATTGTGAATTATGTTAACCAGTTTGTCCAGGAGAACGGCTATTCCCCCTCGGTGCGGGAAATCGGCGAGGCCGTGGGGCTTCGTTCCACCGCATCGGTGAGCTACCATCTTCAGGCGCTTCAGGAAAAGGGGATTCTCCAGTCCACCGGTGCAAAGGGCCGCAAGCGGGCGTTGGCCACCGGCGCCCGACCGGGGCAGATTCCCATTGTGGGTGTGGTCACCGCCGGTGTGCCCATTCTGGCGGTAGAAAATCAGGAGGGCACAATGCCCTGGAGTGATCCGGGCTGCTTCGCCCTGCGGGTCCGAGGCGACAGCATGGTGGGTGCCGGCATTCTCAGCGGCGACAAGGTGGTGGTTCGTCCCCAGCAGAATGCTGACGACGGTCAGATCGTGGTGGCACGAATTGGCGACGAGGCCACGGTGAAGCGTCTGCGGAGGCGGCATGGGGAGATCTGGCTCATGCCGGAAAACGAGAACTACGCCCCCATCGACGGCACCGAGGCTGAAATCATTGGCATTGTGAAAGCCGTTGTAAGAGAATATTGATCCCATAAAAAATTCCCCATTCGATTTTGCTCGAATGGGGAAAATTGATTATTTCCGTTTTTTTACTGTCCACTGGTGGAGATAGCCGACCCCCGTCAGGAAGAAAATACTCAAATAATGCTGGTTGTTCTTCGCCACAAACAGGTAGGGCTCCAACAGACCGCAGCCGAACAGGCAAAGCACCGACAGGGCCACCGCGCTTTTCCACAGGTCCGTATTCCGCCACAGGATGATAAACGCCCCTCGGAAAGCCAACACTGTAATGATGAGCGCCAGCACCATGCCGGGAATCCCCAGGACGTAGATGACCTCCAGGAAAGGATTGTGGGTGTGCAGCGCGTTGAAGTTCAAATTCTCCGACAGCACCGCAAACACATTGTCCGTGCCGCAGACCATGATCTTGGGATTTTCAGCCAGTCCCTTCACCGCTGCCTTCCAGATGGCGGTGCGGCCGTTAAAGCTGAACATATCCTGCAGGAAGGAGCGCTGGACATTGATCTGCTCGGCGGGCTGGGTCTGCTCCTGCACTTCCTCCTGAGACGGCTCGTTTCCCTCGGCGGGCTGGATCTGCTGCACACTCTGGGTCATCTGCTTCTGATGGACGGAGTACAGCTTTTGAGAGCCCAGGAACAGAATCGCCATCACTGCAATGCCCGCCGCAAGCGCCAGAGGTGCCCGCTTCCAGCCGGTTTTCCGGATGCCGCAGAACAGCGCGGCGCCAATGAGCAGGCAGGTGAACACCGTTCCGGTTCTGCCGTTGGTCAGGGTCTGCACGGCAAACTGGATCAGGATCCACACAATCAGCACAACCTGGAGCCAGCGCTTTTTGGTTTTCAGGCACATACCCAGGCAGAGGCCGATGCTGATGAGCAGTAGGGCGGAGCAGTTGGTGGGATGGAACATTTCCAGCAGTCTGGCTCCGTCCCATAAAACGCTGGCCCTGTAGCCCTCCGGCAGGATGCCAAAGTACAGCGCCCCGGCCAGCAGGCAGAGGCGAAGCCCCTCCAGCAGATACACCACAGCCAGGGTTTTCAGGCCCCACTGGCGCTCACCGTCCTCCATGGCAAAGGCCAGGGGCAATGCCAGGGCATAGAAGCAGGTGATTTCACCCGGATTGATCTGCTCCAAGCCGCGAATCACCCGCATCACCTGAACCAGTGAGATCCACAGCAGCATCACCAGGGATACCAGCATGGTGCTCCACCCCTCCCGGCGGATTCCCCGGGCAATGGTGAGCAGGAGGAACGCCATTGCTGGTATTTCCAGAAAATGGTCCACCGCCACCCAGACAAGGCCATTTTTCTGACCCTGGGGGGACATATACACCAGCTCCACCACTGCCACCACAAGCAGGCAGAAATACTGCCATTTGCCCACGAGAGGCTGCCGCTTCCAGCTTTTTAGCGTTTCATTCATTCCGTTAACCTTTCCTTTCCTCCTATAAAGGCTTTCCCAAAAGCCAAACAGGAGAACTGATTTCAGAACAGACAAGAGGCCATCTCCCAAACAGAGACGGCCCCTTTCTGTTGTATAAGGGCGATGTTCCCCAAAAAGGGAAGGTCTGCAGCTTAGCCGAAGACGCTGAGCAGGAAGCCAGCGGCGATGGCGGAGCCGATGACACCGGCCACGTTGGGGCCCATGGCATGCATCAGCAGGAAGTTGGAGGGATTGGCCTTCTGGCCCAGAACGTTGGACACCCGTGCCGCCATGGGAACGGCGGACACACCGGCGGAGCCAATGAGGGGGTTGACCTTGCCCTTTGTCAGGGCGCACATCACCTGGCCGCCCAGCAGACCGCCGGCGGTGGAGATGCCGAAGGCCACAACGCCCAGCAGGACGATTTTCAGGGTTTCCAGGGTCAGGAACCGGGAGCCGATCATGGTAGCGCCCACAGCAGTGGACAGCAGAATGGTGACGATATTCATCATGGCATTCTGCACGGTGTCGGAAAGCCGGTCGGTAACGCCGCATTCCTTGAACAGGTTACCCAGCATCAGGCAGCCAATCAGAGGAGCAGTATCGGGCAGCAGCATGGCCACGAACAGAGTGACCACGATGGGGAAGATGATCTTCTCGGTCTTGGAGACCTGACGGGTCTGGACCATCTTGATCTTCCGCTGCTCGGGAGTGGTCATCAGATTCATAATGGGGGGCTGAATCAGAGGAATCAGGGCCATATAGGAATAGGCGGCCACAGCGATGGCACCCAGCAGGTGGGGAGCCAGGCGGGAAGTCAGGAAGATGGCGGTGGGGCCGTCGGCGCCGCCGATGATGCCGATGGAGGCGGCTTCCTTACCGGTGAAGCCCAGCAGCACAGCGCCGAAGAAAGCGACAAACACGCCCAGCTGGGCAGCGGCGCCCAGCAGCAGGCTCTTGGGGTTAGAAAGCAGAGGGCCAAAGTCGGTCATGGCGCCCACGCCCATGAAGATCAGGCAGGGGTACAGGCTGGACTTGACGCCGATGTAAAAGATATCCAGCAGTCCGCCGTCATGGATGATGGTGGTAAAGGTGATGTGCTCCACCACCTCACCGGCGGCATTCACATAGGGCACGCCCTGGACATAGGCATCCCACAGCTGCTGGTTATACAGTCCCGCGCCGGGCAGGTTGCTGAGCAGGCAGCCGAAAGCAATACCCAGCAGCAGCAGGGGCTCAAACTTTTTCACAATGGCCAGGTACAGCAGCACGCAGGCGACGACCAGCATCACCAGGTTCTGCCATCCGCTATTGGAGACGAAGCCGGTGATGATCTGCGCGAAACCGGACTTGTTCCACAGGGTCAGAAGGATTTCACCAATATTCATTGATGACCCTCCTTAACCGATCACAACCAGAGGTGCGCCGGTATCCACGGCAGAACCCTTGCTCACCAGAACCTGGGTGACGGTGCCGTCCTTGGAGGTCATAATTTCGTTCTCCATCTTCATGGCTTCCAGGATGCACAGCACG
>JAXECZ010000167.1:0-21041 GCA_034104845.1 Faecousia sp. | reverse complement strand
GGTCATCGTCAGCGCCGAGGTGCTGGAGCTGAAGGCCAACCCCAACCGCCGGGGCAAGGGCACCGTCATCGAGGCCCGGCTGGATAAGTCCCGGGGCCCCATCGCCACCCTTTTGGTGCAGAACGGCACCCTGAACCAGGGTGACATCATCATCGCCGGCACCGCCGTGGGCCGTGTCCGTGTGATGACCAACGACAAGGGCCGCACCGTGAAGACCGCCGGTCCCTCCGTGCCTGTGGAGATCACCGGTCTTGCCGAGGTTCCCACCCCCGGTGATGAATTCAACGTGGTCACCGACGAGCGGATGGCCCGGGAGCTGGTGGAGCAGCGCAAGCAGGCCCAGAAGGATGCCCAGGCCAAGCTGATGCAGAAGGTCACTCTGGACAATCTCTTCGCCCGGATGCAGGAGGGTGAGATGAAGGAGCTGCCTCTGATCGTCAAGGCCGACGTTCAGGGCTCCGCCGAGGCCGTGAAGACCAGCCTGGAAAAGCTGACCAACGAGGAAGTGCGGGTTCGGGTCATCCACACCGGCGTGGGCGCCATCAACGAATCCGATATTCTGCTGGCCTCCACCGCAGGCGCCATCATTGTGGGCTTCAACGTGCGGCCCGACGCCGCCGCCCAGGCCAGCGGCCAGAGAGCCAACGTAGACATGCGGTTCTACCGGGTGATCTACGATGCCATCGACGAGATCGAGGCCGCCATGAAGGGCATGCTGGCACCCAAGTATGAGGAAGCCGTCATCGGCCACGCCGAGGTTCGCATGACCTACAAGGTCAGCGCCGTGGGCACCATTGCCGGTTGTATGGTGAAGGACGGCAAGGTGACAAGAGATTCCCAGGTCCGCATCCTCCGGGACAACATCGTCATCCACGAGGGCGAGATCGGCTCCCTGCAGCGGTTTAAGGATGCCGCCAAGGAGGTCACTGCCGGCTACGAATGCGGCATGAGCGTGGTGAAGTTCAACGACATCAGGGAAGGCGACATCTTCGAGTGCTTCGTCATGCAGGAGATCAAGAGGTAATATGGCATCGAACCGAATCAATCGAATCAATGAAGAAATCCAGAAGGAGCTTTCCAGCCTTCTCCGCACGGTAAAGGACCCCCGGGTGCAGGACACCATGATTTCCATCACCCGGGTGGAAACCACCCCGGATCTGCGCTACACCAAGGTGTATGTCAGCTTCCTCCAGGAGGAACGGGCAAAGGATGCCATGGCGGGACTGAAATCCGCTGGCGGCTACCTGCGCCGGGAGCTGGGGCACAATTTGCAGCTGCGCTACGCTCCGGAAATCGTTTGGAGCCTGGATGACAGCATCACCTACGGCGCGAAAATGCTGAAGCTCATCAACTCTTTGGAGACCGGTCATGAAGATACTGACGAGAACTGAGACGGCGGAATTTCTGGCCGCTCACAACAATTTTATCATTTTAACCCACGCCCGGCCCGATGGGGACACCATCGGCTCCGCTGCCGCCCTCTGCCTGGGACTGCGGAAGCTGGGCAAAACCGCTCACATTCTGAAAAACAAAGAGGTCAGCCCCCGGTTCCGGTGGCTCCATCGGGGACTCACCACCGACACTGTGGCAGACACCGACTGCATATTAAGCGTGGACGTGGCCTCTCCGGGCATCCTCCAGGAGGATTTTCGGCCGCTTTTGGGGCGGATCCAGCTCCGCATCGACCACCACAGCAGCGCTACCAGCTTCACGGAGTTTGAACTGGTAGACCCCATCAGCGCCAGCTGCGCGGAGATCGTATATGATGTGCTGGCTCTGATGAGCTGCCCCCTGGACAGAGACATTGCCCAGGCCATCTATGTGGGTGCCTCCACGGATACCGGCTGCTTCCGCTACGCCAACACCACCGCCCACACCTTTTCCACCGCCGCCGCCTGCGCCCAGGCCGGGGCGGAGATCTACCGGCTGAACATGGAGCTGTTTGAAACCAACACCCTGGCAAGGCTCAGGATGCAGGGCTGGATCGTGGAGCACATGAAGCTGCTCCGGGGCGGGGCCATGTGCATCTGCCCCATTCCCCGTCAGGTGGAGCTGGACATGGGAGTCACCGGGGACGATATGGACAATATTTCCAGCTTCCCCCGGACCGTGGCCGGTGTCTGCGTGGCCGCCACCCTGCGTCAGGCGGAGAACGGGGATGTGAAGCTCTCCGTCCGGGCCGTTCCCGGCTACGACGCCACTCGGGTCACCGAGCCTTTCGGCGGCGGCGGCCATAAGGGCGCGGCAGGGGGCACCCTGAAAATGCCCCTGGAGGAAGCCGCTCAAGCGGTGGAGCGGGTGATGCTGGAGCAGCTGCCATGAACGGCATCGTCATTGTGGACAAGCCCGCCGGGTGGACCAGTCAGGATGTCACCGCCCGGCTGAGAAGCGTATTTGGCACCCGGCGCATCGGCCATGGCGGCACTCTGGATCCCATGGCCACCGGGGTACTGCCGGTATTTGTGGGCCGTGCCACCCGGGGAGTGGAGTTTTTCGAGCATGCGGAAAAGGCCTATGAGACGATCCTGATCCCCGGCATCACCACCGACACCCAGGACATCACCGGCACGGTGCTGTCCCATCAGGAGGTGTCCGTCACCGAGGAACAGCTTGAGGCAGTGCTCCCCCGGTTCCGGGGGGACATTCTCCAGGTGCCTCCCATGTATTCCGCTCTGAAAGTGAACGGCCAGAAGCTGTGTGATCTGGCCAGAAAGGGGCGGGAGGTTCCCCGGGAGCCCCGGCCCATCACCATTTTTGAGCTGACCCTGCTGGGCTTTGACGATGGAAAGCCCCGGCTCCGGGTGCGCTGCTCCAAGGGCACCTATATCCGAACCCTGTGCCAGGATCTGGGCGAGGCCCTGGGCTGCGGCGGCTGCATGGGCAGTCTGCGGCGGATTCAGGCAGGGGCCTACACCCTGGAGGATGCCGTTCCCCTGGATACCCTGCTGAAAGCGGAGCATCCGGAAGCGTATCTTCGTCCGGTGGATTCCCTCTTCCCCCAGTATCCCGCCGTTACCCTGACCCCGAATCAGGAAAAACGCTGCCGCAACGGCAATTCCTTTTCCGTCCCCCTCTCTCCGGGAACCTACCGAGCCTACAGCCAAAGGGGAGAATTTCTCATGCTGGCGAGGGTCAGTGAGGGAACCATGGAGACAGTAAAGAGTTTTTTTGAACCGGATGAAAAAACATGAAAAAGACGATTTACGCATTGGGCTTTTTTGATGGTGTCCACCTGGGGCACCGGGCTCTATTGAATGAGTGCCGGCGGCTGGCCCGGGAGGCGGATTGCCTGGCCGGGGCCATCACCTTTGGCTCCCACCCGGATGAATTGGTGTTTGGCCGGGCACCGGTGCTGATCAACACCCCGCAGGATCGGGAACGGCTGCTTCGCCGGGATATGGATCGGGTGATCACCCTGCCCTTTGACGAAAAAATGCACACAACGCCCTGGATGGAATTCCTGGAGCTGCTTCGCCGGGACTACGACGCGGCAGGCTTCGTCTGCGGCGACGATTTCCATTTCGGCGCTCAGGGCCTGGGCAACGGGACGCTGCTGGCGGACTACTGCCGGGAGTCGGGACTTCCCTGGGCGGTGGTGCCGGAGCAGAGCGTTCACGGAAAGCGGGTATCCTCCACCCACATCCGCTCCCTGCTGGAGCAGGGGGACATGGAGGAAGCCCACGCCTTTTTGGGCCACCCCCACATTCTCACCGGCCGGGTGATCCACGGCCATCAGCTGGGCAGAAAGATGGGGATCCCCACTGCCAATCTGCCATTGCCCCCTGGACTGGCGGTGCCGAAATTCGGTGTCTACGCCTGCCTGGTGGAGCTGGAGGGGAAGAAATTTCCCGCCGTGACCAACATCGGCACCCGTCCCACCGTTCAGGGTCAGGGCATCACCGTGGAGCCCTGGATCCTCCGCTACGACGGAGATCTCTACGGCAGGGAAATCACCCTGGAGTTTTATAAATTCTTGAGGCCGGAGAAAAAATTCCCCTCGCTGGAAGCCCTGCAGCAGGAGATCCGCCGCAACGCGGAGCAGACCCTCCGGTATTTCACTGCCTCCCAGGAGCCGTAATTAATTTGCGGAACCCCAGGGGTGGTCATTTCACCATGATAGACAGAAAGGGGCCTGAGGGGCGCCATGCTATTGTTTATTGTTCTCTTCTTCCCCGGCATTCTCTTTGCCTATGCCGCGGAATACCTGATGAAACGGCGGTTGGATACCCACCGGTTTCTTTTCCTGGCCATCTTCAATATACTGGCCATCAATTTCATCGCCATGGCCCTGCGTAACGTGGTCACCGTTTTTCTCACCGGAGAGGACTACCGAATGGCCGTGGATTCCATGGATCACTTCGTCAAGCAGATCCTGTTCTCCGGCATCGTGGGCGCACCTTTGTGTCTGCTGGAGGCGCTGATCGGAAAGCATGTCTCCCTGGAGCTGGAGGATTCCCAAAAAGAGCAGAAAGACGAGGGAAAGCCCCAATGAAAAAGAAAGGTCGCCGGGGCATTGCCTCCGCCGTGATCGGCAGCTTGCTGCTGCTTTTCGGTTTTCTTTGCTACTATGCCGCCCGGTGGTATCTGTCGCTGTATGGGGAGCTGAATTTCAACGCAGTTCTCTTCACTCTGCTCTCCGGCCTGGGGGGATTGGAACGCTCCATTTTAACCAGCTTTTTCCGGCAGCCCCTGGCGCTGTGCTTCCTCACCGTGGGCATGCTCACCCTTATCTTCGGTGTCCAAAGCCGCTACCGCCTGCGGCTGACGGTTTGCGGAAAGGCCGTCACCCTGCTGCCTCTGCGGCCCGGGTATTTTCTCTCCTGCTCCCTGGTGCTCTGCTGTCTGCTGACTGTCAGGGCCGCTTTCATCATCGGGCTGCCCCAGTGGCTGTCCAGCCTGGGCAGCTATTCCAACCTGATTCAGGAGGAATATGTGGACGCTGAGGATATTTCCATCCAATTCCCGGAGAAAAAGCGGAATCTCATTTATATCTTCGCGGAATCCATGGAAACCACCTACTGCTCCACCCAGCAGGGCGGCAGCATGGAGGAATGCCTGATTCCGGAATTATACGCCCTGGCCCAGGAGAACACCAGCTTCTCCGACACCGACCAGATGGGCGGCTGGGGAATTGTGTGCGGCACCAGCTGGACCACCGCCGGAATCGTGGCTCAGGCAGGAGGTCTGCCCCTGCTGCTGCCCTTTGGCGGTGCCAGTGCGGATGCGATGAGCCGTCCCCTGGCCTCCGCCACTCTGCTGTGGGACATTCTGGATCGGGAGGGCTACTACCAGGCGGTGATGATGGGCTCCTACAAGGAATTTTCCGACCAGGTACCTTTGATGGAGCTCCACGGCATTGACGACATCTTCGACCGGGTTTCCGCCGCCGAAGACGGTCTGGTGCCCCCGGACTACCTGGCCTGGTGGGGAATTGAGGATGTCAAGCTTTTTGAATACGCCAAGCAGAAGCTGACCCGGATCGCCGCCGGTGATCAGCCCTTCCAGTTCACGCTGATCACCATCGACACCCACATGCCCCAGGGCTACATCTGTTCGGAATGTCCGAACCGGTATGAGGAGCAGTATGAAAACGTGATCGCCTGCTCCTCCGCCCAAATCGGAAAATTTATTTCCTGGCTTCAGGAGCAGCCTTTCTATGCGGACACCACCATTATCCTCTGCGGTGACCATCTGAGCATGGCCGGGGAATATTTCCAGCGAAACAGTCTGGAAAACCAGCGCCGCCGGGTGTATAATTGCATCATCAACGGCGTCGCCCAAGGGAAAAACACCAAAAACCGGGTGCTCACGCCCCTGGATATGTTCCCCACCACCCTGGCCGCCATGGGCTGCCAAATTGAGGGGGAGCGGCTGGGCTTTGGGGTAAACCTGTACTCCGATGTGCCCACCCTGGCGGAGCGGATAGGCTTGAAGGCACTGAATGACCAGCTTGGAAGAAGCACCCTGCCCTATCTGATGCGCTTTTTGCTGGAGCCCGGCCAGGGCCAATGGCTGCGTCGCCTGCTGTCCCAATAGACCTTTTCTTTCGAAAGTACACCCATCCCACCAAATAAGGAGGAATCGCCATGGCTATGAGCCCCGAGGATATGGAAAAACGCCGGCAGCGCCGGCAAGCACAGCTGAAAAAGCAGCGCGCCCAGCGTCGAAAGCTCCGGCTCGGCCTGGCAGCGGCTGTGGTGGTGCTGGGGCTTTGCGCCTTTGGAATCTATTATTTTGTGGAGCACGCCCCCCAGGGGGAGGCCACCGTCCAAAGCGCCATCCCGGAAACCACCGCTGCCACCACCGCCCCCACCGAGGAGACCATCCCCGGCAGGGAATCCACAACCACCATCCACATCCGGGCGGCGGGAGATTTGAACGTCACCGACTCGGTGGTGGACGCCGGTCTGGCCGCCTCGGGCTTTGATTTCACACGGGCCTTTCAGGATGTGGCCAGCACCCTGTCCGACGCGGACCTGACAGTGTTGAATCTGGAGGGCAACATCTACGGCGAGACCTACGGCACCGCCACCACCTCCGCCCCCAGCAAGCTGCTCACCGCCCTGCGAAATGCCGGTGTGGATTTGATCCAGATGGCCAATTCCTGCTCCATCAACAACGGTCTCATTGGCCTGAGCGCCACCCTGCAGGCCATCCGCGCCTCAGGCATGGAGCCTGTAGGAGCCTATTCCAGTCCCAATGAATTCCGCCGCTCCAAGGGCTACACCATCTGCGAAATTCAGGGCCTGCGGGTGGCTTTCGTGGCCTTTACCAAGGGCGTGGGCGGCAGAGGCATGCCGGCGGGAAATGAAGACTGCGTGAACCTGCTGTACCTGGACTACGACTCCACCTACACAAAGGTGGACACCCAGGGCATCACCAAAATTCTCAGCGATGTGAAGGCGGAAAAGCCGGACTTCACCGTGGCGCTGCTCCACTGGGGCAGTGAGAACAACGACACCATCAGCTCCACTCAGGAGAGCATTGTCAAGCTGCTGCAAAAGAACGGCGTGGGGCTGATCATCGGTACCCATCCCCATCTGGTGCAGAAAATCGACTATAATGAAACCGCTGGCACCCTGGTTGCCTACTCCCTGGGAGATTTCTTCGGTGACGCCGCACGGGGCGGCACCAACTACTCCATCATCCTGGATGTGGAGATCACCAAGGACAATGTAAAGGGCACCACACGGGTCACCGGCTACAGCTACACCCCCATCTACACCGTCACCAAAGGCCAAAGCGCCGACGGCTTTCAGCGGGTGGTACGCATTGAGCAGGCCATGCAGGCCTACGACGGCAATTTCGTGGACAAAATCACCAAGGCCTGCTACGACGACATGGCCTATTCCCTGACGCGAATCGCCTCCCGCGCCAGCGGCAAGGGCTAAATCAACAATGGGAGAGAGAGTATGCGGATTCTATTTGACAGCAAGCAGCCCCAGTTTAAGTCCCCCTTTGGCGTGCTGACCCCTGGGCAGGTATGCACCCTGCATGTTCACATCCCCACCTCGGTGTGTACCCGACGGGTGGAAATCGTGCTGTGCTATGAGGACGGCAGCCCCGCCCGGTATCTGGAAATGCGGAAAATCGAGCAGCGGGGGGCCTACGACATCTGGCAGGGGGAATTCTCCCTGTTTGCCCCGGGACTGCACTTCTACTATTTCCAGATCCACGATCCCCACGGCATGTTCCGGCTGTTCAAGCAGGGGGACGACGCCAATATGGAGGCCGGGGATCTGTGGCAGGTGAGCTGTGTGCCGCCGGACTTCACCACCCCGGACTGGGCCAAGGGTGCCGTCATCTACCAGATTTTCCCCGACCGGTTCCGCCGCTCCGGTAAGCCGGACCTCACCGGCAAGCTGGAGCCCTACACCGTCCACAGCGACTGGTACGAGGATGTGGACTGGGCCCCGGACGAAAACGGCGTGATTCAGAACAACGACTTTTTCGGCGGCAATTTCCAGGGCATCACCGAGAAAATGGACTATATCGCCAGCCTAGGCGTGACCATACTCTACCTGAACCCCATCAGCAAGAGCTTCTCCAACCACCGCTACGACACCGGCGACTACAAAACGCCCGACCCCATGCTGGGCACGGAGGAAGACTTTTCCAAAATGTGCCAGGCCGCTCATCAGCGGGGCATCAAGGTGATTCTGGACGGGGTCTATTCCCACACCGGCTCCGACAGCCTGTACTTCGACCGGAAGCACACCTTTGGCGGCAAGGGCGCTTTCTGCAGCCAGCAGTCCCCCTACTACAACTGGTACACCTTCTATGAGTGGCCCATCAACTACCACTCCTGGTGGAATTTCGACACTCTGCCCACGGTGAACAAAATGCACCCGGACTTCATCAAGTACATCATCACAGATGAGGACAGCGTGGTGGCCCACTGGATGAAGCTGGGGGCCGATGGCTACCGGCTGGATGTGGCCGACGAGCTGCCGGACGAATTCATCCGGATGATTCACAACCGGATTCGGGAAATCAAGCCCGATGCCCTGCTGCTGGGAGAGGTGTGGGAGGATGCCTCCAACAAAATGGCCTACGGCAAGCGGCGGCGGTACTTTACAAACGGCGAGCTGGACAGCGTGATGAATTATCCTTTCCGCACCGCCATTCTGGACTTTATGCGAGGCCGGGACAGCGGCCACCGGCTGCGGGATACGGTGATGTCCATTGTGGAGAATTATCCGCCCCAGGTGGTTGCCTGCAACATGAACCTGCTGGGCACCCACGACACCCCCCGGATCCTCACCGCCCTGGTGGACGATTTCGACGGCAGCCGGGAGGAAAAAGCCCGCCGGCATCTGTCCCGGAACCAATTGGAGGTGGCAAGGGACCGGCTGATGATGGCCTCCTTCCTCCAATACACCCTGCCCGGCGCGCCCAGCCTCTACTATGGCGATGAAGCCGGCATGGAAGGCTATAAGGATCCCTTTAACCGGCGTACCTATCCCTGGGGGCGGGAGGATACCGAACTGCTCACCCATTTCCGCAGCCTGGGCAAGCTGAAACAGCAGCAGGAGCCGCTGCGGCTGGGGGACATTCAGTTCTTCGCCGCAGGGGACAAGCACCTGGGCTACTCCCGGAGCTACGGCGGGAAGACCGTTATGATTTATGTCAACCGAAGCGGCGACCCCTGGGAGATTGCTCCGGGCCGGGTGGTTTTCGGGCGGAATCTCCAGACCATATCCCACAGCAGTCTGGTTCTGGCGCCCCGGGGCTTCTGTGCCGTGGAGGAGGAATGACATATGGAAGAGGAGCTGTTTTTCACCGGCTACTGCCGGCAGCTGGACCAGAGCCGAATGGTCACCATCGAGCTGGAGGACGGCCGCCTGACGGAGTGCGACTGCTGCTACGGCGGCTGCGTATACGAGCCTAACTGCACCGTGGCCCAGCAGATTTCCAACGCCTGCCGGAAGTAATATATTCCGAAACCATGGGTTTGGAGGGAAGCAATATTATGACAGAATTCATTGAAATCTTAAAGGCGGTACTTTTTGGCATTGTGGAGGGCATTACGGAGTGGCTGCCTGTGTCCTCCACGGGGCACCTGATCCTTTTGAACGAATTTGTGAACCTGAACGTCACCAAGGAATTCCAGAGCATGTTCGATGTGGTGATCCAGCTGGGCGCCATTCTGGCCGTGTGTGCCCTGTTCTTCCGGAAGCTGAATCCCTTTGACCGGGATAAGAACGAGCTCCAGAAGAAGCAGACCTGGAATCTGTGGTTCAAGGTCATTGCCGCCATCATCCCCTCCGGTGTGGTGGGAGTGCTCTTCGACGACTGGATGGACGAGCACCTGCACACCGCAACGGTGGTGGCCATGGCGCTGATCGTCTACGGTGTGGCTTTCATCCTGGTGGAGCGGCGGAATCAGGGCAAGGAGCCCAAGATCAGCGATGTCCATGAGATCGGCCTGAACACCGCCATGATCATTGGTCTGAGCCAGTGCCTGAGCCTGATTCCCGGCACCTCCCGCTCCGGCTCCACCATTCTGGGAGGCATCCTGGTGGGCGTCAGCCGTGGGGCGGCGGCGGAATTCAGCTTCTTCATGGCCATTCCCACCATGCTGGGTGCCAGTGCCATTAAGCTGCTGAAATTCTTCCTGAAAGGTCCGGGCTTCACCGCCATGGATTTGATGATTTTGCTGGTGGGCTGCACTGTTTCCTACATCGTCAGTCTTCTGGTCATCAAGGGGTTGATGGCCTATGTTCGCAAGCACTCCTTCTCCGCTTTCGGCGTGTACCGGATCATCCTGGGCATCGCCGTGCTGGGTTATTTCCTGATCTTTACATAAAGGAGCGAGCAATATGGATTTTGAAGAATACACCATAGAAAACGACTATCTCCGGGTAACTGTGACCACCTGGGGCGCACAGGTAAAAAGCGTGGTGCGGAAATGCGACGGCGTGGAGCACATGTGGCAGGCGGACGGCAGCCTCTGGGGCTACCACGCTCCCATTCTCTTCCCCCACACCGGCAAGGTATTGAATGGCACCATTCACGCCAAGGGCCGGGACTACTCCGCCACCCAGCATGGCTTCGCCCGGCTGATGGAGCACGATCTGGTGGAGCAGACCCCCAACTCCCTGGTGCTGGAGCTCCACAGCAATCCGGAAACCCTGGCCCATTTCCCCTATGCGTTCCGGCTGATCTCCACCTTTACCCTGGCGGGGGACACCCTGCACCACACCCTAACCGTGGTGAACACCGACCAGGAGATTCTGCCCTTTGGCATCGGCTACCATCCCGCCTTCGCCATCCCCTTTGACGAAAACCACACGGCTTCGGACTACGAGCTGCGCTTCGACAAGATGGAGTCCCCCCTGTGCCTGAGCTGCCAGCCCGAGGGACTGCTCCGGGGCAAGTGCTACTATCTGGGCAGCAACATCGACCGGATCCCCATTGACGAGAAGCTCTTTGAGATCGACAGCCACTGCATGACCAATCTGAATTCGGGCACCCTGGGTATCTACGAAAAGGACACCGGCCGGGCAGTGATCTGCGACATCTCCGACTTCCCCTACACGCTGATATGGAGCAAGCCCGGCGTTCCCAAATTCGTGTGCATCGAGCCCTGGCACAGCCTGCCCAGCCCGGAAAAGGGCAGCACCGACTGGCTGAAAAAGCCCGCCGCTGCCATTCTTGCCCCCGGAGAGCAGTGGAGCACCACCCTGAAAACCCGGTTCGCCCGGTAACGCCATCACCCCACCGGAACGAACCGCCAACGCGGTTCGTTCTTTTATAAGAAAGCAATATTTTCTCATGGGAAGCGCAAAAACTGGTTGGAACCCCGGCTCCAAACGCTATAGAATACCATTAGAATGCCCCGTTCCGGGGAAAAAGGAGGACAATTGTGATGACAGGCCCGGTAGCACCCAAGGATCCCACAGAAAAGCGGCCCGGCTTCTATGTTTTATTGGACAAGCGGGTGGGAGGCATCCCCCAGGATGACGGCAGGGGACGGCACTCCATTTTCATCAGCAGCGACCGGCTGCCCTCTTTCGCCCAGGTCACCGGCGGTATCAAGGATCCGGCCATTCTGAACCTGCTCACCGATGTCAAGGGCTTCCGGAAGCTGGTTCACAGCATCGGCGTGTCCATCTCCGGTGAGGTGGGGATGGAGGTGGGATTCTCCCTGATGTGCAAGGGCAATGGCGGCCCCGGCAGCTGCCACAGCTTCCGCTTCCCCGCCGACGGGGCGGAGCGGGTGATCGACCTGGAGAAGCTGACCTGGAGCGAATTTGACTGCGGGCTGGGAGAATTCCGGTTTGAAATGCCCACCGTGGCGGACATGGCCACGGTCTCTGTAAAATGTTATGTAAACGATGGCTTCGTCATTCCCGATCAGGATCCGGATCCCGCTGTGGACACGGAAAGCTCCCAATACCGGGAAATGATTGCCCGTTCTTTCCTCAGCGTCGGCAACAATGAACGAATTCAGAATTTCCTCCGCAGGGCAAAGGCGGGGGAGGCGGTCACCGTGGCCTTTTTGGGCGGTTCCATTACCCAGGGGGCAGGGGCGGTGCCTCTGCAGGAAAACTGCTACGCCCGGTCTGCCTGGGAGGGCCTGCGCCGGCGGTATGGCCAGAACATCCGCTACATCAAAGCGGGCGTGGGAGGCACCCCCTCGGAGACAGGACTCATGCGATACCGCCGGGACATCACCCGGGACGGCACGGTTCAGCCGGATCTGGTGGTGATCGAATTCGCGGTGAACGATGCCGGAGACGAGACGGAGGGCGTGTTCTACGAAAGCCTGGTGCGCCACATTTTAAAGAGCCCCAATCATCCGGCGGTGATTCTGCTGTTCGCCGTATTCGCCGACGACTGGAATCTGAAGCGCCGCCTTGCCCCCATCGGCTACCGGTACCAGCTGCCCATGGTGGACGTATTGGAGGCGGTATCCCCCCAATTTGAGGCGGCAGATCGGGTGATTACCAAGCGGCAGTATTTTTATGATGTCTATCACCCCAGCAATCTGGGCCACAAGATCATGGCGGACTGCCTGCTGTATCTCATAGACCGGCTGGACGCCCAGCAGCCGGAGCAGGAGCGGGAGGATTTTGTGCCGCCCTACTATGGCCGGGATTATGAAAACCTGGTGCTGCTGGACAGAAAGGATTCCGTCCCCGATGCCGTTATCACCCCCGGCAGCTTTACCGGCATGGATGGGGATCTGCAGATGGTGCCCCTGGACGACGACTGCCACAACACCCCCATGTTCCCCCACAACTGGATGAAGACTGCGGGGAAGCAGCCGTTTGTGCTGGAAATCACCTGCCGGAAGCTGGTGCTGGAATTCAAGGACTCCGGTGACGACCGCTTTGGCAAGGCGATGGTGACCATCGACGGGGAAAAGCAGCGGATTCTGGATCCCAGAGAGGCGGGCTGGACCCACTGCCACACCACCGTGCTGTTCAACCGGCAGGAAAACACCCGGCACCGCATTGAAATCACCATGGCACCCGGAGAGGAAGATAAGGTATTCACCATCCTGGGCTTTGGCGTGGTAAAATAACTTACAAAGGTGAACGATATGAATTACACAAACTGTTGGTTAACCTATCCGCTTCTCGGGGAGGAATCGGGAAAAACAATTACCGTATCCTCCGACTTCTCCGGGCCGGTGGAAAAAAGCGCCCTGGAGGAGCTGACCCTGGGCTTTGGCGGCATGTACAAAAGGCCGGTCGCCCAGGTATCCGGCGAGGCGGATCTGACCCTCCGGAAAAACAGCTGCCTCCATCCTGAGGGCTATCACATTGCCGCGGAAAAGGGTAAATGCGTTCTGGAAAGCGGCGGGGAACGGGGTATGCTCTACGGTGTATTCGCCCTTTTGCGGCAGCTGCAGCTCTCCGGCGGCAGCTTTGAGGCTTTCACCTGGAAAACCGAAGCCACCCCCGACAATCCCCTTAGAATGCTGAACCACTGGGACAACCTGGACGGCAGCATCGAGCGGGGCTACTCCGGCCGGTCTTTCTTCTTTGAAAACGATCAGGTGCTGGTTTCCCAGCGGACAAAGGACTATGCCCGGCTCACCGCTTCCGTGGGCATCAACGCCGTGGTCATCAACAACGTGAACGTGGTGAAGGCCGCCTCCTGGCTGATTTCGGATCGGTATTACGAAAAGCTCCGTCAAATACAGCTGATTTTTGCCGCCTACGGCATTGATTTGTATCTTTCGGTGAACTTCGCCGCTCCCATGGAGCTGGGGGGACTGACCCTCTCCGACCCCTGCGACCAGGGTGTGAAAACCTGGTGGAACGAAAAGGCCAAGGAAATCTGGGAGAAGCTTCCCGGCTTCGGCGGATTCCTGGTAAAGGCCGACTCCGAAGGCCGTCCCGGACCCTTTACCTATGGCCGCACCCACGCCGACGGTGCCAACATGCTGGCGGACGCGGTGGCGCCCTTCGGCGGGAAGATCATCTGGCGCTGCTTTGTGTACAACTGCCGGCAGGACTGGCGGGACACCAAAACCGACCGGCCCAAGGCAGCCTACGACAATTTTATGCCCTTGGACGGGCAATTCCGGGACAACGTGATTCTGCAAATCAAGAACGGGCCCATGGATTTCCAGGTTCGGGAGCCGGTAGCGCCCCTCTTCGGCGGATTGCACCATACCAATATGATGATCGAATTCCAAATTGCCCAGGAATACACCGGCCAGCAGCGCCATGTGTGCTATCTCATGCGCTGGTTCCGGCAGGTGCTGGAGCAGGATATGTGCGTTCCCGGGGTACCCTCCAGGGTTTCCGACCTGGTCAGCGGCAGAAGTTATGGCAACCGCAACTGCGGCATGGCTGCCGTGGCCAACACCGGCAGCGACGAAAACTGGACCGGTCACGACCTGGCCGCCGCCAACTGGTACGGCTTCGGCCGCCTGGCCTACGACATGACCGCCGACCCGGAGCAGCTGGCCCGGGAATGGGTGCAGCTGACCTTTGGCAGCAATCAGCAGGTGGTGGACACCCTGACGGAAATCCTCATGGACTCCTGGCCTGCCTATGAAAAATACACCTCCCCCCTGGGCATTGGCTGGATGGTGACCCCCAACAATCACTATGGGCCCAGTGTGGACGGCTACGAATACGACCGCTGGGGCACCTACCACCGGGCCAATCACCGTGGTGTTGGCGTGGAGCGGGGACGCACCGGCACGGACTACTGCCGCCAGTACAACGAGCCCCTTTGCAGCCTCTATGAAAACGTGGACACCTGCCCCGACGAGCTGGTGCTGTTCTTCCATCACCTGCCCTACACCCACGTTTTGAAAAGCGGCAAAACCGTCATTCAGCACATCTACGATACCCATTTTGAGGGCGCGGAGATGGCTGCCGGGTTCCTTGCCAAGCTGGAAGCCATTCAGGCGCTGCTGCCGGAAGAGGCCTATGCCAGGATGCATCAGCGGCTGACCCACCAGGCAGAACACGCGAAGGACTGGCGGGACATCATCAACACCTATTTCCACCGCATCAGCGACATCGACGACGAAAAAGGCCGGAAGATTTACGATTAAATCAAAAAGCAGATCCTTTCTGAATTCAGAGAGGATCTGCTTTTTTGGCTTATTTCAATATCAATCGTAGTAATCCAGGGTGGAATAGGCCTCTTTCAGAATGGAGTAGACTCTCACCATGGCCTCCATGGTAATGTCGCCGATATCTGCTTCGGGACGGATGATCAAATCCATGCTCAATGTCACGGTGTAGTCATTTGAGTCGGCCTCAAAGGTGACAAAGCGATAGGTATTGTTCAGCTCGTTGCAGGCCCGAATCACCGAGCTCTCCACAGCGGAACGGTAGGAAATCACATCCCAAACCCGGATGGACACATCATCGTTGCTCTCCGGGAACCAGAACCGGATGTCGATGTCGTGGCCGCTGCACGCAAAGGAAATGGACACCTTTTCCTTATTTCCATTGTTGGTATCGATTCCGCCGTAATCATAGATGATGTCCTCCTGCTCCAGCTGATAGAGGAACTCCCGGGTGGAGGCATATTCTCCGGGAATGGAGGCGGGAATCTCCGGCTTCTGGGTGGTGGAAATCTGCTCCAGCTGGGCATTCAAGGCTTCAATCTGGCTGGCCTTGTCTGCCGCGTCGGCACTCAAAGCTTCGATCTGGTTGTCTTTCTCCGCCGCGTCAGCATTCAGAGCCTCGATCTGGTTGTCTTTCTCCGCCACGTCAGCATTCAGAACCTCGATCTGGCTGTCTTTCTCCGCCGCGTCAGCGCTAAGGGCTTCAATCTGGCTGTCTCTCTCCGTCACGTCAGCGCTAAGGGCTTCAATCTGGCTGGCCTTGTCCACAGAGTCGGCATTCAGGGCTTCGATCTGACTGGCCTTGTCCGCGGCATCGGCACTCAAAGCCTCGATCTGGCTGTCCTTTTCCGCCGCGTCGGCATTCAGCGCCGCAATCTCACTGGTCTGCTGGCTGACGGTGCTTTCCAGTTCCTGAACGCGGGCATCGTTGGCCTGCTTTTCCTGGATGAACAGAACGCCGGTGACAATCAACGCCAGGGCAAGCACGCCGGAAATAATCCAGGTAATTTTCTTTTCCACAATTTTTCCTCCTCAAATAGAATGCATCCATTATAAACCCACGGCGATTTAAAAATCAAGGAGCCACCGGCCTCAGAAGAGATTTTTGTGGAAAAAGCTGGAAACAGCCCGATTAAACGACTTTTTTAGGAAAAAACCAAGAAGATTTTCGTCGAAATTACCATTTAGTCCATGGCACACAAAAGGGGATTGGCGGAACGCACAGTAATCTTATACCATCCAAAGGGCCTTTCCTCAGCCTGTCTCCACCGGGGACAGCTCCCTGGGAACGGGGGCGATCTTCACATCCCTGGGGTGGAAGAACCGCAGCTTTTCCTTTGCCACGGAGATTTCCACATCCTTGGCCCGACGCAGCTCCCCGTCCAGGTTGATGGCGGTGGGGACATCACAGTGGATGGTGAGCCGGTCTGTGGAAAAGTGCCGGATCAGATGGGGGAGCTGGCGGTATTTCCCCGCCTTGTACTTGCCCACCACTGCGGGAACCTGGAGCCTGCTCACCTTTTTCACCACCAGCACCTCCAGGATTCCGTCCTGGGGGTTTGCCTCCGGCACCGGATTGAAGCCGCCGCCGTAGAACCGGCCGTTGCACACGCAGATCATGGTCTGTTCCCCATCGATTTTTTCCCCATTGAGCTCCACCACATAGTGCTCGCCAATGCCCCGGATCACATTCACCAGGGTGGATACGGCGTAGGCCCAGAAGCCCTGGAGCAGGGGGAATCGCTTGTAGCTGGAAACGTCGGTGCCGATCCTGGCATCCAGGCCCACGGAACAGATATTCAGGGCATAGTCGTCGTTCACCCGGATGAGATCCATCTCCGATTCCTGGGCATCCAGCAGCCGGTCCAGATCGAAAAAGGCCTTGGGGTCATCAAAAATCCGGACGAAATCGTTACCGCTGCCCCTGGAATAGACGGTGACGGCGGCATTGGGATATCCCACCGCGCCGGCGGCCACCTCGTTTAATGTACCATCGCCGCCGCAGGCATAGAGCCGCACCTCCTCCCCGGTGGAGGCTGCCTCCCGGGCGATTTTGGTGCAGTCCCCCGGGCCCATGGACACCCGGATCTCATAATTCAACCGCCGGGCGTCACAGGCAATGCGGATGGCGGCGGAATCCTCGGCGGTACGATCCCGGCTCCCCGCAGCAGGGTTGATGATGAATAGATGCTTCATAATATTCTCTCTTATTCTTCCATTCAGGGTATACTCATCTGTGTGTTTATGGATTTGCCTTACAAATAGGGATTTGAATCAATGATTTTTTCCTTTCTGATTGCCCAAATACATATAATAATCGCACTTGATCATGCCGTTATAGAGCTTCCGTTTTTTGTCCGCCCGTTTGCCAAAATAGTGCTCGAACTCCGGCTCGGAGGTGATGATATATTTCTTCCAGCCGTCGGCGTATTTCAGGTGCCGCCCCAATGCCGCATAGAGCCGCTGGGCGCTCTGCTGCTCCAGCATTCTCTGGCCGTAGGGCGGGTTGCAGATGAAAATTCCTTCATCGCAGGGCAGGCTCATTTTGGTGGCATCCCCGTCCTGAAACGTAATCAGCTTGTCCACCCCCGCCTTCCGGGCATTGGCCATGGCCAGGGACACGCATTTGGGGTCGTTGTCAGAGCCCAGGATCCGATAGCTGCCCTTGAACTCCCTGTCCCGAAATTCCGCCCGGACCTCTCCCCAGATTTTGGGATCCACCCAGGCGAAGGCCTCGGCGCTGAACCGGCGGTACATGCCCGGAGCCTGGTTCCGGGCGATCAGCGCCGCTTCAATGGGAATGGTGCCGCTGCCGCAGAAGCCGTCCCAGAGGAACTCTCTTCCCCGATAATGGGTCAGCGTCACCATGGCGGCGGCAAGGGTCTCCCGCAGGGGGGCATCGTTGCCGTTGGCGCGGTAGCCCCGCTTGTGCAGTCCGGGGCCGGAGGTATCCAGGTACAGCTGCACCCGGTCGTTCATGATGGAAAATTTCAGCTGGTATTTGGCCCCCGTCTCCGGCCGCCCGCTCAGGCCGTACCGCTCCCCCAAGCGCTTGCAGGCCGCCTTCTTGATGATGGCCTGGCAGTCCGGCACACTCATGAGTTGACTATTCAAGCAGTGACCCTTTACCGGGAAAGCGCCGTCCTTGGGAATGAAATCCTCCAAATTGGCCCCGCATACCCCCTGGAACAGCTCTTCAAAGCTTTTGGCTGGAAAATCCGCCAGCAAAATCAGCACCCGCTCCCCGGTTCGCAGGCCGATGTTGGCCTTGGCCATGGCGGTTTCATCCCCGGAGAACAGCACCCGGCCATTCTCCACCCGGACGTTTTCCATATGCATCCGTTTCAGCTCGTCTCCGGCCAAGCCCTCCAACCCGAACAGGCAGGGGACGGAAAATTCCATTTCTCTCATAATTCCTCCAATTTACGGAATGATTTTACTTTTTTTCAGGTAGCGCTCCTCCTCGGAGAAGACGCAGCCGCAGTATTTTTGAATATAGAAGCCCAGCTCCCGTGCCCGCTCCTGTCCGGCCTTAAAATAGGGGCGGAAATCCCGGTAGAGAAATTCCACGCCGTACTCCGCCGCCGCCTGCTCCGCCACCTGCCGCATCAGCTCGTGGTTTTGGTAGGGGCTGATAAAAAGCGACGAGGTGAAGCTGTCGAAGCCCCCCTCTTTTGCCTGCCTTGCAGCCTCAAAAAGCCGGAATTCGTAGCATTTGACGCAGCGGTGCTCAATGTCCTCCGCCACCGCCCGGACAAAGGGCCGCAGACCATAGTCATTTTTCTCGATGAGCTTCAGGTCGATGGTCTGGGCGTACTCCCGCAGGCAGTTTCGTCGGGCCCGGTACTCGGTAAAGGGGTGGATGTTGGGATTGTACCAGAAGCCGGTCACCTCATAGTGGTCGCCGCGCAGAACGTCGATGCACTGATTGGCGCAGGGCGCGCAGCAGATATGCAGTAATGTGTTCATGTCTGATTCCTCATTTCGTACCGAAAACGCCGTCTTTGAAAACCTCCGTGATGATGACATTCCGAATCTCATTGTGGAGGTTCTCGCCCTCGGCATAGACTTTTATATAATTGGGGGCATGGCCGGTGAAATAATCCCCCTCCTTGTCCTCAAACAGCACGCTCTGGCTGGTTCCGATCAGGCCTTGGCGGTATGCCCGGCTCATTTCCTCCGCCACTGCGATGGCCTCCCGGCTGCGCTGCTCCTTCACGGCGTTGCTCAGCTGCCCGGGAAAATCCGCCGCCGGGGTACCGGGCCGCCGGGAATAGGGGAAAATGTGCATGTCCGAGAAGCCGATTTCCCGGATAAAGGCGAGGCTCTGGGCAAATTCCTCCTCCGTTTCTCCGGGGAATGCCACGATCATGTCGGTGGTCACGGCGCAGCCGGGGAAAAACGCCCGCAGCAGGCTCACGCTTTCGGAATACCGCGCTGTGTCGTATTTCCGCTTCATCCGGGCAAGGACGCTGTCGCAGCCGGACTGCATGCTCAGGTGAAACTGGGGGCACAGATTGGCCAGAGGAGCCAGTTCCTCGCAGAATTCCCTTGTGATGATTCTGGGCTCCAAGCTCCCCAGCCGGATCCGCAGCTCCGGCACCGCCCTGCAAATGGCCTGAATCAATTGCCCCAGCTCCGGCTTTCCGGGGAGATCCCTTCCCCAGCCCGCAATTTCGATGCCGGTAAGCACGATTTCCCGATATCCCCGCTGGGCAAGCTCCCTGGCCTGCTCCACTGCCAGCTCCAAGGGAGCGGAGCGGATGGGCCCACGGGTGTAGGGGATGATGCAGTAGGTGCAGAAATTCACACAGCCATCCTGAATCTTCAGCATGGCTCGAGTCCGTTCCTCCAGTCCACCGGCGGGCAGCACCTCAAACTCTCGCCGGGAAAGGGCATTGTCCAGACTCTGCCGGTACGGATGCCCCTGTGCCGCTTCCAGCAGCTCGGCAAGGAATTGCTGCCGGTTTCCGCTGCCGCCGATCACATCCACCCCCAGCTGCTTCACCACCTGGGGATCATGCTGGGTATAGCAGCCGCAAACCGCTACAATGGCCTCCGGGTTTTCCCGCCGGCATCGCCGGATCACCGCCCGGTTTTTCTTGTCCGCCACGGCGGTGACGGAGCAGGTGTTGATCACATAGCAGTCGCATTTTTCGTCGAAGGAACCGATGGTGTGGCCCTGCTGCAGCAGAAGATTTTCCATGGCCTGAGTCTCATACTGGTTGGTTTTGCATCCCAGTGTATAAAAGCTGATTTTCATTTGTAATAACCGCCAATTTCGTCCCGGAAATATTGTTAGAATCGTCCAAAGCGACAATTGCGTTTTCCGGCAGATTTGATATAATACAGTTAATAGGAAGTATCGCGATTCGTCCCTCATTATACACGAAACGGAAAGGTTTGTACAGCGCCAGATGGAAAATACCAAAGATTTTACGATACGCCTTGGCTCTGTCCGGGATGTGGAAGAGTTTGTAAATTTATCCACCGCCCAGCCATATTCCGTTTATCTGGATGACGGAGCGCATCGGGTGAACGGCAAGAGCTTTATGGAGATGTTCTGCCTGGTGCTCACCCGGCCTCTTCGGGTCAGACTGGAATGCAGCGAGGAGCAGTTCCGCCGCTTTTATGACCTGACCCAGCGCTACCATGTTGGATGAAGCCCCAGCCCCCGGGAACGTTCCCGGGGGCTTTTCCGGCAGAATACACAAGTTCTTTCGGGAAAAAATAGTAAAATATCCGATTGCGGATTCTTTGCAAATATGTTATCATTTCTTTATCCAGGTGGATTATGCCTACTCCACAAAAAATAGGCATATGAAGCTAAAATAAAGGAGGAAAACCCGTCCCGACTCACGGTGCGGCAGTGTGGAGACCTGTCGTAATGCCCCTGCCATTTTACCTGGCAGACGGCGAGTGCATTCATTGAGGATTCAGGATGCACGGAGTCACAAAAACAATGGCAAGCTTAACCCTGAAGAACATCAAG
>JAXECZ010000166.1:0-4583 GCA_034104845.1 Faecousia sp. | reverse complement strand
TGAATAAACTGCCTTTTCCCGGAAAGACTATTGCCGGGTGAGGATAATGAAAAGAAGATTTGCCGGAACGGTGGCCGGACTGCTGGCCGCCGTTCTGTTTTTTCCGGTTCCATCCGGCGCGATTTCCGCCAGGAGTGCCGTGGTGATGGACCCAATCAGCGGGCGGCTTCTGGTGAATCAAAACGGAAGCAAAGAGAGCCTCATTGCCAGTACCACCAAAATCATGACGGCGCTGCTGGTCTGCGAACGGTGCAATGTTCTGGATCAGATGCGGATCCCAAAGGAGGCTGTGGGGATTGAGGGCTCCTCCATGTACCTCCGGGAGGGGGAGAAGCTGTCCATTCAGGAGCTGCTGTATGGCCTGATGCTTTCCTCCGGAAATGACGCCGCCGTGGCGTTGGCGCTGTACTGCTGCGGCAGCATTGAGGAATTCGCTGCTTTGATGAACGATAAGGCACGAAGCCTGGGCATGAAGCAGACCCATTTTGAGAACCCCAATGGACTGGATGCCAAGAATCACTATTCCACCGCGAAAGACCTGGCAATTCTGGCCTCCTACGCCATGGATAACCCGGTATTCCGCCAAACCGTCTCCACCAAAACCATTGCCGTGGGCAACCGATACCTGCGAAATCACAACAAGCTATTGTGGCTGTACCCTGGGGCGGACGGCGTGAAAACAGGCTATACCAAGGCAGCTGGCAGAATTTTGGTTTCCAGCGCCGTGAAAGATCACCGCAGGCTTGTGGCGGTGACCATCCACGACCCGGATGACTGGCGGGATCACTGCAAGCTGCTGGATGACAGCTTTTCGGGATTTAATCTGCAGCGCATTGTCACCATGGGCGACTGCGTGGGATACCGGGAGATCGCGGGAGGCACTCCTGCCAGGGTCTCGGTGCTGGCGGCTGAAAACTATGTGTATTCCATCGCGAAAGACGAGAGTCCCCAGCTGCTTTTGCCCGGCAGCGGCTTTGTGTATGCCCCGGTGACCGAGGGCGCGGACGCGGGCTTTGTCTATGTTCTGATTTCCGGCAAAGCCGTGGGAAAAATACCGGTTGTATACGGGCAGACCTGTGAAATGCTCCAGCCGGAGGAGGAAAAATCCTCCCGTTTCTTATTCTGGAGGAAAAACAAATGAAGCTTCGACTCCAAAAAATACTGTCCGACCGGGGAATCGCCTCCCGCAGGAAAGCGGAGGAAATGATTCTCGCCGGTCTTGTCACCGTGAATGGCACAGTTGCCTCCCTGGGCAGCAGTGCCGATCCGGATTTGGACAAAATTGCCGTGGAGGGAAACGAGATTCCCTCTGCGGGAAAGTACATCTACATCATGCTGAATAAGCCACGGGGGTATGTGACCACCCTCTCGGATGAACGGGGAAGACCCACGGCCGCGTCCCTGGTAGAGGACTGCGGCCAGCGGGTGTATCCTGTGGGCCGTTTGGATATGGATTCCGAGGGCCTGCTTCTGTTCACAAACGACGGCGCCTTTGCCAACCGGGCCATGCACCCCAGCCACGAGATCAACAAGACCTATCTGGTCAAGGTTTCCGGCTACACGGAGGAGGGCTTTCAAAAGCTCCATAAGCCTGTGGTTCTGGACGGCTACCGGATTCAGCCGCCCCGGCTTCGGCTGCTCGCGGTCAGCGGCTCCGGGGCGGAATTTGAGATCACAATTCACGAGGGCCGTAACCGCCAAATTCGGAGAATGTGCCAAATGGCTGGTATGCGTGTGACGCGGCTGAAACGAATCAAAGAGGGGAGCCTGGAGCTGGGGGAGCTCCCCATGGGAAAATGGCGCTATCTGACTCCGGAAGAATGGGGGAAATTTTGACGGAGAATCTTGCAAAATTTCCAAAGGTTTGCTAGTATTGTGGTGTATGCAAAAAACAATTCATGAAATCGAGGCATCTATATGAATCACGATTTTTTGACGCTTTTACAAGAAAAAACACCGGAATTTTCCAAAGGACAGCGGAGAATTGCCCAATATATTACAGAAGCTTACGACAAAGCGGCTTTCATGACCGCCAGCAGACTGGGAAAAACCGTCGGCGTCTCCGAATCCACGGTGGTTCGCTTTGCGGTGGATTTGGGCTTTGACGGTTATCCCTCCATGCAGAAAGCTATGCAGGAGATGGTACTCAACCGGCTCACCTCGGTTCAGCGAATCGAGGTGGCCAACGACCGCCTGGGAGACCAGGACGTTGTTTCCATGGTGGTCCGTTCGGACATGGAGAAGCTGCGGCAGACCGAGGAAACCGTAAGCCGGGACGAATTTAATAATGCGGTCAATGCGATTCTGAAAGCAAAGCGAGTCTACATTCTGGGGGTTCGGTCCGTTGCCCCGCTTGCCAATTTTCTGGGGTATTATTTGAACTATATGTTCAACAATGTCCATGTGATCTCCGGTATGAGCACCGGTGAGATGTTTGAGAAAATCGTGGGAGTCAACAGCGAGGATGTGGTGATCGCATTCAGCTTTCCCCGGTATTCTGCCTCCACAACCAAGGGCGCTCAGTATTGCTGCTCTGCCGGAGCGACGGTCATCGGCTTTACCGACAGCAAATTGTCCCCCCTCGGGCAGTGCTGCGATCATGTGCTGGTGGCCAAAAGTGACATGGTATCCCTGGTTGACAGCTTGGTGGCCCCTCTCAGCCTGATCAACGCGCTGATCGTTGCCATTGCGGCCAAGCGGGAAAAGGAGCTATCCAGAACCTTTGCGAATCTGGAGCGGATCTGGGATGAATACAACGTCTATGAGAAGCAGGTAAAAGAGAATGAAGTATGACGGCATTGTCATCGGCGGTGGCCCTGCCGGGATGTTTGCGGCCATTACCGCCGCCTCCAGGGGTGGGCGGGTTCTGCTGCTGGAAAAAAATGATCGTCTGGGCAAAAAGCTGCTGATTACCGGAAAAGGGCGCTGCAATGTGACCAATCACTGCTCCGGGCAGGAAGTTTTGCAGAACACGCCCAGAAACGGGCGTTTTCTCTATAGTGCGCTCACCGCTTTCCCACCGGAGAAAACCATTTTCTTTTTTGAAAGCCATGGCTGCCCCTTAAAAACGGAACGGGGAAACCGGGTTTTCCCGGCTTCAGATCGTTCTCAATCCATTCTGGATTGCCTCAAGAATGAGCTGCGCCGGCTTCCCGTTACGGTTTGCAATGAGGAGGTCACCCAAATTTTGACCCAGGATGGCAGGGTACATGGCGTCCAAACCGGCAAGAATACCTATGAAGCCTCCTGGGTGATTTTGGCCACCGGCGGCGTGTCCTACCCGGCCACAGGCTCCACCGGAGACGGCTACCGCTTTGCCGCAGCATTAGGGCACACCATCATCCCCCAGGAGGGGAGCCTGGTTCCTCTGACGGAGGATGGGACGGATTGTGCCCAAATGCAGGGCTTGTCTCTTCGCAATGTGGCTGTAAAGCTTCTGAATGCCAAGGGTAAGGTTCTGTATCAGGATTTTGGAGAGCTGCTTTTTACCCATTTCGGAATGTCCGGCCCCACGGTGCTCAGTGCCAGCTGTCACCTGAAAGGGGAGGGCTGCCGGATGGTGATCGACTTGAAGCCCGCATTGGAGCAGGCTAAGCTGGATGAGCGGATCCTGCGGGATTTGGAGCTGTATCAAAACCGCTCCATGGAAAATGCCCTGACGGACTTGCTGCCCCGGTCCATGATTCCGGTGGTACTGCGCCGGCTGGAGATCCCTGCAGATCTGCAGGCCAATTCTCTCACAAGGCAGAAACGCCGGGCGCTGGTGGAGCTGCTGAAAGGCTTCTCGGTGAGCATTGCAGGCAAGCGCCCGGTGAGCGAGGCGATCATCACCTCCGGCGGCATTAAGGTATCGGAGGTTGACCCCAAAACCATGGAATCCAAGCTGGTCCCGGGACTGTTTTTTGCAGGAGAAATTCTGGACTGCGATGCCTATACCGGCGGCTTTAATCTTCAAATTGCCTGGGCAACTGCCTATGCAGCGGGAAATTCCGTCCCTCTGGAATAGAAAACGGCTGTTATCATCCGGCAGCGAAAATCAAGGATTGACAAATTTGCCGTCCTGTACTAGAATATTACGGAAATGTTCTACACAGAATATTTGGAGGGACATAAAGAATGTACGAAAAACTAGTAAAATATGCTGCCAAGCAGCTGGAGATTGATGCCTCCGACATCCGCCCCGACAGCACCTTCGAGAGCCTGGGCATTGATTCTCTGGACATCGTAGAAATGATTATGGATCTGGAGAGCGAGCTGGGCATCGAGCTGGACATGGAGGATCAGAAGATCACCACCTTCCAGGAGCTTGCCGATTTCGTGGAATCCAAGCTGAACTAAAAAAGAATATTTCCTTGTTTGAGCTGCCGGCTTATAACAAGGTCGCACTAGTCGGGGAGTTAGCGGTGCCCTGTACCTGCAATCCGCTACAGCAGGGATGAATCCCCACACCCGGTTAGGTGTAATGTGCGTCCGGCCCGTGTAAGAGGTGTTGAGAAATCGGTCTTGTGCAATGAGATCCCGTGAACCATGTCAGGTGGGGAACCAAGCAGCATTAAGCGGATCTTCTCGTGTGCCACAGGATT
>JAXECZ010000124.1:0-11544 GCA_034104845.1 Faecousia sp. | reverse complement strand
GCACCACTCGCCGTCCTTGTTCTTCCGGCGGTAGTAGATGCCCAGCACATTTTCGGAATAGTTGGTCATCATGCCGAAGATGGCCACGATCCACATCCAGAAGATAGAGCCGGGGCCGCCGGTGGCAATGGCCGCAGCCACGCCGGAGATGTTGCCGGTGCCGATGGTAGCCGCCAAAGCGGTACACAGGCTCTGGAACTGGCTGATGGACTTATCCTCTTTGGCCGTGTGGGCGGTGATCTTCTTATCGGTGAAGATGCCGCCGATGGTATTCTTCATCCAATGGCCGAATTTGGTCACCTGGAAGACCTTGGTGAGAATGGTCATCAGAATGCCGGTGCCCACCAGCATGATCAGCATGGGCATGCCCCACACGAATCCGTTGACCGCGTTGTTCACATTGGTGACGGTTTGAATGATGTTTTCCATGATTTTTCCCCCTTGCATTTGCCGGAGACGAAAAAAGAGCACCTGCAAGGGTGCTCTCAATAAACGCGGCTTTTCCCGGTTCCGTGCTGCGGATACTCCTGCCCACTGGAACTGGGAATAATGCTCTGTCCTTTTGCCTGAGAGATTCGGCGTCTTTGCCCCTTGCACCTTCGGCCCCCGGTTTTCCCGGATGTCTCCAGAGTGCGATCCACATGCGGTCCTTGTAACCTGAGAGTTTCACTCCTTCGGTGGAGCATTTTCAGCTCCGTTTTCCGTATGCTTCCTGTCGCACATTATTCAGTTATTTCACCCCTGCTGGGGCTGATGGGAGAATGATAGCATATCCAGCCGTTTCTTGCAAGAGCCGGAGAAGAGATTTGGAGGAATGAACAGAATGTGAACGAATCCAAAACTTTCTTTTGTCGAAAAATGTCCACGATGGCATTACGTTTGTTTTTATATGGCGTACAAGTAACGCATAAAATGCCCCGGGCGAGAATTGCCCGGGGCGTTTGGGGATTGATTATGTTACTGCCTTACAGATACCACTCCTGGCAACAGCCTTGTGAATTACTTGGAGATGTCCTCACCAAAATACTTGATGGAGAGCTCCGAAAGGACCCCCTCTTCATGAAGCTCTGCAATGGCCTGGTTGATGGCCTCCAGCAAAGAGGCAGTTTCGGCACCTTTCCGCATGGGGATGGCCACATTGGAGGCATCCTCCGTGGTGGCAACCACCTTCAGGTTGGCATCGGGGTGCTGCAGCATATAGTCGGTGTAGGAGACGATGGCGTTCAGGGTGGCATCCACTCTTCCCTGGAGCACCATGGTCAGGGTCTCGTCCAGGGTGTCCACGCCGTAGCAGGTAGCGCCGTAGTCCTCCGCCAGGTTCATGTAGGTGGAGGCAATGGAATTGGCGGTCTTCTTGCCGTTCAGATCCTCAAAGCTCTTGATGGTCTCATTATCCCCCCGGACGATCAGTGCGGTGCGGATGTAGGCATAGGGATCGGCAAAGTCGTACTTCTCGGTACGCTCGGGGGTGACCTCCACGCCGTTGACCACGATATCATACCGTCCGGCATCCATACCGGCAAAGAGGCCGTCCCACTCGCCGGGGATGATCTGAGCCTCCACGCCCAGCTTTTCGGCGATGGCCCGGGCAACCTCCACATCGAAGCCCATGAGTTCATCATCCTCGTCCACAAAGGACCAGGGTGCCCAGTCTCCCTCCAGGCCCACAAGGATGGTGCCCCGCTGCTGAATGGTTGTGAGCAGATCCTCTCCCTCAGCGAAAACCGTGGTGGACAGCAGCGCCGTCAGCATCATCACGGCAAGCAGTGCGGCAAAGATCTTTTTCATTTTGTATTCTTCCTTTCTTCTTGGGAAATCAAACTCAGGAATGCACGGGTTCGCGCCTCCCTGGGGTTTTCAAAAATTGCCGCAGAGGGGCCTGCCTCCACAACGGAGCCATTCTCCATGAAAATCACCTTTGAGGATACGTTCCTTGCAAAGTTCATTTCATGGGTGACCACCAGCATGGTCATTCCCTCCTCCGCCAGAGCCCGCATGACGGAAAGCACCTCAACCGTGAGCTCCGGATCCAACGCGGAGGTGGGCTCGTCAAAATAGATGATCTCCGGCTCCGTGGCCAAGGCCCGGGCAATGGCCACCCGCTGCTGCTGCCCACCGGAGAGGGCATTGGGGTAGCTGTCCGCCTTATCCGCCAGGCCCACCTTGGCAAGGGCGGCCCGGGCAATTTCCTCCGCCTGAGCCCTGGGCATCTTCCGCGCCACTGTCAGGCCAAGCATCACATTTTTTAACGCGGTTTTGTTCCGGAAGAGGTTGTAGTTCTGGAATACAAAGGCAGTTTTTCTCCGGATTTTTTCCATATCCCTTTTGGAAATCCTCGCCAGGTCAAAGCGTTCACCGTCGAACTCCATACAGCCGGAGTCGGCGGTTTCCAGAAAATTCATACACCGGAGCAGCGTGGTTTTTCCGCCGCCGCTCTGGCCGATGATGGCGATCACATCCCCTTTATTGACGGTGAGGTCAACATGCTTTAGCACCGGAAGACCGTCGAAGGATTTGCAGAGCTCATGAATGGTCAGCATTTCCAGTCCTCCTTAAAACCCATAGGCAGCCAGTTTCTTTTCACAGACCGCCTGAACCTTGGTCAAAACCGTGCAGAACAGCAGGTAGATCAGCGCCACCTCGATGTAAAGCGCCAGGTGCTCGTAGTACCGGGAGGCGATCCGCTGGGTGACCATAAACATCTCCATCACGGTGATGTTGGCGGCAAGAGAGGTATCCTTCAGCATGGAGATCAGGGAATTGGAAAGAGGTGGGAAAGCCGTGCGGAAGGCCTGGGGCAGAACCACATGGAACATGGTTTGCAGCCAGCTCATCCCCACGCACACACCTGCCTCCATCTGCCCCTGAGGGACGGACTCGATGGCCGCCCGCATGGTTTCGGCGCAGTAGGCCCCCTCGTTGATGGAGAACACCAGCACCGCTGTGGGAAAGGGCTCCAGAACGATTCCCAGATTGGGAAGTCCATAGAATACCACATACAATTGCACCAGCAGCGGCGTGCCCCGCACCACCCAGATGTAGAATCGAATCAGCTGCCGCAGCACCGGGATTTTTGCCACCTGAATCATGGCAGCGATCACCGCGATAAAAAGGGCAATGGAGAAGGAGATGGCCGTGAGGGGGATGGTCATTTTCAGTCCGGGAAGCAGCATTTTGGGAAAGGACTCAATGAGAATGTTCACCAGCCGCTGAGAGAAAAATGCAGACACAGCATTGCTCACACTTTCCAGCATCATGAAGCCCCCTTTCCAAGAAGATTTTGTCAAGCAGGCTCCATTATACCCGAAAAGCAGACTGGAATCAAGAGGCGGGACGAAAAAGATGCCCACCGCTTGGAAACGCGGGCAACCGCGTCCCTCAACGGTGGGTATCCGTTATTCTACATATAGCGATAAATCCTGGTAGAAATTGTTCTTCCGGTCAGCCCTGTGTAGTTGCCAGCAGCGTTTACTTCTGTCGGTGGAACGTAACGCTGCCCATGATTTCATTGTCCCAGTTTAGGAAGGACAGGTTCATGGTATCGTTGAAGGTACCCTCTACCCGGGCCCAGCTGCATTCTAAGCTGCCGTTGCCATCGTCGATCCAGCCGCCCTCTCCATAGTCAAGGCCCTCAATATCCATTCGTTTCAGATCCTCAGGGAATGTTCCATCCACATAATCCTGGTCAAACACAATGGATGTGCCCGCAGGAGACTGGATAACCCTGAAAGAATTGGTGCGAATTCCGGCAATTACCTTCTCCTCATCTGCCACATATACCATTTCCTCACTGGCCGCTTCCTTTACGGTAAAGGGCAGCTCTGCACGCATCACGTCATTCTGGTCTGCAATGCGGGTGGCAACCGAGCAGCTGCCCTCGCTTACAGACACCTTGGTGCTCTTTTGGCCGGTGATGACAATGGTCATTTCGCTGTCGGACTGGCTCTTGAACAATTCAGTTGCCACCACGATTCCCAGCTTATCCCGGTCATTGATATCGCTGGAGACACACAGGAGCGTCTTACCCTGCTGGGCGGCATAGTCCCCCAGGGTCTGGCCGGAGGGCAGTCCGATTTCGCTCACATCATCCCCGGGGCCGCAATAGTCCGGAATGAGAATATATTTTTCGCCGCCGGAAACGCCGATGCTGATGGTAAAGGTGCCGCCGTCAAACAGGCTTTCCAACATCGTGCAGCTCCAATCCCCCATGGTCACCTGGGCACTTTGGGTTTCGATGTATGGTGCCGCCTCGGATGGGACAGCATAGGGGGTATCCTTGGTGATTTCCTGCATTCCCATGTAGTTCATTGCTGCCACCGCCGTTACAATCATCAAAGAAACCGCAATGATCGCCGCAATCAGCATATTCTTCACTCTGCTGCGGCTGGATTTCTTTTCCCGATATTTTTCCATATCCTTTGCCTCCATAATATACTTGTCGTGAATATTTTCGAAGGAGCTGAGCAGTTCATAAGCTTTCATAGCAAATCCTCCTGTTCCAAAAAGAATCGAAGCTTTTTCCGAGTTCGGCAAAGCTGGGTTTTCACGCTGCCAGGGGAAAGCCCCGTTTTCTCCGCAATTTCACCCACGGAGCGCAGATACCAATAGCGGGAAACGAAGAACGCACGCTCCCGTTCCGGCAGGCTCCCCAAAAAGCGGTTCAGTCCCTCCCGGAATTGCTTCCGATGAAGGAATTCCTCCGGGGTGTCCTTACCTGGGATGCAGTCCTCCAATTCCTCCAAGGCCAGCTGCACCTCTCCCCCGCCCCGCTTTTCGGCACTGCGTCTGCGCCACCGATCCAGGGCAATGTGCCGGGTGATTTTCCCGAGAAAGGCGGATAAAGAGTTGGGCCTGGTGGGCGGGATGCTTTTCCAAGCCGTCAGATAGGTATCGCTGACGCACTCCTCCCCGTCCTGACGGTTATCCAGGATGTTCCACGCAATTTGAAAGCAATACCGGCCGTATTTGTTGTCCGTCTCCTGAATGGCCTGTTCCGAGCGGGCGAGGTAAAGTGAAATGATGCTGCTGTCCTCCAAAATCGGCTCCTCCTATCATCTTTTTCTGTAGGGCCCTACACTCATCAAGGCGCAAAAAAATGGAAATGGTTACACCATGATAAAAGAATATTTTGTTTTTTTCAATAAATTTTTCCATCCCCCCTTGTAAATTTCGCCGAATTGGCGTATACTATCTTATATTTTTTATCAGAAGAGAGGTATTTCCTATGGATCTGATCACCGTCAGAGCGTTGTTCAAGGACACGGCAGCCTACGCCGGAAAAGAAGTGGAGATCGGCGGCTGGGTGCGTTCCAACCGGAAGAGCAAGCAGTTTGGCTTCATTGCCCTGAATGACGGTACTTATTTCACCCCGGTTCAGGTGGTTTATACCGATGCCATGGAGAATTTCCCGGCCATTTCCAAGGTAAACGTGGGCGCTGCTCTGATCGTCAAGGGCACCCTGCTGCTCACCCCCGATGCCCAGCAGCCCTTTGAAATTCAGGCCAGCTCCGTCACCGTGGAGGGTGACTCCAGCGGCGACTATCCCATGCAGAAAAAGCGCCACAGCGTAGAGTTCCTGCGGACCATGCCCCATCTGCGGCCCCGGACGAACCTGTTCCAGGCAGTCTTCCGTGTCCGCAGCCTGGCTGCCTATGCCATCCATAAATTCTTCCAGGAGCGGGACTTTGTGTACGTCCACACTCCCCTGATCACCGGCTCCGACTGCGAGGGCGCGGGGGAAATGTTCCAGGTGACCACCCTGGATTTGAACAACATCCCCAAGACCGAGGACGGCAAGGTGGATTTCAGCCAGGATTTCTTCGGCAAGCCCACCAACCTGACGGTTTCCGGTCAGCTCAACGGCGAGACCTTTGCCATGGCTTTCCGCAACATTTACACCTTCGGCCCCACCTTCCGGGCGGAGAACTCCAACACCACCCGGCATGCCGCTGAATTCTGGATGATCGAGCCGGAAATCGCCTTTGCCGACCTGGACGACGACATGCGTCTTGCAGAGGATATGATCAAATACATCATTTCCTATGTGCTGGAAAACGCTCCCGAGGAAATGGCTTTCTTCAACGAACGGGTGGACACCGGCCTGCTGGAACGGCTGAACCACGTCCTGAACAGCGATTTCGGCCACATCACCTACACCGACGCGGTGAAGATTCTGGAAGAGCACAACGCCCAGTTCGACTATCCCGTCCACTGGGGAAGCGACCTGCAAACCGAGCACGAGCGGTTCCTCACCGAGGAAATCTTCAAGCGGCCGGTATTTGTCACCGACTATCCCAAGGAGATCAAGGCTTTCTATATGAAGCTCAACCCCGACGGCAAGACCGTGGCCGCCATGGACTGCCTGGTGCCCGGCATTGGCGAAATCATCGGCGGCAGCCAGCGTGAGGACAACTACGATCTGCTGAAAGCCAGAATTGAGGAGTTGGGCATGCGGGCCGAGGATTACGACTTCTATATGGATCTTCGCAAATACGGCTCCGCCCGTCACGCCGGCTTCGGTCTGGGCTTTGAGCGCTGCGTGATGTATCTCACCGGCGTGGGCAACATCCGGGACGCCATTCCTTTCCCCCGCACTGTGGGCAACTGCGAACTGTAATATCCATTTCAAAAAGCCTGCTGAGACTGAACTCGGCAGGCTTTTCTGTTTGGATATTCTCTCATTTCTCTGATGGGGAGGGCACCTGTTGGAGGGAAACGCCGTAAGCGCTGTCGGCTTTTTCCACCCGGTAGAGGCCGTGTTCCCGGGCAGGATCATCGGACAGTTCTTCGAACACCGGCAGCAGGGCATCCTCCACCGTCAGGAGGTACACATAGTCACATCCATCGGCCAGCTCCTCCGCCCAAACCTGGGTGGGGTTCTCCAATCCCGGAATCACCACCTGAGTCTGGGCCAGGCCATTGCGGATGTTGATGTTGGAAGAAATCAAATCGAAGAAAATCCGATGGTGGTAAAAGCTGTTCTCCCAGCCGTCCCCGGCCATCACCAGGTAGATCCACCCCGTCTGCCCCGGCTCCAGGTCGTTTTCCACTGCGGAGCGGATTTCGGCTGCATCCCGGTCTGCCGCCGGAAGCTCCGGATACACCGTGAACACAGCTCGCCACGCCGCTGTCAGCCCTACTCCCACCATCAGACAGACGGAGAGCACGGCTGCGGAAACGCGCTTTTTCCAGCCCTGCGACCAGGCAGCCAACTTCCCCTCCAAAATGGCGGGCAGCGCCGTCAAAAGGATGCAGGTGAACAGCTCCAGCAGCGCCGTGGCCATATACCTGGCGTAGGATTCCAGGGTCTCGCCGTAAATCAGCGCATAGCCATAGAGGAACGCCACGGTGGAAAGCAGGATTCCCGCTGCCACGGCGGCCGCCTCTGCCCTGCTTTGCTCCCGCTGAAATCGGAAAGCAAGGAAATACAGCAGCCAGAGCACCATGGACACAAAGACAAAGGACAAAAAGAACCCCAGCGGCAGCTTGTAGGCCAGAACATTGGCGGATACCAGCGCCCCCAGAACATTTCCAATGGCCTGAGCGCTCAGGGTGTGCATTTTCAGCGGCACCAGCACATGAACGTCATAAATCCTTAGCAGCAGCTTCCAGCTCAGCGCACTGACCAGCAGGGCGGCAGCCGGCAGAAAAAATCGCTTCCAGCTTTTTCTCCCCAACAGCAGCGCCGTCAGCAGTGCGGCGGCGGCAAACAGCAATCCCGTATCCTTGAGCAGGCAGAGCATTCCCAGGCTCAGGCTGAAAGCGAGGAGACGGAACCGGCTCTTCTCCGGACGGTGCCCCGCCAGATAAAAGGCATAGCCTGCGGTGATTCCCAACAGGGGGTCCACAAAGAGGGTCATACCAAACATGGCTGTATCCTCTAAATGGGAGGTAAAGACAAAGGGCGTCATCAGCACCACCAAGCCGGCGGGGGCCAACAGATGCCAATGCTTCCACTGCCAACGGGAAAAGGCCGGAATGAAAAAGGACAGCGCCATACAGGCATATCCGACAAACAGTCCGCCCTCCGCGAATTCCCTGGAAAAGGCAGTGAAATAATAGCCGATCAACGGAAGCCCCGGGGGGTAGGACTGCATGATGGAAAAAATCGGGCTGTCCTCCCCCAGCTGTAAGCTTCCGGTTTCGTGGATGGCCTTGGGCACCGCGCCCCAGAGCCGCAGTTCGTCATGACGGGAGACTACATTTCCGGAAAAGAACACCAAAAAAATCAGACAAACGCACAGATATACCCCCGTGCCCGGCGTGAAAAAGCCACGGAGGCAGCTGCATAAGGAGCCGCTTTTTTTCCATCCCGCCAGAAACAGCAGAAGCATCCCGGCGCAGAGCAGAATCAGCCCCAGGCGAACGGCTTCCAGGCAGTAGAACCCATACAGCAGGCACCCCACGGCGCAGTAGCAAACCGGCCAGCAGTCCTCCGACCTCCTGTTAAGAACTGCTGAGGCACCGGCCACCGCCAAGGTCAGGAAAAGCAGCGCAATGATGGAAGTAATCATAGCATCTCCTTATTACGAACATTTTTCGGATAGCACTATCATAGCACATTGCGGCAATTTTACAAGCACCAATGCGAAAAGCATTTCTCCTCCAAAGCATATCCGGCAATGTTTTTTCATTCCGGGAAAGGTTTTGCTTGACTTTGCCCCCGGAAAGGGCTATAATGTGCGAGTAGTGAATACGGGCTTGTAGCGCAGCTGGGAGCGCACCACATTCGCATTGTGGGGGTCGGGAGTTCGAATCTCCTCAAGTCCACCAAGGAAATCCCCTACAGCCGCAAGGCTTTTCGGGATTTCTTTTTTTGTCAAAAAGCGCCTCGGAGGTCAAATGACACTATTTGACTACCAAAGCGCTATTTTTATATTTCATGCCTGTTTTCTGAGCATGGATTCCAGCGCATTGGCGGACTGTACATCTGCCTCTTTCAGAGCGTGGGCGTATACGCTCTGGGCGGTGCTGGTCTGGGAGCTTCCCTTGGGGCCCAAAAACCAAGGCAGCTTGTCCCGTCGTCTGCGGCGGAAGCGGATCAATTCAGTACTTGATTCAGGCCGGACTCTACTGCATTTCGGGCTTTACCTCTCTGACCGTCAACGGGGAGTTCACCACAGATACCATCAACGCAGCGAAGACTTTCCAGTCAAGAAAGAATCTGTCCCCCGCTGATGGCTGCATCGGCCCGGATACCTTCGCTGCACTGTTCGGTTAGGCATCCATT
Organism: Faecousia sp.; assembly: GCA_034104845.1. Classification (GTDB taxonomy): domain Bacteria; phylum Bacillota; class Clostridia; order Oscillospirales; family Oscillospiraceae; genus Faecousia. The sequence goes on along the minus strand of JAXECZ010000124.1, from coordinate 2,315 downwards.
TCATACAGTAAAGCAGATATTCCACCGTTAAGGCAGGCGTTTCCTTTTCCCCTCAGGAGAATGGGAATGCCTGTTTCTAGTCCTAGCGATTGCGTCTGACACTGATCCATCAGGAAATGTATATCTTCAAAAAGTGCCCTGGAAATATGCTCCAGGGCACTTTGAGGTGCGTTATGAACTTATCCGTGAGTGATGCCATTCACAGCTGTGTTCAGGCTCATTGGTGGGTCGTGGTGCCGTTGGAGAAGGTGAGAATGTTGCCTGCACCATCGTAGGTATAGGTGTAGGTGGTGTCACCCGCTGCGCTGAGCAGCTGACCCTGGTTGTCGTAGGTGTAGGTAACGGTGCCCTTCCCGGGAGCGGAAAAGGTTGCGATGTTACCCACGCTGTCATAGGTATAGCTATACTGCAGCCAGCCGCTGGTCACAGATGCCACCTGCATGGTGGTTCTGGTGCTGTCAATATCCCGGTAAACATACCGCCGCTCAACAGGGCCGCCGTTGACAGCTGTCCCCCGCCGCAGGCCGTCGTAGCCCATGGTCAGGGTAGTCAGTCTTCTTTCGGTGTTTTAAAGTCGATCTCCTCTGTGACAATCTGGAACTCTTGCCCAGAATAGTAAGAGACGGATACAAAGCCCTCCTTTTCAGAAAAAGTTGCATCTAAAATAGGCTCCGCAACAGGCGCAAGTTCTTGGGAAAATTGGATTATTTCTTTGCTGTAGGAATCGTCAAAAATGCTTCTGATAACGATTCCTCTTGCAGTACCAAGTGCAACAAAACTATCCTTCTGATCCAAAATTGCAACAAAGTTTTCTGAAAAAATTTCTTTGTCCCGATCAAAGAAAAATCCCCACAGTGTGCCAACTCCCGTGCCTGCTTGAACGACATATTTTATATATCCCGAGGGTAGAACTTCAATATGTGGAATTCTGGATGATTCCTCCGACCGCAAAATAATATGATCGTTCCCATAAAAATTACACTGATATATCCCGTTTTGCTGCTTTTCAACAGAATAACCGTCAGTTTCATTTTCAATTTCTGACTGATTAGACGGCAATTCTGTAAAATTGCTCTTGTAATTGGCATTTCCTCCTTGCAGTATCCCATTGCCAAGCGACATTCTAAAAACAAGCAGACCTATTAAAAGGATAAACGTCACAATGATAATTGCTTTTTTCATTGGAACCCCTTAATCCTATATACGCAAAATTTGTAATTCTTTTTGTACAAGCGTGCCCCAAAGGACACGCTTGTACCACTAAAACTTATTTGTACCTGAAAAAACGCCCTTCATATTCGGAATCAACACCATAAATATACTCTTCTTCTAGTAATGAGAAGTTCCAATTAGGCCGTTTGTTCCCCTGCATTGCTGCTGGTGTATAGAAGAGTTGACAGCCGTTCGTAATGTCATTTTCATACGCAGAAAGAACATCCCAAATTATTTCTTCATAAATTGAGTTGCTCCCATCACGCTGATTTAGATAGTCCATGCATGCCGAATAATTACTTCCTCCATATCCATCAAATCCTGTGTATTGACAAATATCTGCGACGGAAGTATATCGTGACCATTCGCGGCTTCCTACACGATTAAGTGCCACATTGGCCATCGCTTGCCTTGCTTGAGAACTAACGGGTGTCCCCAATGCCGTTACGGATGCCTCAGCCGCAATTGTTGAGATTAGCACTTTTTGCTCATAGGACAAGGCAAACTGTACCATATTTATAAGGACATTACCAGCTCCCACCAGATAAAATTCTCCGTGAGCTGCATACAACGAGCACTCAGCGTTATACTCAAATTGACCACTGAAGACTCCGCTCGTATAGAATTTTCCATCGTGGGGACAGCAACCTGTTGGGTCAACACAATTCACAGAAGAATTGTATCCATAAGCAAACATATTGTGCCAAAGCACCTTTTGCGTGGTCGACATTAATCCATCCGCATTGAGGAATCTGCCAATCACCGGGTCATAGTATCGGCTCTGGAGGTAGTAGAACCCGGTTTCCTGGTCGTACACGTATCCACGGTAGCGCAGTGGGTTGATATTTGCTAAGGTGCCCGTTGCGGAAATGACCTTGCCATAGGGGTCGTACTCATAGCTTGTGACAATGTTCTGGCTGGCGTCCACAATCCGCATCACGTCCCCCTGCAGGTTGGTGACATAGTAGTACACCGTGCCGTTGTAGTAACTGGTGGGATTGCCAACGGCATTGTAGGCGATGGATCCCCCGTTATAGGCGGTCAGCATATTGTCTACAGTGTCATAGGTAGATAGGGCTTAGCTTGCCGCTGGAATAAGTATA
>JAXECZ010000033.1:0-17053 GCA_034104845.1 Faecousia sp. | reverse complement strand
ATTCCAAGGTTTCTCCCTTGAATGGTATCAGGTTGGACGAAACTGTAGGGAATGGGCTTGCTCATTCCGTCGGCGAAGCCGCCCCAGAAAACCGCTTTTCATTTCATATTTGGTGGAATATTCATAAAAACAGAACCATTTTGAGCCTGTTTGTGCAGAAAAAGCTGCTGACGCAGTCGGAATGAGCAAGCCCATTCCCTACGGACAAGGCGTCACATTTTGCCACCTAACGTCCTGCGGCAATTGCTCGGCCTATGCGGCGGGGGACAGCCATAAGCCCTACGATGGCGGTGATAATCAGTTAAACGTCTTTTTCTCATGAACGACCGGGCTGTTTCAAAATCGCCAGCAGCAGCTCCCGCAGGACCTTGCAGGCGGTGGCGGTGGACACGCCGGAGGGGTCCAGCATGGGGGCCAGCTCGTTCACATCCCCGCCGACGATGCGGCACTCTGCGATCTTCTGTATGGCCTCCAGCAGCTGTAAAAAGGTGATGCCACCCGCCTCCGGGGTGCCCGTGCCGGGAAAGGCTGACGGGTCCAGACAGTCCAAATCCATGGTGAAATACACCGGGACATTGGCCTTTTTCAGTTCCTCCACCGTCTCATCCAATCCCTCCAGGGTGAATTTGTGCAGGTCCGTATGCTCCGCGGCGAACCGGAATTCCTCCCGGTCGCCGCTGCGGATGCAGAACTGGTGAATCCGTCCGTCCCCCAAAAGCTCATGGCAGCGCCGCAGCACGCAGGCATGGCTGAGCCGATTTCCCAGGTAATCCTGCCGCAGGTCCGCATGGGCATCGAAATGGAGGATGTGCAGCCCGGGATAGCGCTTTGCCACGGCCCGGACGCTGCCCAGGGTCACCAGATGCTCCCCTCCCATAAGCACCGGCAGCTTCCCGCTGTCCAAAATCAGGCCGGCCCGCTCTTCAATGGCCTCCAAAGCCATTTCCGGACTGCCGAAGCAGAGCTCCAGGTCCCCGCTGTCCATAATGGAATAATCCGTCAAATCCCCGTCGGTGTAGGGGCTGTAGGTTTCCAGGCCGAAGCTTTCATGGCGCATGGCGGCGGGGCCGAATCGGGCGCCGGGGCGGAAAGAGGTGGTGGAATCAAAGGGCGCTCCAAAGAGCACGATGGAAGCTTCCTCAAATCCGGCATCGCAGCCGATAAAGGTTTCCACATTGGGCTTCAGCATCAGTCCTCCACCTCCCGCAGCATATCCTCCAAAAAGGCGGGCAGCGCAAAGGCCCCGATGTGCAGCCGGGGGGTATAGTACCGGGTCCGGAGATTCAGCCCATACCAGCCCTCCATGTCTACATCGTTCGTGGGGTGGTATTTCTTGCTGGCAAAGCCGAAAAGCCAATAGCCGGCGGCATAGGTGGGGATATGGGCCTGATAGACCTTGCTGATGGGAAAGGTCTCCACGATCCGCTTGTGGCTGCGCTTCATGGCCTCGGCATCGTGGGCATAAAAGGGGCTGCCCTGCTGGTTGACCATAATGCCGTCCTCTTTCAGGGCGTTGTAGCAGCTGCCATAGAATTCCTTGGTGAACAGTCCCTCCGAGGGGCCAAAGGGGTCGGTGGAATCCACGATGATCAGGTCGTACTCCCCCTCGCACCGGCGGATGAACCGGAGGGCATTTTCAAAAAAGATGTGCACCCTGCGGTCATCCATCCGGCAGGCGTTCCCCGGCAGGAACTCCCGGCAGGCCTCTACCACCTGGGGATCCATCTCCACCAGGTCGATGCGCTTCACCCGGTCGTACCGGGTCAGCTCCCGAACCACGCCCCCGTCCCCCGCGCCGATCACCAGGATATCGGCAATTCCGGGGTGAACCGCCATGGGCACATGGGTGATCATCTCGTCGTAGATGAATTCGTCCCGCTCCGTCAGCTGCACGTTGCCGTCCAGAGTGAGCACCCGGCCATACTCCGGGGTTTCAAAAATATCGATCTGCTGATAAGCACTCTTTTTGGCATACAGGTGCCGGGTGACCCGAATGGAGTGTTTCACATCCGGGGTGTGAAATTCACTGAACCACATTTCCATGGAAAAACCCTCCTATTTCAGAACATTCAGCCGCAGGATATCCGGATCCTCCGGGCCGGTCATGCTGCAGCCCTTGGCCTTGGCATAGCGGATGTAGTCCAGGATCTCCGCCGTGATTTTTTCCCCGGGGGCCAGGATGGGAATTCCGGGTGGGTAGCACATGACAAACTCGCTGCAAACCTGGCCCACGCTCTGCTCCAGGGGCAGGCTCACCTTGTCCGCGTAAAACGCCTCCTGGGGAGAGGCCACCACAATGGGGTCAATGTATTCCTGCCGCAAAAGCCCCGCCCCATCCCGCCGGTTCCGCCGCTTGATCTCCGCCAGGGCACTGACCAGCCGCTCCAGCTCCTGAGGCCGGTCGCCGATGGACAGATAGGCCAGGATGTTGCCGATGTCGCCGAACTCGATTTGGATGTCATACTCATCCCTTAACATGTCATAGACCTCAATGCCCGCCAGACCGATGTCCCGGGTATTCACGCTGAGCTTGGTGGCGTCAAAATCAAATACCGAGTTGCCGTTCCGCAGCTCCTTGCCGAAGGCGTAGTAGCCGCCGATGGCGTTGATCTCCTCCCGGGCGTAGTCCGCCATATCCTCCACCTGATGAAATACCTGACGGCCCCGCAGAGCCAGATTCCGACGGGAGATGTCCAGGCTGCTCATCAGAAGATAACTGCCGGAGGTGGTTTGGGTCAGGTTGATGATCTGACGCACATACCCCGGCTGAACCTTGGGCCCGATCAGCAGCAGACTGGACTGGGTCAGACTGCCGCCGCTTTTGTGCATGGACACCGCTGCCATGTCCGCCCCCGCCTCCATGGCGGAGACCGGAAGCCCGGTGCCGAAATAGAAGTGGGTGCCGTGGGCCTCGTCCGCAAGGCACAGCATGCCCGCCTCGTGGGCCATGCGGACAATGGAGCGCAGGTCGGAGCAGATGCCATAGTAGGTGGGGTTGTTCACCAGCACCGCCACCGCCTTGGGATGCTCATGGATGGCCTTTTGAACGGCTTCCCGGGTCATTCCTAAGGAGATGCCCAGGCGCTGATCCACCTCCGGGTTGACATAAACCGGAACCGTGCCGCAGAGCACCAGGGCGTTGATGACGCTGCGGTGGACATTTCGGGGCAGAATGATCTCGTCCCCCCGTTTGCAGGCGGTGAGCACCATGCTCTGCACACTGCTGGTGGTGCCGCCCACCATCAGAAAGGCATGACTGGCGCCAAAGGCATCCGCCGCTAATCTCTCCGCCTCCCGAATCACGGAAACAGGATGGCACAGATTGTCCAGGGGCTTCATGCTGTTCACATCCACCTCCATGCACTGCTGGCCCAAGAAAGCTGTCAGCTCCGGATTTCCCCTGCCGTGCTTGTGCCCCGGCACATCAAAGGGCACCACCCGCATTTTTCGGAACCGCTCCAGAGCCTCAAAAATCGGTGCCCGGCGCTGATCCAGTTTTGTTTTGTTCACTTTATCACGCTCCCCATTTTTCTTTCCGGGACAAAAAAAGACACAGGCTGCTTTTGCACAGCTTGTGTCCATTGATAACAGAATATACCACCGCAAGGCGACACTGCGGGAGTTCCCATAGATTCAATAGCGACGGGATGATCAGAGTCTATATAGCAATCACTTTTACTACTCTTATTGACCGTTTCACAAGCTTGTGCTTTTAACACTGGTTTATAAACCAACTCATAAAATTTGCGCTCTTAACGCAATCAACAAGGCGATAAACGCCATTCGGCATTAGACCCGGCTGTCCGTATGGCCTTGACCCAAAAGGGTGGTCTAAGAGAATTGCTTGAATAGACTAAAATCGCTGTCTCTATTCGAGAGGGAGCATATCATATCCGAAAAGAAATGTCAAGAAAAACTCCGAAGGCCGCATGCCCGTCCACGCCGCAGTTGACAAGGTTTCCTCCCCGTGATAAAATGATGGCATTCGTATGCGGGCATGGTGGAATTGGTAGACTCGGTGGATTTAGGTGATATCAGCTCAGGGAAAGATTTTCTGTTCGCCGCCTGCTTCAGAATGGAATACGCGCCCGTGGCGAAATTGGTATACGCAGCAGATTTAGGTTCTGCCGCCAAAAGCGTAGGGGTTCGAATCCCCTCGGGCGCACCAATTTTGAAAAGCAGCATTTGTAGGGGGGAGTATTGTAAAATTATTTGATTTTGCTTTCTGTGCAAACTATGATAGAAAGATTTCGCAGCTGTCAACAATTTGTCCAGAGAAGTGGAGTTTTGGTGCCAACTCAGATAATGTGATCCTCAAAAAATTACATTGAGCACACATTTATGAAACTCGAAGAAGAGAACAAAATCCAGCTAACTGATAACTATGCATTGCTTAATACTGGTCTGTTTACGTCCTTTTATGAAGCAATATATGCGTATTTTACGCCCAACGCAAACCCGAATAGGCAGAAATGGTTTTTGGATGGGTTTTATACCTCGTATCAGCTTGCGATGATGGGTATTGCAGCATTCCCAGAAAGAGCAAATTATTTTGCTGATCCATCTGCGATGGTTTTTGATACGAATTGCGATATTATCCCGCAGTATCAGCACATCTTTAATGATCCAGAAAACTTCCTTCGCATACCAGAAGTAATCCGCGAAAGCCCTAACAAATCCATGCTGTTTGATGGAGCGATTAAGCGTGCAAAACTCATGATTGATGCGAACTATAAAACTGCAGTTCCTCAGTATTACAAGGGAAGAATTCAACCCTTGATTCCGATTTGCTTGGTGAATGAAAACGTCCCCGATTTAGCCCTTGTTGTTAGCAAGAATGCAGTCGGAAATCAGTATCTTGGACATACATGTCTTACCCTTGACATGGCATATAATAACGCAAGGTTGATTGCGCGCCCAGATAGCGCATGGTTAAAGCCATAAATATTTCAAAAAACAGTTGACTTTTATAAAATAATGCGTATACTAGCACTGTAGCGTTACTGCTACACTAGTATTAAGATGATTTTCTTTTTATTATCGTTTTTTCGTATTATTTCATGTTTTGCTTACTATTTATTTTATTTTGGCAGAGCGTTTATCGCTCTGCCCTTTTATTTCCATTTTTCCTACTACATGAAGAAAAAATCACTGGACATGTGCAAGACATTGCCCGCACCAATGCGGTGCACCTGATACGCCGCCTCCGGGCTGATCTCCGGGTCCAGACCGGAACCGGAAACCGTCACCAGATCCACAGGGATCGGGGTGCCCTCCATGGAAGGATCGGCTTCCAGCAGAGCGTCAATCCGCTCCTGGATCAAAGCGTCCTCTTCCTCCCCGGCAGGGGATTTGTTGCTGGCCCAGGCGTACATGGCGGGGTTGCCGTCCTCGTCGGTAAAGGAAGTCAGGTCCAGATTCATGGGGCGGCCCCACAGATGCTCCGGCTTGGTGAACTGCTGGGCCAGCAGCTCGGAGTCGTAGGTTTTGCCGTCAATTTCAATGACGCTGCCGTTTGCCTGATGGGGAAACAATAGCTGGTTCACGCCGGGGCATACCGCAAACAACATAGGCCGCCGTACCCAAAATCAGGAAAATGATGTACATTTCAAAAATGGTCTGGGCAGTCTGTTTCAGGTTCGGCATCAGCTTGTCCGGGTGCCCCTCCGCGTTGAACAGATCCATGGAGCGCTTTCTGGAAACCAGCATCACCATCATCATCACAAAGCCCAGGCCGCCGCAATACTGCATAAAGCTCCGGTAGAACAGGAAAATATGGGAGGTGTTCGTCACATCCATCACGGAAAGCCCGGTGGTGGTCCAGCCGCTGACGGATTCAAACAGGGATTGCACCACACTCAGCTGCCCCGAAAGGAAGAAGGGCATTGCCCCAACCCCGATTCCCCAGAACCAGGTAAAAAGTACGGTGATATTGCTGTGCCGCTGGGCTTTTTGGCGGTCAGAGCTGAAATAGGTTTCCCGCTTTCCAAAGACGCACACAAGCCCCCCGGCCAGGATGGACAGCAGCCCAGGCAGCAGAAAATAGATCGCATAGCCAATGTCCCGGGGGTAGAACGGAAGAATCGCCACCGGGGCAATGACCAGCAGACCGATCATGACCATCAGCTTGCCCCGGTTGAAGCAGTCTTTCATTTTCGCCATTTGGCTTCATCGCCCTTTAATTCCAGAATTGCGATTTCCTCCTGACCGCGTGACCGATGCCTTTTTCGTCGTATTGGATTTCATAGGGGGACGGGGCTTCCTGCGGGCAATCGCTTTCATCGTAGACGCATCCACCCTGGGAATAAAACGTGCCGTAGTGATCCAGGTTTTGCCTTGCCGGTAAGTAAGCAGGGTCCAGCGCGTAGGCCGCCCGGAAGTGACGCATGGCGCCGGCGTGGTCCCCCTCTTTTTCCATCACGATGCCCAGCAGATTGTGAGGCTGGGGCGCGTTGGGGAATTTCCCAATGGCCTCGCAAATCATCGCCACGCATTTCTGGTAATCCCGGGCCTTGGCATATTTCCTCACCTCATCGCAAAGGGACTGCAGCTGTATGCCGCGGCTGGTCGGTTCCTGTGTCATCATGCTAAAATCCTCCTTTAGCCTTTCGGATTTCTCTTACGGTGTGATTTTAGCGCAGAAGCTGTGAGCGTGGTGTGAGAGGTCACCGTTTCCTGTGAGAACTCTGTGAGAAATGGATTGCCTGGAAATCACTTACAACCTTGTCCATTCTGGGACGATTTTCTCTGTTTTTACCTTGTTATCACACCAAAAGGTATTTGCGGGCCGGCTCGCAGCGCAAAGCATCAGCCATGATATTCCCTGCAGATGCGTGTTGACACCGTCACAGATTCGTGATATTGTCACATCTGTCAGAAATGAAGAACTCCCAAAAACAGAAAAACCAATTCAATCATCAAATCGGTTTGTTCTCTGATGGTGTGCCGTAAGGAGGAACCTGTCATGTACTATTGCATTGCTGAAACGCTCAAGCCCATACAACCCGAAGAGATTTCGCGCTGGGAGAAAATCGCTGTCATTCTGAGGCCGGAAGATATCGCGCACAGCAATCTGCCGCCCCTGCTTCTCCCACCGGATTCAATGCTTTCTGCCGGGAAAAACACAGGCTGCAGACTGACGGTCGAGCAGAATCGCATTCTCGGTGAGCTTCACAAGCCGGCAAAACCACCGCAGCAAGAAAAACATATTGTTTTTACCTGGTGGAATAGCAACCTTCTTTTCATTGACCCCGATGGAGAAGCCGGCGAATGCATGGAGCGGATCAAAAGAATGCGCCCACATCATGCGGATGGGGCGGATGATGTGCTGATGGATTTCTATCTGGCGCTTATCATGGATGACCTCTCCCATATTCAGAACATGGAAGAGCGCATTTCCGGACTGGAGCAAATGGTTCTAGATAACCGGACAGAAAAGTTTATCAGGCAGATGAGCCAGCTCAGGAAGGAACTGAATCAACATAACCGCTACTATGCTCAGATGAATGATATGGTGGCAACCTTGCAGGAAAATACATCTGATCTGCTGGACGAATGCAGTTCCGGCAGGCTGCAGTACATTCTCCGCAGGCTGAACCGTTTGCAGGAAGAAACGCAGATGCTTCGGGAATATGCAAGCCAGGTCAGCAGTGAATACCAGGCTCAGGTCGATTTAGGACAAAACCGGATTATGAAGCTTCTGACAATCGTAACCACAATTTTCATGCCGCTGTCTTTGATTGCAGGATGGTATGGAATGAACTTTGTCAATATGCCGGAACTTCATTGGGCCTATGGGTATCCTGCGGTGATTGCGCTGAGCGGATTGATTGTTGGCGGCTGCATTTTCTACTTCAAGAAAAAACGGTACTGGTAAAAGGAAACGCCCCGGAATGAACTTCCAGGGCGTTTCGTATAGGGTTATTCGTCTACCAGCCGGTATCCCACGCCGATTTCGGTAAGGATGTACCGGGGCTTTGCCGGAGATTTTTCGATTTTCCGCCGCAATCCTGCCATCAGCGCCCGGAGGGCCTGGGTGTCGTTTCCGTAGCCCGGGCCATAGTGTTCCCGGATGATGTACTGGGTGGTCAGCACCTTGCCCATATTCCGGAACAGCAGGGACAGGAGGCTATATTCCATGGGAGTCACATGAAGCTCCTGCTCATCAAAGCGCAGGCAGGCAGCGTGGCAGCCCATGGTGCCGCTGATGGTCTGCACCGCAATCCGGGCAATGTCCTCAGTACTTTCCGCATCTGTCAGATGGCTGGTCAGATGATACAGCGCACTGGTCTCCTGCTCATTGCGGACAGCCTCCGCCGTCATTTTCTTCGCCTTGGAGGTCAGGGCGCTGGTGATCACAGAGGTCACAGCCATGATGGCGAAGGTGATGAAATAGGTGGGATCCTCCACGGACAGCGTGAAATAGGGCGCTGTAAAGAAAGCGTTAAAGGCGCAGGTGGAAAGGATGGTGGACAGAATGCCCCAGAAATACCCGTCCGTACACCGGGCCGTCAGAACCACCGACAGAATGTAAGCAACCACAATATTGGTTTCCGGGAACTGCCACAGCCGGAACAGGGTGCCGATCCCGGTGGCGGCAGCCGCAAACAAAAACGCGCAGAGCAGTCCACGCAGGGCGGCTTTTTTCAAGAATCCGATATGCGTCACAGCGGCTTCCTTCTTCCTTTCTTCATGGGCAATTATAGTTCGTTTTTCAAGGGAAAGCAAGGAAAAAAACTGTTCCGATCAAGGGGAAGCAGGGAGGGAGGCTGCACGCATTCAGTCCTTTTCAGACGATTTCCATTTTTTGGGCAGCCGGAGCGATCAGGCTGGGCAGATCGGCAATGCCGTTCCGCCGTACTTTATGGAGCAATTGGCTGATCAAATTATCGAGGCGCTCCAAGGTAAGGAGATCTTTCTTTTCAAAAAGCAGTGAATCCGAACCTGTCTTCCGCAGGGAAGATCGGGTTCGGATTCTTTGTTATTTTCTTATGGGTGATGCGTTATCCGCTGCTCATCGTTTCCGATGTCACAGTCCATCAAACAGGGAAATCTGTTCAAAGCACGCTCCCTGGGCCGGTGTCGCCGGCTGCTCCGGGATGCTGCCGTCCCAGCTCTCGTCCACCGGTATGGCTCCCTTTTGAATCAGCGCCTGGTTGCCCGGATAGGGATGGCTCCAGCACAGGCAGGGGCACCAGTGGTTTTTCAGGTTTTCCTCCGCCCCGGCCCAGGTACCGCCCTTGTTCAGATCGGAGCGAACAACCACCGTGGCCCGGGACTGGGCATAGATGTACCGGTTCCGCATCATAGCCATGCCCACATGAAAGCCCCCCTCGGGCTTAGCCACGGACAGCAGCAGAAGCCTGCCATCCTGCACATTTTTGACGGTTTCGGTTTTTTGCAGCTTTTTCATCATGGAGTCCGACAGGTATTCCAGGCAATACCCACCCCGGAGCAGCGCCTCCGTGCCCGCCACCGAGTCGATTCCCTTGGCGCCGCCGGACACCACTCCCAGGCCCCGGGCACTGATTTTCCGCACCGCCTGAATGGTAAAGTCCACATCCTGCTGCTCCACCGTTCTGGCTCCAACAAAGCCGATGTATTGCCGGTTCAGCAGCCGCAGATCCCCGGCGCAGTAAAAAATCGGCGGGCAGCTGTTTCCCAGCTTCTGCTTCAGCATGCCGGGATATTCCGGGTCCGCCCGGGTGACGGTCTCAATGCCCATATTCCGGTACTGCCCCAGTGCAAAGCTCAGACTGGCGCTGCGATCCAGCAGCCGAAAAATCCGCTGAAGCGGTTCTCCCTCCAATTGGAGCAGCCGGCCACAGTCCTCCGGGGAAAGCTGGAACAAATCTCCCGGTCTCTTTCCCGCCTGGGTCAGCCGCCGGGCCAGATCGCTGTATTCCTTTGGCTCCAGGGGCTGCATTCCCTCCCCCACGCACAAATGGCTGCATAGGGTTAAAATCGCGTTTGCATCCTGATTCACATTAATCCTCCCTGTTGCCGCTGTCGGCCAGGGCAAAGGGGTAGACCTTTTCCGCCCCCGCCTCCATCAGCCGATAGCCGCACACCGTCAGCGTCCAGCGGGAATCCACCATGTCGTCAATGAGCAGAAGATTCCTCGGCACCATCATTCCCTCCTTAACCCGAAAGGACGCAAAGGCATTGGCGCACTGATGGGCGCTGTTTTCCATTTCTTTTTGCTGCGGACCGCCTGTTTTTTCCAGAATATCCAAAAAGCCGAGCCCCAAGGACGCCGCCACCCGTGCGGCAAAATCCCTGACCAGCGTGCTTCTCGCCGAGGGGACAAAACAGACATAGCCAATGCGGTGCTCCTTCACAAAGGGCCGAAGCATTTGCACACTTTTTCCCACCAATTCCTCGCAAAAGCGTCCTTCCGGAGAATACTTTCCCTGTTTCACCAACTCTCCATAGCCTGGGTCCCCATATTTGCAGATGCAGAACCCCGGCTGATTCACATGGGTGATTTTGGTTCGCTGGGTGACACTGGACGCCTCCCACATTTTTCGAGGCTCAATGGGAATGATCAGTCCGTCCACATACTCCGCTGCACGCATGAGGAATTGGGGTGTCACCTGCTCCGGCAGCAGCGCACCTCCCAGGCAGTTGGCGCAGTGGCCGCAGTTTCCCGCACTGTGATCGTCCAGGCAGGACACGATATACCGGCTATAGCAGCCCCGGGTTCTGGTCAGGCCTTTCATCTGCTCCATTTCCTGTCTGCGGAGCCGGGTAACTGCATCGTAGTGCTTCCGATCATAGACAAATCGTTTCGGCGTCAGATAGTATACGGACTGATCCTTTCGCAGGAAGCCATCCTTTATCAAAAAATCCAAGGCCTTCACGATTCTTGTCCTCCGGATGTTCACCCCGGCAGCAAGCTGGCTCAAGCTGGCGCCGTCTAAGCTTCCAATGAAGGCCATGATCTGCTCTGTCTCCCGCTGGGTGGGAAATGCGGTGTTGATAAAATAATTCAGGATGTCCTCGTCCTCCTGGCCATACATCAGGAAAATGTATGCTCTGGGAATATTTCGCCCGGCCCGGCCAATCTGCTGGTAGTAGGACACAATATTCTCCGGCATTTGATAGTGGATGACAAAGGCGATGTCTCCCTTGTCATAGCCCATACCCAGCTTGATGGTGGCTACAATCACCTTATACTTGTTTTCCCGGAAAGCCTCCTCAATGCTCCGGTTCCGCGTCTGACCGTCCTGTCCGCCGCGGGAATAGTAGGCCACAGCTGAGATTCCATTCTTTACGAGAAAATCCGCTAGATAGTCGCAGTCCCGCTGGGTCAGGCAATAGATAATACCGCTGCCGGGAAGATAGGGCAGATTTTCCAGGATCCACCCATAGCGCCGGATGCGGTCCGGCATGTTCAGCACCTGGATGGACAGGGAATCTCTGGTGAGCGGCCCTCGTGAGATAAATACCTTGTTTCCCAGCTGACGCCGCAGGTCCTCCACCACCCGGTCGTTGGCTGTGGCTGTGGTGGCCAAAACCGGCACATTTTCCGGCAGCTGCCGAATAACCGTGTTCAGGCGGCCGTATTCCAGCCGGAAATCATGGCCCCAATCGGAAATGCAGTGGGCTTCGTCCACCACAAAAAGACCAATACGGATGTTTTGCAGCCGCTGCTGCAGATCCTGGCTGAACAGAGTCTCGGGAGTGACCAGAATCAGGTCCAGCTCGTCCCGCTCCAGGGCTTGTAAAATATCCGCCCGGCGCTCCCTTACCGAGCTGTTCAGGCAATCGCAGCGCAGGCCGATTTTTTCCGCCGCCTCCATCTGATTTTCCATCAGCACCAGCAGGGGGCTCACCACCATAGTCACCCCCCGGCCCCGCTGTCGGAGAAGCTTGGTACACACAAAATAGACCAGGCTCTTGCCCCAGCCCGTCCGCTGGACCACCAGGGTGCGGCTTTGGGTCATGGTGGCCTGGATGGCCTGGTACTGCCCCTCTCGGAAGGCGGCATTGGGGCCATAGATGGACTTGAGAACGGCCTCTGCCTCGGCAAACAAATCCTGTCCGCTTTCGGCAGTCTTCTGTTTTTTGCCAAAGATGCCCACAGCATTCCCTCCCGAATAAAGTGCCCCGTTCATTTTCCGCTTACGGATATGATAATCCCTGCTTTTTCAGAAGTCAACCTTTCTCTGCCGCCCCATGGGCAAATCACCCCAAAAACACTGGGAGCCTCCCAAATCGGGAGGCTCCGGGGTTTATTTCGAGGATTCCACAATGCAGGAGACGGCTTTTTTACCGGTGAGCTCCTGGGTGCGTCCGTCGGGCTGGCCAAAGGAGGCATAAACCGTCCATTTGCCGCTGCCGGGCACCCACTGGCCCTCCTGGCTGCAAACCTGGAAAGCTCTGGCGGGAAGCTTAAGGGTGATTTCCCGTTCCTCGCCCTGATTCAGGTGTACCCGCTGGAAGGCCTGGAGCACCGGATTCACAGGTGCATCCTCCGATGCCATGTCCTTCACATACACCTGGAGCACATCCTCGGTCTCCCGGCCGTCGTTGCGGACCACCACCTTGACCTCGTCGCCTTGGCTGCGGACCGAAAGGGCCTTGGTGTCGCCGTAGGTCAGGCCATAGCCAAAGGGGTAAAGGGGCTTGCCGGTATAGTAGCGATAGGTGCGGTTCTTCATGGAGTAGTCCGTAAAGGCGGGCATTTCCTCCAGAGCAGTGTTATAGTAGAAGGTAACCGGCAGCTTGCCGGAGGGGGAGCGCTTGCCAAAGAGCACATCCGCCGCAGCCTTGCCGCCGCGAGCGCCGGGATACCACAGCTGTACCACCGCTGCGGCTCGTTCCGCAATCTCGCTGACATCAATGGCGCTGCCCGCCATCAGGCAGAGAATCACCGGCTTGCCGGTATCCAGCACCGCCTTGGCCAGCTTCCGCTGACTTTCAGGCAGCAGCAGGCTCAGCTTGTCGCCGGAGGCATCCGCGTTGCCGGTATCTCCCTCTTCGCCCTCCAGGGTTTCATCCAGGCCCAGCACCAGCACCACCACGTCGGACTGATCCGCCACCACCTGTGCCTCGGCGAGCCGGTCGTCGGGCTGGCCCAGTCCCTGCACTCTGTCCTTGAACAGGTGGCAGCCCTCGGAATAGTAGACCCGCACATCCTCGCCCAGCTCATCCTGGATCCCCTCCAGCACGGTGATATACCGGGAGGAGGTGCCGTGATAGTTTCCGATGAGGGAAGCCCGGCTGTTGGCATTGGGGCCCACCACGCCGACGCTGCGGAGTTTTTTCTTATTCAAGGGGAGAATGCCGTCATTTTTCAGCAGGACGATGCCCTTTTCCGCCGCTTCGATGGCAACCGCCACATGCTCCTTGCACTCCACGGCGCTGTAGGGGATTTTGTCAAACTCCGTCTCCTGGCCGTCCATGATGCCCAACAAATAACGGGTGGTGAACAGACGGACGGCTGCCTGACGGATGTCATCCTCGGTAATCAGCTTCTGAGCCAGGGCGGTGATCAGGCAGCGGTAGGTGCAGCCGCAGTTCAGATCCGTACCGGCCTTCAGGGCGGCAGCACTGGATTCGGCAGGGGTATCGGTAAAGTGATGATTCTCATGGAAATCCCTGACAGCCCAGCAGTCGGAGACCACATGGCCCTGGAAGCCCCATTTCTCCCGCAGGTATTCCTGCAAAAGCTCCGGGCTGCCGCAGCAGGGATAGCCGTTCACCGCATTATAGGCACCCATGACGGACTCCACATCCGCCTCTTTCACCGCCGCCTCAAAGGCGGGGAGGTAGGTTTCCTCCAAATCCTTTTTGGTAGGGTTCACGTTGAAATGATGCCGGTCCGCCTCAGGGCCGGAATGGACGGCAAAATGCTTGGCACAGGCGGCGGTTTTCAGGTATTCCCCATCCCCCTGGAGGCCCCGGATATAGGCCTTGCCCAATTCGGTGGTCAGCGTGGGGTCTTCGCCGTAGGTCTCATGGCCCCGTCCCCAGCGGGGATCCCGGAAGATATTGATGTTGGGGGACCAGAAAGTCAGCCCCTTGTAGATATCCCGATCGCCCTTTTTGGAGACGGCATTATATTTGGCTCTGCCCTCGGTGGCAGCAATATCTCCCAGCTGCTCCACCAATTCCGGGTCAAAAGCAGCGGCCATGCCGATGGCCTGGGGGAAGCTGGTGGCCACACCGGCCCGGGCAACACCATGGAGGGCCTCGTTCCACCAGTTATATTCCGGAATGTTCAGCCGTTCCAGAGCGGGAGCATCGTAGCGCAGCTGGGCAGCGGCTTCCAGCACATCCATCTGGGCCACCAGTGCCTCTGCTTTCTTTTTCGCTTCTGCTCGATTCATCTTTCTTCTCCTTTCGCAATGAGGTAGTGAATAATCTTTGGAAATTGACTTTGCAAATTGGAATTTGGCGCTTAGCCCCCGCGGCCAAATTCGCACGGAGATTGACGGTAGTCGTCACTCCATGACCCGCCCGATAACGTTTTTGCGGCAGCATTTGGAACCGAAATGTCCAATTATGCGTAGGGAATGCATTTATGCATTCCGCAAGGCAACATATTTTGAGGCAGTACATGGAATGGAAAATCGGTGGATGATTCGTAGGGAATGCATTCATGCATTCCGATGGCTGTTGTTTCGAAATCGGCGGGTTGAATGGTAAAATCTCAAAAATATACCTTAAAAATTATCATTCAACAAACCGTGAACCTTATCCAACATTTCGGAACGCACAAATGCGTTAGTCTACGGATACACACCCACAAATTCCAATTTTGAAACCGGCGGCGGCATGGATGCCGCCGCCGGAAGAGAGGGTCAGGATTCATCATCCTCTTGTTTTGTGCGGTCAAATACCTTTTTCAGCAGCTTGACGGTACACCAGGCCGGTAAGGCGAGGCCCCACACCATGTAGATCACGCCAAAGCTGGTGAGCACCTCCTGGACGGTGATGGCAAAATACCAGGGCACGATCCAGGCTGCCAGCGCCAGCAGCGTCTGCCCAGGGGCGCACATGGCCAGCACCAGGCTGTTTTTCAGGTAGTTGAACAGGGTATTGCGGTAGATAGACTGCTGGGGAAAGGCCATGATGAACAGAATCAGCGCCAAAAGCGCGATGATGGTGCCCACCGCCACATACAACGTCCGGATGGGCTGCTCCGCGTTCATTGCAAACCAGAAATCCCCGGCGGCAACTCCCACCACCAGAACCACGATCAGCTCCAGAGCAGTGGCCTTGAGGAAATTCTTAACGAAAGCCTTGAAGAACGTACTGATGACGGCCACCGTTCCATCGTCCCGTTCCCGCTGGAACAGGACAGCATACATGGCGCTTAAGGAGGCACCCATGGTGATGACGCCAAAGGAGCAAATCACCGCGATGATGTTTACGATCATCAAATCCGCCATCAGCCGCAGCATCGTGGCAGCGGGTGTATCCTGCCATCGGGCGTTCATGGAATTACTCCTTCACGCCGCCCAGGGCCACACCGGCAATGATGTACTTGGACAGGGCGAAATAGATGACGAAAATGGGCAGCACGGTGAGCAGAATGCCCAGATAGATGGCACCGTACTCGGTTTTGTAAACGTCACCGTTGAGCAGGGAGACCATGATGGGCATGGTGTACTTATCCCGGTTGGTCAGCAGGATGGAGGGAATGAACAGGTTGTTCCAGTTACCCACAAAGCAGAAGATGGCCTGAGTTGCCATGGCGGGCTTCATGATGGGCAGCACGATCTGGTTAAAGGTGCGGAACTCGGAGGCTCCATCCACCCGGGCGGACTGCACGATCTCCATGGGAAGCGCCGGAACCATGAACTGCCGCATGAAGAACACCGTACCAGGGGCAGCCACTGCGGGAATAATCAGCGGCAGGAGGCTGTTGGTCCAGTGAATGCGGTACATGAACTGATAGAAGCCAATGGAGGTAACGGTGGCGGGAATCATCATCACGCCCAGGATGAACGCGAAGAAAGGCCCCTTCAGCTTCCACTCATAGGCAACCAATGCGTAGGCAGTCAGAGTGGAGAAATATACAGTGAGGGCGGTGGCGCAGGCAGAGATGATGAAAGAGTTTTTCAGACCGGTGACGGCACTGAACATCTCTGTCCGGTTCAGAATCCGGATGTTGTTCATCAGGCTGCTGCCAAACACGAACGAGATGGGATGATTCTGAATCTCAATGGTGCTTCTGGTAGCGTTCACCAGCATGATTACAAAGGGGAACAGGCTCAGAATCGCAAGGAAAATGCAGATTATGTACTGAATAACCCGGAAAACCTTCTGCATGGGAGTTCTCTGAATTCCGGTATGAAGCTTCTTTGCCATTTAGCCCACTTCCTTTCCGGCCAGCCGCGCAGCGCGCTTTGCTTCTCTTCTGGCTTTGCCCTCGTCATCATTGAAAGCGAGGAACACCAGCACGGAGGCGATTGCGATGATAATGAACATGACCATAGAAGCAGCTGCTGCTCTGGCGTACATATAGCTACCGCTGAATGCCTGGTTGTAGATGTACATATTGGTCGTCAGCGTGGAGTTTGCGGGGTTGCCCTTGTTGAACAGCTGAGGAATATCGTACATATTCAAGCCACCGATCATGGAGGTGATCATGGTGTACAGCAGAATCGTCTTCAAATTGGGAATGGTGATCTTCCAGAACATCTGGGAGTTGGATGCACCGTCCAGCTCCGCCGCCTCATAGAGGTCAGGATTGATACCCAGCACTCCGGAAATCAGAATGATCATGGTGTAGCCATACCACATCCAGAATTGGATAAAGGAGATGATTCCCCGAGTGGGTCCAACCTTGTTGATGAAGTTGATGGGCTCATCAATAATGTGCAGACTCTGGAGCAGGGAGTTCACCGGGCCGATGGGGTAGGCAAACAGCTTGTTGAACAGGATCGCGATGGAAGCCGCGGTGATGATGTTGGGCATGTAGAAAATGACCTTGAACAGGCCCTGAGCCCGGAGCTCATTGCGGCGGGAGGTAAACCAGGCTGTGAGCAGCAGTGCAAGGCAAATCTGGGGAATGAAGTTCACAACCCACAGGATCAGA
>JAXECZ010000051.1:0-5988 GCA_034104845.1 Faecousia sp. | reverse complement strand
TCAGATCGCTACCATCTGGTATGACCAGTGCCTGCCCCAGATCGAGGGCGCCCAGATCCAGCCCGCCGCCGAAACCGCTCCCGCCATGCTCATGGCGCTGGAGACCGGCATGGTGGACTTCATCTGCACCGACATGCCCACTGCTCAGGGTGCCGTGGCCGCCTACCCCGACATGAAGATCCTGGACTTCTCCGGCACCGAGGGTGATTTCCAGTTCTCTGAAGAGGTTCGGGCTGAGAACGTGAACATCGGTGTCTCCCTGATGAAGGGCAACACCGTCCTCAAGGAGGCCATTGACGCGGTTCTGTCCGAGATGACCGTTGAGGACTTCAACGAGCTCATGGCCAAGGCCATTGAGATTCAGCCTCTGAGCGAGTAATTTCCCCCAATTCACCCAAGGCGAGAGGAGCATTTTCCTCTCGCCTTGCAGTATTGAAAAGGAGTGGCATCCAAATGGATAAATTTTCCAAGCTTTTTGCCGATATTCTCAAGCTCTGGGGCAAATACGGCGGTTCCTATCTCACCGGCATGCGGAACACCCTGATCCTCGCTTTGATCGGCACGGTGATCGGCTGCGTCATCGGCTTCATCTGCGGTGTGCTGAACACCATCCCCTACACCGACCGGGATCCTTTGCCTAAGCGGATCCTCCTGAAGCTGGTGAGACTCATTGTCCGGGTGTATGTGGAGGTGTTTCGGGGCACCCCCATGGTGCTTCAGGCAGTGTTCATCTATTATGGCCTGCCCTATTTCACGGATAACGCGGTGAAATTCACCAATATCTGGCTGGCGGCCATGATCGTGGTGTCCATCAACACCGGCGCTTACATGGCCGAATCCGTCCGGGGCGGCATCATCTCCATCGACCCAGGCCAGACCGAGGGTGCCAAGGCCATTGGCATGACCCATGTGCAGACCATGCTGAATGTGATCCTGCCCCAGGCCCTGCGGAATATCATGCCCCAGATCGGCAACAATTTCATCATCAACGTGAAGGATACCTCCGTCATGTTCATCATTGGCTTCCCCGATTTCTTTGCCGCCCACCGGGCTGCGGTGGGTGCCAGCTACCTGTACTTCCCCTCCGCCACGGTGGAGATGGTGGGCTATCTCACCATGACGCTGATTGCCTCTTTCCTGCTGCGCTGGGTGGAGAAAAGGCTGGATGGGTCAAGCGACTATGAGCTGGTGCAGGCAGATCATCTGACCATGACCGCCGGAACCTACAGCCACCCGGACAAGGGCACACCCTTTGATGAGCACAGCAAGGAATTCCGGAATCCGACAGAACAGGAATTGAAGTTCGGCCGTACAAGAGGAGATCGCTGATATGGAAGATATGATTTTACAGGTGAATCACCTGTCCAAGTCCTTCGGCAATCATGAGGTGCTGCGGGACATAGATTTCACTGTGAAAAAGGGAGATGTGACCTCCATCATCGGCGCCTCCGGCTCCGGCAAGAGCACCCTGCTTCGCTGCATCAACCTGCTGGAAATTCCCACCTCCGGTGAAATCCTCTACCACGGGAAGAACGTCACCGCCCGGGGCGTGAAAGCGCCGGAATACCGTTCCCATGTGGGTATGGTGTTCCAGTCCTTTAACCTGTTCGCCAACATGACGGTACTGGAAAACTGCATTGTGGGCCAGGTAAAGGTTTTGAAGCGCAGCCGGGAAGAGGCCAGAGCCCACGCCCTGCAATACCTGGAAAAGGTGGGCATGACCCCCTACATCAATGCCCGGCCCCGGCAGATTTCCGGCGGCCAGAAGCAGCGGGTGGCCATCGCCCGGGCCCTGGCCATGGACCCGGAGGTGCTGCTCTTTGACGAGCCCACCTCCGCATTGGATCCGGAGATGGTGGGTGAGGTGCTTTCCGTCATGCGGTCTCTGGCCCAGGAGGGAATGACCATGCTGGTGGTGACTCACGAAATGGCCTTTGCCCGGGATGTGAGCAGCCATGTGGTGTATATGAACCAGGGCATCATCTGCGAGGAAGGCAGCCCCAGCGAGGTTTTCGGCAATCCGCAAAAGCAGGAAACCAAGGAATTCCTCTCCCGTTTCCTGGGTAATTGAGCAAAGCATTTTCCACCGCCGCAGAAAATAGGAATTAGGCGGGGCCTCCCCGTCTAATTCCTATTTGCCGACTGAAGCCAACATATCAAACACGAAAGGAGGGCAGCGGTTTGCTGACCTATGCGCTGAAGAAAAAGCCCGGACTGCCGCTGTACGAAGCCCTTTACCGCTGCATCCGCCAGGACATTCTGGACGGAAAACTGAAGCCCGGTGAAAAGCTGCCCTCCAAGCGGGCGCTGGCAGAGCATTTGGAGCTTGGAAAAATCACTGTGGAGACTGCCTATGCCCAGCTGCTCGCCGAGGGGTTTATCTGCTCCCGGGAGAAGGTGGGTTTTTTTGTTGAATCCATTGAGCGTTCCCCACCGGCAGCCAAGCCGGCGCTCCAAAGCATCCCTGCCAAGGAGCCGGAGCCGGTGCTGCTGGATCTCACCGCCAACGGCACCGGCCACTTCCCCTTCACCGTTTGGAGCCGCCTCCAAAGGGAGGTGATCCTGGATTACGACCGTCAGCTGCTGCTCCCCCTGCCCAACCAGGGCATCCCGGAGCTGCGGGCAGCCATCGCCCGGCATCTGGCCGCCTTCCGTGGCATGACCATCGATCCGGAGAACATCCTCATCGGCGCGGGAACGGACTTTCTCTACAATCTGCTGATTCAGCTTCTGGGCCGGGAAAAGGTCTACGCCGTGGAGGAGCCGGGTTATGGAAAAATCCGAAAAATCTATGCTGCCGGAGGGGTTCGCTGCGTCAGCGTGACCATGGACTCCCTGGGCGTCCGTCCTGAGGAGCTGGAACAGGCACAGGTGCTCCACTTTTCGCCCTCCCACCATTTCCCCACCGGACTGGTCACCCCCATGAGCCGCCGCCAGGAGCTGCTGGCCTGGGCCTCCAAGGGAAACTGGATCATTGAGGACGACTACGACAGCGAGTTCCGCTTTGCCAGCCATCCCCTGCCCGCTCTGCAATCTATGGCACCGGAGCGGGTGATTTATATCAATTCCTTTTCCAAAAGCCTGGCTCCCTCCATCCGCATCAGCTATGCGGTGCTGCCTGCAGCGCTCATGGAGCAGTTTCGCAGCCGCCTGGGCTTTTACAGCTGCACGGTGCCCAGCTTTGAGCAGTATACCCTGGCCCGATTCCTCAGCCAGGGACATTTTGAAAAGCACATCAACCGGATGCGCCGGTTCTATCAGAAGCGGCGCAACCTGGTGATTGACGCCCTGTCCCGTTGCCCCGGAGGGGAAAAGCTCACCATTTTGGAGCAGGATGCGGGGCTGCATTTTCTGCTGCGGGTGGATACCCAATGGACGGACCGGGAGCTTACCCAATGGCTGCTGGAGCTGGGCATCCGGATTCAGCCTCTGAGCAGCTTTTACCACGAGACAGATCCCGGAGACCTGCACTGCCTGGTGGTGAACTACTCCGGCCTGGAGGAGCCCCAGCTGGAGCAGACGCTGCACCGGCTGGAACAAGCCCTTCGGGCGCTTTAATCCCCAATTCTCCCCTTGCATTCCCAGGTTCTTCCCTTTATAATAGAGACAAACGATCCATCATTTCACGCAGACAAGGAGGGACGGCATATGCGGCTCAATCAGGCGGCCTATCGGGGATGCCTTTTGGGCATGGCGGTAGGCGATGCCATGGGATATCCGGTGGATTCGCTGACACTTGGCGAAATCCGGGACAACTACGGCCCCAACGGGCTTTTGGGCTATGACCTGGTGAACGGCTATGCGGATGTCACCTCCTACACCCAGCTGGCGGCTTTCACCTGCAACGGGCTGCTCATCGCCGTGACCCGGGGTCAGATGATGGGGAAAATGGCGCCGCTGGTGAAATATGTGGGCCTTTCCAGCCGGGAATGGCTGGCCTCCCAGCGTCCCTGGGAGCGAAAGGAGCGCACCTTCTGCTGGCTGCTCCACCGGCCGGACATCTGCCGGCGGTTCTGCATGGACACCCGGATGCTGGATACCCTGAGCCGGGAGAATCTGGGCACCCCCGAAACCCCGGTGAACCATTTCACCACCCCCGGCGGCCTCACCACCTCCATCGGCGTGGGGCTCTTTCACCATCCCGACCGGATGAAGCAGCCGGAGCTGGACCGGCTGGGGGCGGAGACCGTGGCGCTGACCCACGGAGGCCCTCTGGCTTTCCTCTCCGGCGCGGCCCTGGCCCATCTCATCAGCCGCAGTCTCTATGCCCCCCAGATTCCCCTGGGGCAGCTGGTTTTGGAGACTGCCCAGATGATTTCCGCTCAATTCGCCCACCAGTACCCCGCCCAGTGCAACGAACTCACCACGCTGCTGCGGCTGGCGGTGTCCATGGAGCGGGATGTGAGCCTGAACACCTGGGATGTGATGGAGAAATTCCACTGCCAGTCCGCCGCTCAGGTGCTGGCAGGGGCGGTTTATGCCTGCATGGCCGGAGGAGAAGAATTCGACGCCGCCATGATTATCGCAGTGAACCACTCCGGCCGAAGCTCCGCCGTAGGGGCCATTGCCGGTGCCCTGCTGGGGCTGCGGCTGGGAGAAATTGCTCTGCCGGAATTTTACCTGGAATGCCTGGAGCCCGCTGATACCCTGCGGGAGCTGGCGGACGATTTGTGGACCGGCTGCCCCATGGAAATGGGCAAGCGGCTCTTCGACGCCGACTGGGATCACAAATACATCCACGGCGGAAAATAAACCCGCCCTTATAAAAATCTCCCCTCCGGTTCATTTGGAGGGGAGATTTTGATATTGTGATTACTTCAGGCCGGCCTGGGACAGCAGCGCGGGAATCTTGGACTCCCAGCCCAGGGACATGATGTGCACACCCTGGCAGTAGGGCTTGCACTCCCGGATGATCCGGGCGGCGATTTCCACGCCGGTGATGCCAGCCTTGGTCTTCTCCTTGTCCGCCTGCAGCTCGGCAATGAGCTCGTCGGGGATGTGGACACCTGCCACGTTTTTGTTCATGAACTTGCACATACCGGCGGACTTGGGAATGATGATGCCCACCTGTACGGGCTTGCCAAACTGCTTGGCAGTCTCCATGAACTTGATGAACTTTTCAGGCTCAAACACAGCCTGGGTCTGGAAGTATTCGGCGCCGGCCTTGACCTTCCGCTCCATCTTCACCAGCTGGGCATCCACGGAGTCGGAGCAGGGGGACACCACCGCGCCCTTGGCGAACTTGGGGGGCTCGCCCACCAAGTCATTCCCGCCCAGGTCCTTGCCGGTTTCCAGCAGGGAGGCGGTGTAGAGCAGGGAGACGGAATCCAGATCAAATACGGGCTTGGCCTGGGGATGGTCACCCAGCTTGGTATGGTCACCGGTCAGGCACAGAATGTTGTCGATGCCCAGCATGGCGGCACTGAGCAGGTCGGACTGGAGGGCAATGCGGTTCCGATCCCGGCAGGTCAGCTGGAAGATGGGGTTCAGCCCTGCATCCTTCAGCACCTTACAGGTGGCCAGGGAGCCCAGGCGCATCACGGAGGACTGGTTATCGGTGACGTTGACAAAGTGAACATCGGTCAGATACTTCTTGGCCTCCTCAACCATGCCGTCGATATGAATTCCTTTGGGAGGGCCGACCTCGGCGGAAACAACAAACTCACCGTTGTCAAACAGTTCAGTAATTCTCATAATTCTATTCGCTCCTCAATTTATTCAGATTCTTTGGCGGCCTTGGTAGCCTCGTCGGTATTAAAGTCATGCAGCTGGGTGGGGCACTTCAGAACATCCAGCCGTCCCTGGGCCTTCAGGCGGGCAATGATGCGCTCCCATCCGCAGTCCATATCGGGGCAGACCTCGCATTTGCCGTTGTGGCTGGTGCCGCCGCAGGGGCCGTTGACCAGGCTCTTGGAGCAGGCGGTGATGGGGCAGATGCCGCCGGTGAGGTTCAGGAAGCACTCGCCGCACTGGCCGCAGTCGTATTCC
>JAXECZ010000045.1:0-10742 GCA_034104845.1 Faecousia sp. | reverse complement strand
TCGGAAACCAGGTAATCCATGATTCTCTGGTCGAAATCGTCGCCGCCCAGGTGGGTATCACCGGCAGTGGCCAGCACCTCGATGATGCCGTCGCCGATGTCCAGGATGGAGACATCGAAAGTACCGCCGCCCAGGTCATAGACCATGATCTTCTGCTCGGCTTCCTTGTCCATGCCGTAGGCCAGGGCCGCGGCGGTGGGCTCGTTGATGATACGCTTCACTTCCAGACCGGCGATCTTGCCGGCGTCCTTGGTGGCCTGACGCTGGGCGTCGGAGAAGTAGGCAGGCACGGTGATGACCGCCTCGGTGACCGGCTGGCCCAGGTAGCTCTCGGCATCGGCCTTCAGCTTCTGCAGAATGAAAGCGCTGATCTGCTGGGGGGTGTAGGACTGGCCATCCACAGTGACATGGTAGTTTTCACCCATGTGGCGCTTGATGGAAGAGACGGTGCGGTCAGCATTGGTAACCGCCTGACGCTTGGCAACCTGGCCGACCATCCGCTCGCCGGTCTTGGAGAAAGCCACCACAGAGGGTGTGGTGCGGGTGCCCTCGGCGTTGGCAATGACGACGGGCTCGCCGCCCTCCAGAACGGACACGCAGGAATTGGTAGTACCCAAATCAATACCGATAATCTTAGACATAATGTTTTCCTCCTATATATACCATAATTTTTTACAAATAGAATATTGAAAAGCGGTGGAAATCCGCTGCTTTTTAATTGGCAACCTGAACCATGGCGAAGCGGACGATCTTATCGCCCAGCTTGAAGCCCTTCTGGAACACCTGGGTGATGGTGTTTTCTCCCAGGCTCTCGTCCTCCACATGCATCACAGCATTGTGCAGGGCAGGGTCGAAGCTGTCGCCGGGCTGGCCGAAGATTTCCACGCCCAAACCGGTGAAGATTTTCACCAATTCGGTCATGGTCAGCTCCACGCCCTTTTTGTAGGCGGCATCCTCGGTGGGCTGGTTCACGGCCCGCTCCAGGATATCGTAGATGGGAAGCAGCTTGCTCACGGCGTCGGACTTGCCGTTGCCGTAGGAGGCCTCCTTTTCCTTGATGGTGCGCTTGCGGAAATTATCAAACTCAGCGGCCAGGCGAAGATAGGTATCGTGCTCTGCGTTGTATTTTTCCTCCCAGTTGATCTGGGGCGTCTGCTCCACCGTTACCTC
Source organism: Faecousia sp. (assembly GCA_034104845.1). Taxonomy (GTDB): domain Bacteria; phylum Bacillota; class Clostridia; order Oscillospirales; family Oscillospiraceae; genus Faecousia. Next base: position 9,572 of record JAXECZ010000045.1, on the reverse strand, counting down.
AGGAGCAGTCTCAGGGGAAGTCTCAGGCGCGTTTTCCTCGCTTGGTGTCTGCTCAGGCTCCTGGGTGGACTGGATTTCCAGCTCAGGCTCCTGCTGTTTTTCTTTTTTTGACATATGCAGATCTCTCCTTTATTTCGGTGGCTTCTCACTCTGCTCCACAGAGCCGGGAAGCTGGGGCATTTCCGGTTTGGCGAACATCTTGCTCAGATTCTCCGCAAAGCAGCTCAGTCGGGCAGTGACCTTGGCGTAGTCCATTCTGGTGGGGCCAACCACGCCGATCATGCCCTGGAGCCCGTCGCCGATGTCGAACCGGGTCATGACCACGGAGGTATCCTTTAATTCATCGGCCACATTCTCCGGCCCAACAATGACCTTGGTGCCGTTGGCGCCCTCCATCACAGCGGGGAGGCCGCTGAGGGCGTCCTCGTCGATGCTGGCAAGCACCCGCTGGGCCTTATCCACATCCCGGTATTCCGGCAGACCCAAAAGCTTCGCCTGCCCGGCCACGGCCATATTGGTGGAGCTGTGGTTTTTCAGCGCCTCCGTGGTGAAATCCACAATCACCGGCACCAGGCTGGCGGCAGCTCCGGCGGAGCGCATCACCTTTTCCATGAGCTCGGCGGTAAATTTCTCCAGAGGGAGCTCCGTCATGGTGGCGTTGAGCAGGGCGGTGAGCAGATTGAGATCCGCTTCCGTAATGCTCAGGGGCAGCTTGATCAGCTTGTTTACCACCTGATCTCCCGGCAGGGTGAGCACCAGGATGAAGCTTCCGGTGCCGGAATGGAGCAGGTTGAATTTCAGCACGGTGGAGCCGCCCTGACGGGAGGCCGCGCTGATGGCGGGAAGATTGGTGGCCTGGGATACCAGCTTTGCAACCTTTTCCACCATTTTGTCCACCCGGTTCATCTTGTCCTCGATGGCGCTGGTAATGGACTTGGTTTCATCCACGCTCAGGCGGTAGTCCAGCATCAGCTCATCCACATACAGCCGGTAGCCTGCAGCGGAGGGAACCCGCCCGGCGCTGGTATGGGGCTGCTCCAGATAACCCATGGTGGTGAGCTCTGCCATTTCATTTCGGATGGTGGCGGAGGAGTAGTTCATATCCGGCAGCTCGGTAATCGCCTTGGAGCCCACCGGCTCGGCGGTACGGATATACAGATCCACGACACTACGGAGAACTTTCTTTTTTCGTTCGGACAGTTCCATGAACATCCTCCTTTCGTTTTCTTAGCACTCCTTATCCTTGAGTGCTAAGCACACTATACCAGAGAGTGCTAAAAATGTCAACCCCCCGTTTTTGAATTATTCATTAACATTTTCCCGGCAGGGAACAAACTTTACGATTCCCCAATTAAGGTGTATAATACAAGGTATAAACAGGCCTTAAACAGGAAACGGGAATTTGGCGCGTAAGGTCGGCAATCACATCATACATTATTCCATCTGCAAAGGAGCGCATATTATGGGACGGGAATTTGAGCTGAAATACCGGGCCACCGGAGAACAATTGGAGAAAATAGAAGCCTGCTACCAGGGATTCCGGGAAATCCGGATGGAAACCACCTACTACGACACCCCCGACGGTGCCCTGCGGCGGCTCCACTGGACCCTGCGGCGGCGGATGGAGAACGGCATCTCGATTTGTACCGTCAAATCCAATCTCCCTGATGGCAGCCGGGGGGAATGGGAGACGGAATGTGATCGTCTTTTGACCGCCATTCCCCAGCTGATTGTCCTGGGCGCCCCCGAGGCCTTATTGGAATACACCCGGCAGGGGGTCGTGCCCACCTGCGGTGCCCGGTTCACCCGAAAGGCAGTCACCCTCCCCTCAGGAGACGGTGCTGTGGAGCTGGCGCTGGATCGGGGCGTGCTGCTGGGCGGCGGAAAGGAGCTGCCCTTTGCCGAAGCGGAGGTGGAGCTGAAGCAAGGGCGGGACGGGGACGCCGTTGCCTTTGCCACGGAGCTGGCCGCCCGGTTCGGCCTGATACCGGAACCCCAAAGCAAGCTCCGCCGGGCGCTGAGCCTGGCAGAGAAATAGCCTTGGTGATGTTTTATTTTTCATCAAAAATCCGGAATACAAAAGAGCCTGCCAAAACAAGGCAGGCTCTGAATGATCTGTCGAAAAATGGGGAAGCTTCTATCAGGTACGCCGCTGGAAGCGCTCCTTGCACTTGGGGCAGGTAATGGCGATTTTGCCCTTGTGACGGGGGACGCGGACAGTCTGGCGGCACCGGGGGCAGATGAAATAGCGGTTCTTCCGGTCCTTGATCCGATCCAGCATCAGCAGGAACCGGCGGTTTTCCTGATAGCGCTTGTTGATATTCCGGGACAAGCTGCGGAAGATGGCCCAGATCATCAGCACATAGCTCAGCACCCAGGCCAGCCGCCCAGCCCAATGCTGCTGGAAGAAAGCCGACAGGATGCTTGCCGCCACACCCACACAGAGAATGACCATATTCAGCCGGTCGGTGCCATACCGCCCGGACATAAAACGAAAAAGCCCGGTACGGATCCCCGCGCCCAAATTCCGCAGCCAAGCACTGAACTGATTCATACAATCACCTTAGGGATAAAATGGATAGAAATATTATATTGCAATTGCGGTGGATTGCAACCATCCCAGGCGAATATTTACGGAATGTTTAAGATTTCTCCCCGGGACGCTTTCTGCTTTTTTCCTCTTGTGCATCCGGCGGTTCTATGGTATATTGGGTCGAAAGACCCCAACAAAGGAGATGGAGCCATGAAGCACTCTGTGCCCGATGATGAATATATACCGGATGACTATGAGCAATACAGTGAGGATTACGCCTATGTAGAAGACGACGGGAGCTACGACCAGCCCCGCACCAGCGGCGCAGTGGTGTTTTTAGGCGCCGCCGCGGCGGTCTGCCTGGTGATTTTTCTGCTGATCCTGGCGGCATCCTTTCTGCTTCCCTCCCTGAAAGAGGCCCGGCAGGACCAGGAAGACCCGGACGCTTTCCTCCACGGCATCCGTCTGGAGGAGGAATCCCTGCTTAAGGATAATCCCATTGTGGCGGAGGAGGAAACCGAAGTCACCCAGGAAACCACCATCCCTCCCGAGGCCAACCCCTTTGACCAATACGATTTTCAATACAACAAGCAGAACTACCTCTATTGCCTGAAGCAGGAGAGCTATGTGGGCGTGGACGTATCCGCTTTCCAGCACGACATCGACTGGAACCAGGTGAAGGCCTCCGGCGTGGATTTTGCCATGCTCCGGCTGGGCTACCGGGGCTGGGGTGCCAAGGGCACTCTGGTGGAGGACGAATACATCCAGCAAAACCTGGCGGGCACCGCCGCTGCGGGGATCCCCATCGGTGCCTACTTCTTCTCCCAGGCCACCACGCTGGACGAGGTTCATGAAGAAATTGAGTTTATGCTGGAAATTCTGGGGGACTATCCGCTGGAATATCCCATCGTGCTGGACTGGGAGGTGGCCAACCCCACCGAAGGACGGGTTCGGAACGTCACCCGGCGGGAGCTGACGGACATGCTCCGCTACTTCTGCGACGAAATGAGTGCCCGGGGCTTTGACCCCATGGTCTATTTTAACTGGACCCAGGTCTCCCGGATGATCTACCTCAGCGAGCTGGAGGACTATCCTTTCTGGCTGGCCCTGTACCAGGATCGAATGACCTTCCCTTTCCGGGTGGAGATGTGGCAGTACACCAGTGAGGGCAAGGTGCCCGGTATCGAGGGAGATGTGGACATCAACGTGTATATCCCCGATTTGAGAAAGCAGTAAGACGACAAAAGACCGTATCGCAGCCCGATACGGTCTTTTTGCTTCTTTATTTGTTCTCCATATCCGCCTTTTGGGCCTCCAAGCCCTCGGAAACAGACAGAGGGCGCAGGACGCTGTAGGAATCGAACCGGGTATCGTTGGTATCGGACAGGAACACCAGCCGTGCCTCCGGGTTCTCGAAGGTAGCCTGGGATGCCCGGGCAGCCACCTCCTGCGCGCTGACATCGGACAGGTACAGGCGGCTTCTGCCATCGGGCAGGGGGAAAGCCGGGGTGGCCGCGCCAAAGGAAACCACAAAGGAATCCGAAGCGCAGCTGGCCATGATGGTGGTAGCGGCGGCGGAAATGGCCTCATCCATATTGCCGTTAAAGATATACTTGTCCGTCTCCGCCGGGAAGCGGAAATTATCCAGCATGACCTCGTTAAAGCCCAGCTCCTTTACCTCATTGGCGATGGAGGTGATCCAGTTCAAGGTGTTGGCGCTGGTGGGATCCAGCCAGAAGCAGCCGCCGCTGTCCATCCAAAGGCCGGCCCGGCTCTTCATATACAGGCCGCTGGTCACGTTCCGGTTGCCGAAATCGTAATCCCGGAAAGCGGAAATCTTGGCGATCATATAAAAGCCCTTGGAGCGGACATACTGAATCAGCTCATCCACCGCCGCCACATTCACACTGGCGGAGCTCACCGCGCCGGTGAGCTTGGAGGAATAGTAAAAGGAGCCGTAGCCGCCCTTTAGCTCGATCATGATGGGAGTACCGGCCTTCAACCGGTTCAAATCCGTTTTAATCTCGTCCACGCTGCCCTTGAGCGCCTCATAGCCAATGTAATAGCCGTTCAGGGCGGTGAGCTCCGTGGTCAGCTCCACGGCGTCGGAGCCCTCATTATAGAAGATGGAAACCGAGTCGTCCGCCTTTGGCGGCGTGGCGATGACGCCCACGGTATCCAGGGGGGACCGGCTGAAATCCAGGGTGGCTCCCTCCCGGGTGTAAACCACATACCGCTCCACCCAGATGTTCCAGCAGAAGCCGAACAGAATCAGCACCAGGGCAATGGCCAGGATCACAGTTGTCACCCGCTGGAGGGTTCGGCGGGTCTTATAAGTTAATCGCATATGTTTCTCCTATTTTATTTGCATGTCAGGCTTCCCGGCGGGCACAGATGCAGCGCCAATCCTCTTTAGCCCGGGTCTGCTCCACGGTGATGCCTGCGGCAGCGAGGGCGGCGGTGACATCCTTCAGCCGGGTATCCAGAATGCCGGAGCAGATCAATTTGGTGTTCTCTTTTAAAAACAGGGGCAGCACCGGTGCCAGGCCAATGATCACATCCGCCACAATATTCACCAGCACCACATCCCAGCTTTCCGCCGCCAGGCGATCCATCAGCGTCTTGTCTGCAGTGACGTTGCCGGTGAGGGCCGTGAATTCCGGAGAAGAGAAGCCGTTGCAGCCGGCGTTTTCCCGGGCAATGTCCTCCGCCTTGGGATCGATGTCCACCCCCACCGCCTGCTTCGCTCCCAGCCGCAGGGCGGTGATGGACAGAATGCCGCTGCCGCTGCCCAGGTCCAGGCACCGGGCTCCCGGGAAAACGATACGCTCCATGGCCTCCATTACCATCTGGGTGGAGGGATGGGCACCGGTTCCAAAGGTGAGGCCCGGATCCAAAATCACCTGCTTCCGGCTGCCCTTGTAATCCTGGGCCAGCCAATAGGGGAGCACCACCAGATCCGCGCCGATCTCCTGGGGCGGATAGTTCTCTTTCCAGCTTTCCTCCCAGTCCGTCTGGGCCAGGGGCGTGACCGTCATGGGCAGCCCGGCCTCCTCGGCATAGCCGCGCAGTCGTTTCAGGGAAGCCTCGTCGGTATCCTCCAAATAGAGCTTGATCCGGGACAGCCCCTGAAGCTGCTGCTGCAAGTGCTCATCGATATAGTCCCAATAGGCCCGGTTCTCTTCCAGGAATTCTTCAAATTCCTGCTCATCCTCGATCACCAGATCGGAAAATCCACGGGCCGTCAGCCCCTGGGCCACCGCCTCCACTTCCCGGGACGCGGTGTCAATGGTTATTTCCAGCCATGCCACGGCAGAATTCCTCCAAATACCTTGTTTCGGATATTCTACCGCATTTTATCCCGCTTGACAACCCCTTTTTGCGCCCAGCCCGCCGGAATGAACTGGGAATCACCCGAAGAACCGTCCGGTGAGCGCAGAAAACAAAACCGCTCCTGACACGGAGAGGCCCTCGGGTCAGGAGCGGTTTATTTTGGGATTGGATGGTTAACGGAATTTACACCTTGGCAGTCTGCTTCTCAGCCAGCCGCTTCATGCCCAGAGCGGCCACAATGACGCCCAGGACGAACAGGGCCACCGCGAACGCCAGCTGGAGCACATTGCCGGCGGTGGGATTGCCCACCAGGGCAATGATCTTCTGCACCAGAGCGGTCAGGGTCACGGCCAGCATGATGACCATGGGAGCCCACAGCATCCAGCCCTTGCGCTTGGTCTTTTTCAGGAAGACGGCGCAGGCAATCAGGGCCAGGGCACTGAGCAGCTGGTTGGCGGAGCCAAACAGGGGCCAGATGCTCTTGTAGCCCACCTTGGCCAGCAGATAGGCCAGAATCAGGGTGATGACCGTGGCAAAATACTTATTGGTCAGAACCTTGCGCCAGGGTTCCATCTTGTCATCCTCAATGGAGGCATCCAGGAACAGCTCCTGGAAGGACAGGCGGCCGATACGGGCAACACTGTCCAGGCTGGTCAGCGCAAAGGCGGACACGGCCAGATTGATCAGCGTAAACACAATATTGTGAGGCATTCCCAGCTTCGCCAGGAAATTGGCCACACCGCCGGCAAACACCTGGGCGGGGGTATTATATCCGGCAGCGGCAGCCTCGCCGGTGGCAAAGGAGGCAACGGCGATCAGCGCGATAACCGCCAGCAGGGACTCCAGAAGCATGGAGCCAAAGGAAACAGGCAGCATGTGCTTTTCGCTCTTGATCTGCTTGGAAGAGGTGCCGGAGGAAACCAGGCTGTGGAAGCCGGAAACAGCGCCGCAGGCGATGGTAACAAACAGCACAGGGAACATATTGCCGGTGCCCTCCACATAGAAGCTGGTAAAAGCGGGCAGGTTGATGCTGGGATTGGTCACCAGAACGCCCACCACAGCGGCCAGGATCATAAACACCAGCAGGTAGCTGTTCAGATAGTCACGGGGCTGCAGCAGGGCCCAGACGGGAACCACGCTGGCAACCAGAATGTACAGGAAAACCACCACATGCCAGGTGCCGGTGGGAATATACACAGGGGCGTTCAAGCCAACCACCACGCCCAGGACCAGCAGGCCAATGGCGATGGCAGTGTTGACCCACTTACCCAGCTTGGCATAGCGAAGCACAAAGCCAAGGGCAACCGCCTCCAGAATAAACATCATGCTGGTGGTAGCCACGCTGCCGTTGGCGCTGATATAGCTACCGTCGGCATTGAACCCATTGAAGGTGCCCGCCACCACGTCGGCAAAGGCGGCAACCACAAGGATGCAGAACAGCCAGCAGAACAGCAGGAACAGCTTCTTACCCAGCTTGCCGATGTACTCCTCAATGATGTAACCGATGGTGCGTCCCTTGTTCTTCACCGAGGCATACATGGCGGAAAAATCCTGCACGGCGCCAAAGAACACGCCGCCTACCAGCACCCACAGAAGAACCGGAACCCAGCCGAACACCGCCGCCTGAATGGGCCCATTGATGGGGCCGGCGCCGGCGATGGAAGCGAATTGATGTCCAAAAACCACCGCAGTATCCGCAGGCTCATAGTCCACACCGTCCCGCATTTCATAAGCAGGGGTCTTCGCATTGGGGTCGACCCCCCAGGTTTTTGCCAGCCAGCGGCCATAGAACAGGTAGCCTCCGCCCAGCACTGCGATGGCGATCACCATCATCAAAAGTCCGTTCATTTTTTAAATTCCTCCTTTTTTCTCTCTCAGAGCAGGGGCAAATCGCAATAAAAAACTTCGTCTCTTTAAATCCGAAAGAGACGAAGTTTGAAGCTCCGCGGTACCACTCTTGTTGCGGCAAAATGCCGCCACTTTACCGGGCTCTAACAAGCCCTGCCCATATAACGGTGGGCTTCCGGTCAACCTTACTGATCCGAAGAGGTTGGGGTGACTGCTCACAGGGGATACTCACAGCCGCGCTTCTATGCCTTGCACCAACCGGCAATTCTCTGGAGAAGGAGTCGGCTGCAACGGTCCTGTTCGTTGCATTTGTCCGTGTTCTGTAGATGAATGTATGCTACCACAGGACATTCTATTTGTCAAGCCAGTTTTGACACAGATTACGAATTTGTGTGGAATTACATTTTCCATATGTTTCTAATTTATGAATTTGTGAATTTCTTCCAAGCTGCATCGCTTTTTTCAGGCAGCTATTCCTATATTTTTTCAAATAAATATTACAAATCGCAACATCTTCGTCCAAAAGCCACAGTGCTTCCTCCTACCGTTACCTTGCACTAAGCATCCAAAATCGGTATGCTTCTCTTTCCTTTTGGTGTGCAGTGCAAAAGGGGAAAGCATCAGGATGCCCCAGACAACTAAGGACAGCAATCCCGCTTTTCTTCCTCCGCCACTATCCCGCTTACAAAAAAGACAGTTGAATGTTTCGGAATTGGCAAGGGTCTGCGATCTCAGCAGAACCACCGTCTACAAGTATCTTTCCCTCTTGGAAAGCTAAAAGACAGCAGAGCGAAATGCTCTGCTGTCTTTCGTGTCGTGTGGATTACTTGTTCAGTTCTGCATTGATTTCTGCAATATCAGCTTCGGAAAGCTCAGTCCGAACTTCGGAATCAATAATGATTGCACCACCGTCGTAATCACTACCAACCAACGGGCCATGGAGCATATACCAAATCTGTTGCTCGTTACTACCATCCATTGTTTCCCAACTGGGATCGATTGTAAATTCGTCGTAGACCTTTCCACTTTCGTAATCAACGACCAACAAAATATTGTCAAAACCACAGTCATCTACTGCGAAATCACAATCAGCCTTTACTGCAAGATAGTGGACGCTGATGCTATTAGGTCCAAGACCTTCGGCAGTAAGCTCGATTACTTTGGTGACAGCAAAGGAACCAGCCTCTGTTCCGAACAATTCTTCAAAGGCAGCCTCTCGTGCAAGGTAGGCTTCACTTTGAATGTACTCACTCAGATGCTCAACAAGGAATCCCTTAACGGAGACTTCTTCTCCATCAACAACGATTGGGGCAGGGGTAGGCTCAGTTGTGCTGGATTCTTCCCTTGCACCACAGGCACAAAGAGACAGGCACAACACAAGTGCCAACATAAGGGAAAATGTTCTTTTCATTTGCTTATCCTTCTTTCTTATAATAAAAAAGTGCGTAGCCGAAGCTACGCACCGAAAAACGCATAGCCTCACTTGCTGCGACGCAATCTGACGAACCCAAAGGATGCCAAAGTAGAGGGTGCGTTTTTACCGAAGTAAAAACACATCCTTCGAGTTCAGAATATTCGATTGCGTCGCAAGATAATGGTATCACACCTGTCCAGAAAATTCAAGAGAATTTGGTAACTTCCGCCTTTTCACTTCCCTTTTGGTATGCTAATCAGACCGCATCCCTTCCTTAAAAAGTGGCAAGAAGGGATGCGGTCTGGCTTTTTACGCAGAATTGGCGGTTTTAAACTTTTGACTGCCGATTTTCAGCAATAACAAAAGAAACCCTCTGAAATCCGAAGATTTCAGAGGGTTTGGAGCTGCTAGCCAGATTTGAACTGGCGACCTCATCCTTACCAA
>JAXECZ010000180.1:0-16044 GCA_034104845.1 Faecousia sp. | reverse complement strand
GGGTGGTAACATATAGAAATGGATCGATCGCTCCCTCTGACCAGTTCGGATGGAAGCGACAGATAGTCCTGCCGGGGCTTTCCCGGAAATGAAAAAGGAGGAAACATACATGAAAGGAAAAAAGCTGACTCGTCTTGCAGCCGCCCTTGCTTTGACCCTGCTGTCCGTGGGAATCTTTGGCGTAACGGCTTCTGCTGAGGCCAGACCCTGTAAAACCTGCGAAGATAATGGACTTGCCTTCACGGGCTATACCGCAACTGCGGAGTTCCGCAGAATCAGCGAAACCCAGTGCGCCAGGGTATACGTATGCAACAACGGCCACAAGCAGCTGACCTATGATGCGGATGGCAACTATCTGGCTGTATCCGACCACTCGGCTTCCAAAAAGGCAACCTGCAAGGAGGCCGCTGTCTGCGGCAACTGCGGGTCATCCTTTGGTACCACCCAGGACCACAGCTTTGACGAGGGCAAGGTGACCAAACCCACCTGCAACAATGAAGGCTACACCACCTATACCTGTAAGGTCTGCGGCTACAAGAAAGTAACCGATAAGGTGAAACGGCTTTCCCACTGGTATGATCTGTGGGAGCCCACAGGCAGCGGACAGAACAGCGCCCCCTGCAAGCGGGACGGCTGTACTTACACCAAGACCACCGCCTGCGTGGACTGGGATTTCAAGCTGATTCCCGCCGGTGCCGACCAGGCGGAGAAGTATACCATCTGTCCCGTTTGCGGTGCGCTCAGTGATGGAGGCCGCCTGGAGCTGGTAGAGGATGCTTTCCCCACACCCATCACCGGCTGGACCCCGGAGGGCGACATGGTGCTCCGCTGCGGCGCACTGGATAACGGCGAGAGGGTCATCTGCGTGGGCTTCGAGTTTGATGCCCGACTGGCCCAGTGCACCGGTTTGACCAAGTTTACCATCCCGGCGGAGCTGGCGGAGGGCTGCAAGCTCATGCTCCTGGATGAAAAGGGTAATGAGACAGAGCTGGAAGTGGAAACCGATGACGGCAGCGTAACCTTTACCCTGAATTTCTATGGCGATGCCCAGGGCAAGCGCACCCCCGTGCAGATGATTCACCTGGTTCCCGCCGTCGAATAAGATAACCTGATTCCCAATCCCCTGCGCCCAAAGCGCAGGGGATTGTAAATTGGTTGCGGTTAAATGGAAACTATGCTAAACTGTAAAGAAAGATAAAAAACCACAGGAGGAAAAAACATGGGAGATTTGCAGCAGCTGGAATCCATCTACCGGGAATATGAGGAAAAGCTTGCCCAGGCGGAAAAGCAGGCCGGGCTTTTTGCCGGGTCTTTTAACATGGGCGACGATCCCAGAAAGGATGCCTGCAACCAGATGTTCTATGAAGCCCTGGGGCAGTGGGTTCGGGATTTTCTGAAAGCCGATCCAAACGCCTGTGAGGTGTCCAAGGCGGCGGAATGGATTTTGAATTATCCCGCGCTGCACCGGGAAAACGGCACCTACTGGATGGCCTACGCCGCCCAGGGGCATGCCCGTGAGCTGATTCCTCTGTTGGAGCGGGAGGAGGCGGGGCGGCTGGCACGGGATTATGGCAGCCGGTATCCCCGGCGGGACCGGATGCCTGTCCAGCGGGAGCTGATGAAAGCGCTCTCCGACAGAGCAGGAGGAAGCGGCGGGGGGCAAGGAGAGGGAAATGCTGGGAACCTGGCTGCCCCGGGTGGTTCTGCTGCTCATCGGCCTGACCATTGCCCATTTGGGCGTGACACTGTTCCTGCTTGCCAATCTGGGCTCCGACCCCTTTAATGTGCTGATTCAGGGACTGCATGAGCTTGTTCCCGCCGTGACCCACGGCACAGTACATATCGCGGTCTCTCTGCTGATCATCCTGGCCCTGCTGGCGATCGACAGAAGCTATGTCCGCATTGGTACGTTCCTGTGTATGCTCCTGGGAGGGCCCATTATCGACCTGTTCAATCTGCTGTTGGGCGGCATCGTCAGCGCCGGCTCCCCTATGGTGGTGCGGGTTGTGGCTGTGGTTCTGGGCTGCGGCATTCTGGCGTTCGGTATGACCATCGTTATCAAATCCCAGGCGGGCACCGGGCCCAACGATCTGGTGGCTGTGGTTCTCAGCGACAAGACAAAGTGGAAATTCGGCCCGGTGCGGGTGGGGGTGGATGTGCTGTTTGCACTGACCGGCTTCCTGCTTGGAGGCACCGTTGGCCCGGGCACCCTGATCTGCATGGCGGTGGTGGGCCCGGTGGCCCAGGTGTTCATGCCCCTTTCGGAGAGAATCTGCGACGGATTTACAGCCAGAGTCCGTTCCTTACAACACTGATATGGAAGAAACCGGTATGTCTCAGGATATACCGGTTTTCCGCTTTTTTCTGCCGCATGGGAAAACAGGGACATTTTGCAATATGCCGGAAAATGGACAGGATTTTCTTCAAAAATCTACGGTAATAATCCACAAAAATATTGCTTTTCTTTTGGCATTGTGCTATATTTTATTGTTGAGAATAAGAAATCCAAGAAAAAGGAGAGCAATTTATGGCATCTCAGGATAAAATCAGAAATATTGCCATCATCGCCCACGTTGACCACGGTAAGACCACCCTGGTGGACGAAATGCTGAAGCAGGGCGGTATCTATCGGGAAAATCAGGCCACTGTGGAGCGGGTGATGGACTCCGGCGATCTGGAGCGGGAGCGGGGCATCACCATTCTGGCCAAGAATACCTCCGTCCACTATAAGGACTATAAAATCAACATCGTGGATACTCCGGGCCACGCCGATTTCAGCGGCGAGGTGGAGCGTATCCTGAAAATGGTCAATGGTGTCATCCTACTGGTGGACGCCGCCGAGGGGCCCATGCCTCAGACCCGCTTTGTGCTGCAAAAGGCTCTGGAGCTGGGGCATAAGGTGATCGTTGCTGTGAACAAGGTGGATAAGCCCGATGCACGGGTTCATGAGGTGATGGACGAGGTGCTGGAGCTGCTGCTGGAGCTGGAAGCCACCGACGAGCAGTTCAACAGCCCCACCGTGTTCTGCTCCGGCCGTCAGGGCACCGCCTCCTACGGCCCCGACGAGCCGGGCACCGATTTGACCCCTCTGTTCGAGACCATTGTCAATTATATTGATGCTCCCCAGGGGGACGAGAATGCTCCCATGCAGCTGCTGGTTTCCTCCATTGACTATAACGATTATGTGGGCCGCATTGCCGTGGGCCGGGTGGAGCGGGGTACCATCAAGGTCAACCAGGAGGTCACCATCTGCGATTTCCACGATCCCGCCATCAAGACCAAGGGTAAGGTCGTGGCGCTGTACGAGTTCGACGGCCTGGGAAAAACGCCTATCCAGGAGGCCAAGGCCGGTGAGATCGTGGCCCTCTCCGGCATGGCGGACATCACCATTGGCCGCACCCTCTGCGCTCCGGACTGTGTGGAGCCCCTGCCCTTTGTGAAGATCAGCGACCCCACCATCGAAATGACCTTTGCGGTCAATGATTCTCCCTTTGCCGGGAAAGAGGGCAAGTTCGTCACCTCCCGGAACCTGCGGGATCGTTTGGAGCGGGAGCTATTAAAGGATGTGTCCCTCCATGTTTCCGAGCAGGGCACCGATGCTTTCAACGTGGCAGGCCGGGGCGAAATGCACCTTTCCATCCTCATGGAGACCATGCGCCGGGAGGGGTACGAATTCTCCGTGTCCACCCCTCGGGTGCTGACCAAGGTCATCGACGGCAAGACCTGTGAGCCCATCGAGCGTATGGTAGCCGATGTGCCGGAGGAATGCATGGGCGCTGTCATCGAGAAAATGGGCCGCCGGAAAGGGGATCTTTTGAGCATGACCCCTATGGGCAGCCGCTACCGGCTGGAGTTCCTGGTTCCCTCCCGTGGTCTGTTCGGCTACCGGAACGAGTTTCTCACGGATACCCGGGGCGAGGGCATCATGTCCTCGGTGCTGGACTCCTACGCACCCATGAAGGGAGAAATTGAGCGCCGTCTCACCGGTTCTCTCATTGCCTTTGAAACCGGCGAAGCAGTGGCCTATGGTCTTGGCGCCGCCCAGGAGCGAGGCGCTCTGTTCATCGGGCCGGGAACTCCGGTTTACGCCGGAATGGTCATTGGCGTTTGCAGCCGGAACGAGGATATGACCGTCAATGTCTGCAAGAGAAAGCAGCTGACCAATATGCGGGCCGCCGGTTCCGATGATGCCATCCGGCTGACACCGCCCCGGAATCTCTCCCTGGAGCAGTGCCTGGAATTCCTGGCAGATGATGAGCTGCTGGAATGCACCCCCAAGAGCCTTCGGATCCGCAAGCGGGAGCTGGATCATTCCATCCGGATGCGGGAGCTGATGAAGAGAAGAGCCCAGGAAAATTAAACAGTCCCCCATCTACAGCGAAGCGCTGGATACCGCGAAAGGCGGCGTCCAGCGCTTTTTGAGGTTTTGTAGACGAATGGTAAGCTTCATTGGAAACGCATTTATGCGTTCCCAATGAAAGTGTCGGAATATTTTCCGTTTAAAAGCCTCTGCCGGCGGTTATCCCACCTGGTTTTCGTAGGTGAAAACATCGCTGGCTGCTTCCATTTCAAAATAGGCTTCCAGAATCTGCTCTGCCACAGGAGCCAGGGAGCTTCCGTGGGCCACCTTCTCGCCGTAGATCGCCACGGCGATCTCCGGGTCTTCCATGGGAGCGAAGCAGATGAAAGCACCGTGGTCGGAGCCGCCGGAGGAGTGCTGGGCGGTACCGGTTTTGGCGCAGACCGCAACAGGGAAAGTTTTCTGGGTTTCATGGCCGCCGAAATACTTGTTGGCAGTACCACCAATGTCGGTAATAACTTTCCGCATGCCGGTCATGTACGTCTCATAGGTGTCGTAGGAGATGTCCATTTTGCTCACGATCTCCGGCTCGTTCTGCTTGATCAGGGTTCGGTAGTCGGAGGAGGCCACCCGGTTCAGGAAAGTTGCCCGGTAGCGGGTGCCACGGTTGGCCAGGGTGCAGGCGTAGACACACAGCTGCAGGGGAGAGAAACGGTTTTCGGACTGACCGATGGCGGTCAGAACACGGTCGCCGGCGTTCCAGACGGAATCCGGGCCGGTGTAGGAGGCGGCCTTACTGTCCGGGTTGGCCCGCCAACCGATCTTCTCGGTGAGCTCGATGCCGGTGGGCTCGCCCAGGCCGAAGCCCTTGGCGGTTTCGTCCAGCATCTGCCAGGTCAGCCGGTAGCCCAATTCATAGAAGAAGTAGTTGCAGGAGACCTTCAGCGCATCCGTTGCGTCGATGGTGCCGTGGGTTGCCATGACGGAGGAGAAGAGCAAGCACTTTGGATTGAAACCTTCCAGCTCTGTAAACACACCCTTATCCTGGATGGTCTCCATATAGTTCAGGATCCGCTCGCCCCGGGAGTTGGTGTGCTCCATGGCGGATACCAGGGTGCACATCTTGTAGGTGGAGCCGGGGGCGTAGTTGGCGCCGAAGGCCCGGTTGAAGAAGGGCTTCAGGGGATCCTCCATGATGGCATCCCAGGTGGCCTTGTCGGCGATGTTGGCAAGATCAAAGGTGGGGTAGCTGGCGCAGGCCAGAATTTCGCCGGTCTTCACTTTCATCACAATGACGGCGGCGCCCTCAGCGTCCAGGCCGGTGTTCTCGCCCTCAGCGGTGTTGATTTCCGGGTCGGTGAAATTGTGCATGACCTCGGACAGGGAATCCTCGGCAATTTTTTGCAGGGTGATGTCGATGGTGGTTTCCACGTTGTTTCCGGCGATGGGCTCCTTGCCGGGGAGGTACTCCTGCCGGACGATGGCGCCGTCCTTGGAAACCACGTCCAGACGGCTGCCGTCGATGCCATGGAGGTATTCCTCAAAGGCCTCCTCAAAGCCGGACTGACCGATGTAGGCATCCATGGAGTAGCCCTGATCTTTATATTTTGCCCAGTCAGCATCGTCCATGCCGCCCATGTAGCCAAGAATGTGGGCAGCGTATTTGGTGTGATATTCCCGGACGGTGGAGGATTCCACCATCAATCCGGGGGTGTTCAGCTCCAGGATGGCGGACAGATTCTCGTTGGAAACGTCCTCGATGAATACATAGTTGGGCAGGTTGGTCACGCCTCGCAGGTCGAATTCGTAGCGCAGGCCGATGACGCCCCGAGCCTCTTCATCCGTCCATTCCTCGGGCAGTTCATAACGCTCACGCATTCTTTCCACCAGCAATGGCGCGGTGATGTCCGGATCCAGGCCCCAGTCCACCATGAAGTTCTGGTAGTAGCGCTGCCAGGAGGTGTTGTAGCTGTCCAGGGTGTATTCAAAGGGACGGGTGGCGGTGACGGGGAAGTGGTCGTTGTGGGCAACGCCCAGCTCCTCGCATTTTTTCAGCAGGTTGTAGAGATATTGATTCCGAGCGTCAGCGGATTTGATGACGTAGTGGTTGAATACCAAATCGTAGCTGGCCCGGTTGCCCACCAGCACGTTGCCGTTCCGGTCCAGGATATCTCCCCGGGCGGCTCGAACGGTGGTGATGGTGGAGTAGGTGGTTGCGTTGTCGGTATTACCCTTTGTTTCAATGATCTGCAGGGAAAACAGCTTGGTGGCAAACAAAAACATCACAAAGCCGAAAATACCCAGCAGGACGGCTGACCGGAATCGGGTCATTCTTTCCATGTGTAGCCTCCGATTTGACCAATGCGATAGATAAAGTAGTACAGCGGGAACATGACGGCAGCGGTGAGCAGCCCGGTGATCAGAAACCGGGGCAGCCGGTACCAGCTGGTCAGTCCCATAAACAGGCCCGTGAAATAGAGCCCGATTTCATAGATGATGGCGGCCAGACCCGCGCACAGGACAATGGCACCCCGGCTGCGATGCCACACCATTTGCCGGAACAGGCTGGCACCCAGCCCCAGAATGGTGAGCAGGCCCACACTGTAGGGCCCTGGGGCGGAGCCGGAGAAATAGAACACGGTGGACGCGATGAGGATAAAGACGCTGCCCACCTCGCTGCCCTCCAGCACGGTGATCAGCAGCATGGCGGCCACTGCCAGATCCGTGGTGGCGCCGAAAATGGAAACCCGGCTCATGATGGAGTCCTGAATCACCAGGCACAGCACACAGATGCCGATGTAGCCCAGCCAGCGCAGAATCTGCAGCCATTGCAGGTGGGTAAAGCGCAGGCTTTTCAGTGGGCTGACCAGGGGGGCGTCCGGTTTAAATTCGGAAACCAGACTGCGGCGCACCCGCTTTTGCTTCTGCTTTTTGGCGGGCTGCCGTGCCGGGCGCTTTCTTGCGGCGCTCCTGGCGGAGCGGGAATTGCGTTCATTTGCCATGGTCGTGCCCTCACTCGGTGCGGAAGTTTGTCAGAATGAAAATCTGCTCCAGGGAGCTGATTTCGGCGGCGGGCTCCAGAACGGCATACTTGGCCACACCGGTTTCCTTAAAGCCTGCGTCCACCACATAGCCCAGAATCAGGCCACGGGGATACACGGTGGAGCCGGAGGTAACCACCTGGTCTTTGTTGCGGATGATGGAGGAGGAGGGGAGATAGTCCATTTGCAGGTACTTTTCGTTCCCGTCGATATAGCCGCCGCTGACCATTCCGTTGTAACCGGAGGTGGCGATGGTGGCGGAGATTTCCAGGGTGGAGTCCAGAACGGTTTTCACCACGGCAAAGTTGGGTCCCACCTGGCTGACCAGGCCAACCACTTCGCCGTTTTCCGTAATGGCCACCATGTTTTCCTCGATGCCCACGTTGGAGCCCCGGTTGATGGTAAAGGTATTGGACCAGTCAGTAGAGCTCCACCCGATGATGTAGGCATCGGCCAGGTCGTAGTCCTCGTGGACCTCCTTCAGGGCCATGGCCTTGCGAAGACGGGTGTTTTCACGGGCAGTGGCGTCGGCCTGACGGGCGGCGTCCTCCATCTGGGCGATGCTGGCTTTCAGCGCCTCGTTTTCCGCTTCCAGCGCTTCATAACGGAACATGTAGCTGTAGTATCGCTCTGCGGTTTTGGTCAGAGAGCTGCCTGCCGCACGAAAGGGAGCCAGCACCCCCTGAACCAGCAGCTCAGGGACGCTTCGGTTGGTCAGACCCGCCATCACCGCCAGCACGGCGGTGAGCAGCACGGCGAGAACCACAATGATTTTCAGCTTCGTGTTGAAAAGGTTTCTCATGTTATTCCTCCAAAGCCTTCATTTGCCTCAGTACGGTGCCCAGGCGGCAGACGGGGAGCCCCATCACATTGTAGTAGTCCCCCTGGATACCGGGGCAGAACAGGGCGGCACCCCCCTGGATGCCGTAGGCGCCGGCCTTGTCCATGGGCTCGCCGGAGTCCACATAGCGGCTGATTTCCTCGTCGGACAGGGGGCGGAAAACAAGGGTGGTCACTTCCGTAAAGGTCTCCCGGCGATTTCCCCGGAGCACGGTGCAGCCGGTCATCACCTGGTGCTCCTGGCCGGAGAGCAGCTTCAGCATGGAAACCGCTTCCTCCCGGCTGTGGGGCTTGCCCAGCACCTTTCCGCCGCAGACCACAATGGTATCCGCCGCGATCACCGTATCATCCTCATCATGCTCAACGGCCATTGCCTTTTGGCAGCTGACCCGGGCCACCTCGTCATAGGGCGGCTTATTGGGATCCATGGCCTCGTCGATATCCGCGGCCCGCACCACAAAGGGAACGCCAAACAGTCCCAAAAGCTCCCTCCGCCGGGGGGAGGCGGAGGCCAATATCAGTTGTTTCATGATTCCAATCCTCTTAAATACAGGCCTCTGGTGCAGAAGCCGGGTTCAAAGGGCGCGGGGCTGACGTACTCGCCGATCACCCGATCCACCTCCCGGCTGTTTTCGGTGGTGAAGTACAGCCGGATGGCCCAGAGCCCCAGCCGGGCCAGGTCATTCTGCCGGTCCAGCCAGCTGAGCTTTTTGCCGTTGAGCAGCACACTGCGGCAGGAATTGCCGTCTCTGATGATGGGAAAATCCGCGCCGGTGCGGTCGGTGAGCTTGGTGAGGGCATTGCCGCAGGTGCATTCACCGGTGCGGCCCTGAATCAGGCAGTGCTCGGTGATCATCAGCGGCAGCCGCCCATAGGCGAAAATCTCCGTGGGAACGGCCTTGCTGATGTCCCGAATCTGGGGCAGGGTCAGCTCAAAGCTCAGGCAGGCGGAGGCAAAGTCCATCCGCTGCAAATTGTTCATGGCTGCGGAGTTGAAGATGTTCAGGCCAAAATCCCCGTGGAGCCGGAGTCCGGCCTCCCGTGCGGGGATCACCAGGCCGTAGTTGCCCACCAGGGCGTCCTTGATGCCGAAGCTTCGCACCTGCTCCATTTGCTGCCGGAGCTTGGCCAGCTCTCCATCGTGGACGATTCTGGGCAGCACGGCAGCCACCCGGCCCCGCTTGCCAAGCACCTGGCAGAGGGCAGCGTCCTCGGTGAGCAGATGGATGGGCACATAGAGCATGGCGGTTTCCGTATTCACCAGGGTGGGAGTGAGCTGCTCCCGTGTGGTCACCTGAATGGTCAGCCCGGGGAGCTTGGTGTTGCCCTTGTAATTGGCCACTGCCTTGGGGGCACGGACGGACCGGGGCTCCATTCTTCCCCGCAGGGCGGTGAGCCGGTTCAATAGCTCCCGCCGCATGGCGTTGATGGCGGAGGCGGGGACGGTGAGGCCGGGGTCAATGTGGGTTCGGATTTCCGTGCAGCGGTAGGGCGTGCCGCCGGTTTTGGACAGCCAGCCGCTGAGCACCTGGCCGGACAGGGCCACGCTTCGCGCCAGCTCCGGCTTGGGGCCGGACACAGAGCAGCTGCGGCCTTCAGGATCCGTGACGGTGAGACTGCATCCATCCACGGTGACGGCGCACTGGAACTGAATGTCCACCAGGGAGCTTTCACCGGATTCGTAGGATTGCCTTGCCTGCTGGAGCCATTGGGGGTCATCCCGGGTTTCCGTGCGGGTGCCGAACATTTTCTTGTCCACCCGGCCGGTGTAGTAGCCGTTGGTGAAGCCCTGCCGGTTGAAAGAGGTGTACAGATCGTCCATCATCTGCTGGGTGACCTGCCCCTCGTCGATGGCCTTGCGGTAGACCTGAGTCACCGTGGCCACATACTCCGGCCGCTTCATCCGGCCCTCCAGCTTCAGGCTGGCCACACCCATGGCCTCTAATTCCTTGACATAGTGCACCAGACAGTTATCCTTCAGGCTCAGGGGGTATTTGCTTTCCCAGCGGCCGTAGCCGTAGCTCTGGCGGCAGGGCTGGGCGCAGCGGCCCCGATTTCCGGAGCGGCCTCCGATCATGGAGGAAAGATAGCACTGCCCGGAATAGCACATGCAAAGGGCGCCATGGCCGAACACTTCAATTTCGATGGGGGAATTGGCGCAGATATAGCGGATTTCCTCCCGGCTCAGCTCCCGGCTCAGCACCACCCGCTGCATCCCCAGGGCGGCGCAGAGCTGCACCCCGGCCAGGGAGTGAATGGTGAGCTGGGTGGAGCCGTGCACCGGAACCTCCGGCGCAATCTGGCGGCACAGCTGCACCACGCCCAGATCCTGAACAATGAAAGCGTCCACGCCAGCCTCGGCGGTTTTGCGAATGAGATCGGACACTGCCTTGAATTCCCGGTCGCTGACCAGGGTGTTCAGGGTCAGGTGGACGGCCACTCCCCGGACATGGCAGTATTTCAGCGCCTCGCCCAGGGTTTCCAGTGTGAAGTTTTTTGCCCCCTGACGGGCGTTAAAGGTTCCGATGCCCAGATACACGGCGTTGGCCCCGTTTTGCACGGCGGCCCGCAGCGCATCCATGGAACCGGCGGGGGATAGTAATTCCAGCATATGATTTCTCTCCGTATGGTATACTTATGCGCATTATAGCACAGCCGGAACCGGTTTTCCACCC
The DNA here is from genome assembly GCA_034104845.1 of Faecousia sp. Taxonomy (GTDB): domain Bacteria; phylum Bacillota; class Clostridia; order Oscillospirales; family Oscillospiraceae; genus Faecousia. The sequence goes on along the minus strand of JAXECZ010000180.1, from coordinate 5,188 downwards.
TTAGAACAGGGTTTCATGAAAAATTAATGAATTCACCACATTTTACCGCCAGCTTTTTTGCCCTCCGGAGGCTGTCTTAAAGAATTCTTTATCCCATTGGACAGAAAAGCCCTTTACCCCCGGGGAAAATCATGGTAAAATAACCGGAGAACTGCTATGATTCGGGAGTGATACCGCAATGAAATTATCGGAAAAGGCCGGCTGGAAGTGGGGCTGGAGAAACAACGCACTGGCATTTATGATCCCCTGCTTTGGAATGCTCATGGTGATGCTGGTCAACGGCTACCATCCTTTCGGCGAAAGGGCCATGCTGTATTCGGATAATTACCACCAGTACTATCCCTTTTTCCTGGCCTTCCGCCGGAGTCTGCTCAGCGGAGAGAGCCTGCTCTACAACTGGGATATCGGCATGGGCGTGGATTATCTGGGGCTCATTGCCTACTACCTGGGAAGCCCCCTGAACCTTTTGAGCGTCCTGGTGCCCGAGAGCCAGGTGCTGAATTTCTTCTCCCTGCTGATGCCTATCAAGCTGGGGCTGGCGGGGCTGTTTTTCAGCGTTTTTCTCCGGAAGCTCTTCGGACGGGAGGATTTTTCCATTGCCCTTTTCGGCGGGTTCTATGGCCTTTGCGCCTGGGCCCTGGGCTTCCAGTGGAACATCATGTGGCTGGATACCTTCGCCCTGCTGCCCCTGGTGGTTCTGGGGATGGTGAGCCTGCTGCGGGACAGGAAATTCATCCTGTACACCATCAGCCTGACTTTTTCCATTCTATCCAACTATTATATCGGCCTGTTCACCTGCTTTTTCGTGTTCCTCAGCTTCTTCTGCTATGAGATCTGCTGCCCCCGAGGCTGGAAGCGGTTCTTTGCCGATCTGCTGCGGATCGGCGTGTTCTCTCTGCTGGCCATCGGCATGACCACCATGCTGTCGCTGACCTCTCTGGCCGCCCTGCAAACCACTCAGTCCAGCGTGAACAAGTTCCCCACCTCCTTCCGGCTGAACATCGTCTCCCGGCATGATTTCCTGGGCCTGCTGGAGGGCATGCGCCAGGTGGCGGGCAACATGGGCGGCGGCATTGAGCCCAACTTTAAAGAGGGACTGCCCAACCTGTACTGCGGCATCGGCACCATCTTCCTGGGCTTCCTGTTCTTCATGGCCGGTGAGGTAAAGCTCAGAGAGAAGCTCTGCTGCGGCTTTTTGCTGCTGTTCTTCAATGTCAGCTTTCTCATCCGGCAGCTGGACTATATCTGGCACGGCTTCCATTTCACCAACATGATTCCCTACCGGTTCAGCTTTCTATACAGCTTTGTGCTGCTGTATATGGCCTACCGGGCCTGGACGCTGCGGCGGAAATTCGACTGGCTGCCGGTGGCGGCTTCCGCGCTGCTGACTGCGGCGGTGCTGTGCTGCTGTAAGGATGTGCTGGCGACCTCCACGGTGCGGCTTTTTGGAAAAAGCGTGGAGCTGCCCATTTATATTATATATAATGTATCCTTTTTCCTGCTGTACCTGGTGATTTTCCTGGTGGACAGCTGGCGGCCCAGGCTCCGGGAGCAAACACCGGAGGAGATCCTGCGGCTTCGCAGGCGGGTCCGCCATCGCAGGCTGAACTGCCGCCGGGTGATTTGGGCGGTGATGAGCGTGGAGCTGGCCGCTACCTTGACGGCCTTTGGCTTCTATTTTCCCAGCACCAATGTGTCGGATTATCCCAAGGGCACCGAGCAGTCTGCTTCCATGATTCGGTATATGTATGAGCGGGAAAAGGACAACCTGTTCTTCCGGGCGGAAACCACCCACTCCCAAACCTTGAATGACGGCGCGTTGAACGGCTATTCCGGCATTTCCACCTTTACCAGCTCTGCCAATGTGCACATCACGGAATTCATGCGGGCTCTGGGCTATGGCGCGAAAAACACCTACAACCGCTATTGCTTTGAGGAGAGCTCCCCGGTGGCCAATCTGTTCCTGAATCTGAAATATATGATCGAACGGGATGGCCGGGACCGGAACAGCAGCTGCTTTGAAGAGGTCCACCACTACGGAAATATCTACCTCTACCGCAATACCGCCTATCTGCCCCTGGGCTTTATGACGGAGAGCCAGCTGAGTCAGGTGAATTTCCTGGAAAGCGACGGCTCCTTTGGCTTCCAGAATGAGCTGTTCCGGGCGGCTACCGGCTTGGTAGGGGATGTGTGGAACGTAATTGCCCCGGAATACCGGGATATTTACGGCAACGGCACCGAGGTGACGGATATCAGCAGCAGCGGCTTCTGCCGGTACAGCAATCCCACCTCAGGCTCCAACGTGATCTACTCCTTTGTGGCGGATCGGGATGGCTTCGCCTGTGTCCAACTGGATCTGCCCAAGCGGAACGATTTCTATGTCAGTGTCAACGGCAGCGAGCTGTACCGGGAGACCATCAGCCTGCCCCAGATGCTGGCCATCAGCGATGTCCATGCCGGGGATGTGATCGACATCCGCATCCAGTGCAAGGACGGGGAGGGCGGCACCGCCACGGTGAATGTGGCCATTCTGGATGATGCCCTGTTCCGCCTGGGCTATGAGATCCTCAATAGCTCCACCATGAAGCTGACCAGCTTTTCCAACACTCTGGTGGAGGGCACCATCAACTGCACCCGGGATGGGCTGCTGTATACCTCCATTCCCCAGAACGGCAACTGGATTGCGGAGGTGGATGGCCAGGAGCAGGAGATCGTGCTCATCGGCGACTGCATGATCGGTTTGCAGCTGTCCCAGGGGGCCCATACCCTGCGGTTTATCTACCGCAATGAGGCCTTCCGCTTATCCTGCATCATCACCGCAGTCTGCACCGGTATCTTCGCACTGCTGGTGATCATCTGCTACCGGCCCAGACGGATCCATCCGCAGCTCCGGGAGCCGGAGCAGACTGCCGATGAACTGGCTGAGCCGTCCTTGGAGCCTGAAAACGAAATGCCGCCGTTGATTCCGGGTCAGGCGCTGCCCACCGAGGAAGAGGAGAATGCCTCCTTGGAGGAGCTCATCCGCCCCGGTCAGGAGGCGGCAGCGGAGCGATCCGGCGACGAAACAGCCTCCGAGACACCGGAGGAGCCGCCGGAAGCGGAATAAACAAATCGCCCTTGCTCACGTAGGAGCAGGGGCGATTTTTGAATGTCAGAACAATTCCGGATGATGCTCCAGGGCATCCGCCTCGGTGATCTGCCGAATCACCCGGCAGGCTGTTGTATTCCAGGCAGAGTCTGTGGGCCTTGGTCCGCAGCACCCCCAGCGTTCCATCCGAGGGATCATAGATTTTTCCTGCAAGCATTTTTTCCTGTTCTGTCATGGCAAACACTCCTATATCTATTGGGAACAGAATTGGTTTGGGATACATATATCAACGAGGAACGGTCATTTCACGATGGTTCCGCCGCCAATCACCATTTCTCCCTGGTAGAGCACCACGGCCTGACCGGGGGAGATGGCCCGCTGCGGCTCGTCGAACACCACCCGCGCCAGTCCGTCCGCCTCCGGGTAGACCGTGGCCTTCTGGTCGAATTGACTGTGGCGGATTTTGGCGGTGACCGCCAGGGGCTCCGTCAATTGCTCAAAGGGGAAGAACACCCAGTCCTTTGCCCAGAGCTCCCGGGAAAACAGCGCCTCGTTGGGCCCTACGGTGACGGTTTTCGCCGCCATGTCCTTGGCGCAGACGTAAACCGGCTTCCCCATGGCCAAACCCAGCCCCTTTCGCTGCCCGATGGTGTAGCACACCGCCCCCCGGTGGCGGCCCACCACCTGACCCTGGGTGTTCAGAAAATCCCCAGGCTCCAGGGCTTTGCCGGTGTAGCCGGTGAGAAAGGCGGTGTAATCCCCGCCGGGTACAAAGCAGATGTCCTGGCTGTCGTGCTTGCGGGCGTTGAGAAAGCCGTGTTTTTCCGCCAGCTCCCGCACCTGGGTCTTGGTGAGCTCACCCAGGGGAAAGCGAATCCGGGAAAGCTGCTGCTGGCTGAGGCAGGCGAGAAAATAGGTCTGATCCTTGGCCCGGTCCGCTGCTCTCATTAATAAATAGCGCCCTGTTGATGGATCCTGCTCCGTTTTGGCGTAGTGGCCGGATACCAGAACGTCGCAGCGCAGCTCCTGGGCCCGCTGCAAAAGTTTGCCGAATTTCAGATAACGGTTACAGTCGATGCAGGGGTTTGGAGTGCCGCCGGCCTGATAGACCGCGACAAATTGATCCATCACCTGCTGCTGGAATTCCTCTGTGAAGTTGAACACATAATGCTTGATGCCCAGCCGGTGGGCCACACTCCGGGCATCCTCCACATCATCCAGGGAGCAGCAGGTTTTGCTGCCCTCCGCCGGGGAGGCCTGGCCGCCGTAGAGCCGCATGGTGGCGCCGATGCATTCGAAGCCTGCTTCCAGCATCAGCAGTGCCGCCACGGAGCTGTCCACACCGCCGCTCATTCCGATTAACGCTTTCATGATAAAACCTCCTGTGTAAGCCGGTTGCTGCTTCGATAAATTGGAATTTGTCGGGGAGGCCCCGCAGCCAATTTCCCACGGGGATTGGCGGTAATCGCCACCCCATTACCCGCCCGGTAACGTTTTTGCGGTAGGGAAATGACCAATTTTGCGTAGGGAATGCATTTATGCATTCCGCAAGGTAACATCTTTTGAGGCAGAACATGGAATGGGAAAACAGCAGATGATTCGCAGGGAATGCATTCATGCATTCCGAGGGTTGCTGTTTCAAAACCGGCGTGTTGAATGGAAAAACCACAAAAATATGTCTTGGGAAATTACCATTCAACAAACCGCGGAGGTTATCCAACGTTTCGGAACGCATAAATGCGTTCCCTACGGATACGCCGGAGGGCGTCCCATTCATCTGCCCGTCAAATTCTAATTTCCACATGTAACACTTTCTTGGGGAGGGAAGACCCTGTTCGAGTATACCAACCGGCGGCGAGAAAGTCAATGCAAGAAAAAATTAAGAAATAAATAGTAACAAAATGTAATTTACCTGTTGCATTTTGTCACAGACCCTGCTATAATAACCCCATCAATAATTCATAAAGGAGCAAGTCGTTATGAAGAGGAAATTCACTTGCATGATTTTGGCTTTGGTGCTCGTCATCAGCCTGCTCCCCCTGGGAGCCATCCACACCCAGGCCGCGTCCAATCTGAACTACAGTGAGAACGTGGTGAGCC
>JAXECZ010000162.1:0-9641 GCA_034104845.1 Faecousia sp. | reverse complement strand
GTGGATGCCGATGCCCAGGCCGAAGCCATGGAACACGGGCATGACGGAGAGCATCTTCATTTCGGAGATTTCCTCCATGGAAAAGCCGGAGGCGGCAATGGTCTGCAGGGCCAGGGCGTTGAAATTCAGGTTGGAGAGCATAATGCCCTTGGTGGTGCCGGTGGTGCCGCCGGAGTAGAGAATGGCACCGCACTCGTCATATTTCCCGTCGTGAGGGGGCAGCACCTGGTTCCGGCCTGCGGCAATCATTTTGTACCAAAGGGTATAGCCGCTTTTGGGCAGCTTCTTGATGGCCCGGGCACCCTTGGTCGTGGGGTAGAGCAGATTCAGGGGGGCGGGCAGCTCGTCCACCACCTTGGCGATCAGCACCTGGCATTCGTTTTCCAGCTGGGGCAGAATCTCCGCCACCTTGTAGTAGAACTGATCCAGGGTGAGAATGGCCTTGGATTGGGAGAAATTCAGGTAGAACGCAATTTCCTGGGCGGCGGACAGGGGGTGGATCATGTTGGGAATGGCACCGATCCGGTTCAGAGCATAGAAGCAGTCCAGCGCCTGGGGGGTATTGGCCATGCAGATGGTCACACGGTCGCCCTTGCGGATGCCCATTTTGTACAGGCCCTTGGCGGCAGCTTCGATCCGCTGCATAAATTCCTGATAGCTGGTCTTTTTACCCATAAACACATAGGCGGTGTTGTTCGGCTTCCGCTTGGCAGCCTGGGCCACCATCTGATACATGGTCAGGTGGGGATAGTCCAGGGAGGCGGGGGCGTTTCCATAGTATTTCAGCCAGGGAGAGGAAGAGGACAGGCCCATAATTGTTTTTCATTTCCTTTCTGTATCGACGAAATAAGGCGCCATGCTCATCGGCTTTGCCTAAGAAAAAGCAAATTTCGATCTATCGCAATGCCGCGACGATCCAATATACGGATAATTCTGTATTATACCACAGCCTTTTTCAGATTTCTACCCCCAAAAACAGATGCAGCCCGGATGGAACAGCGTGTACCGGCCATTTCTGATCCATGGTGGTTTGTTTTTGGGAAAACATTTTTTCCATCCCGACAAAAAACGGTTGAATTTTGGATTGACATCTGCTATAATAGCCGCAGTTGGAGAAACGCAGGATTAGTTCATTGGTAGAATGGTCGCTTCCCAAGCCACAGAGGCGGGTTCGATTCCCGTATCCTGCTCCAGAAACGCCCCTTTGGGGTTCCGGTAAGAGATAATAGATAATAGGGAATAGATGATGGATATTTTGCCGCGGTTCGGGGCGATTCTGCACTGTTCTCTATTATCTGTTATCTCTTATCTATTATCTGAAAAGCGCGGGCGAAGATATGGGTCAGGATAGTATTATTTTGACGAAATCCCTGAATACCGCCAGAGGGAACCGCTGCGTTTTGAAAAGCATCTATTGTGTATACGAGACACTTCGCAAAACGACTTGCTTCGGCAGGCCGTTTTTCTGTTGCTTGAAGAATTTCCGTTGTATTTCCCCGACGGAATGTGCTATAATGAGTACATATTTCCATTCACCGGCTATGTTGGCAGGAAAGGAACAGTTACAGCATGGAAAATATGAAAGAGCTGGTAGACCGGCTGAATCGATACCGGGATGCCTACTACAATCAAAATGAAAGCCCTGTCTCCGACGAGGAGTACGACCGGCTTTTCGATGAGCTGGCGAAGCTGGAACGGGAAACGGGCATCGTCTATGCCAATTCTCCCACCGCCACCGTGGGCTACTCCGCCGTGAGCAAGCTGCAAAAGGTGCCCCACAACCATCCCCTGCTGTCCCTGGGAAAGACCACGGACATAGGGGAATTTGCCAGCTATTTTCAGGGGAAGCCCCTGAGCCTCATGGGGAAAATGGACGGACTCACCGCCTCCCTGCTGTACCGCAATGGGGAGCTGATCAGCGCCGAGAGCCGGGGCAACGGCGAGGTGGGGGAGGACATCACCCACAATGTGCGAACCTTTGTGAATCTGCCCCAGCGGATCCCGTTCACCGGGGAGCTGATTCTGGATGGGGAGTGCGTCATTGACTACCCCACCTTCCGGGAAATCATCAGCCGGGAGAACACGGAATACAAGAACCCCCGGAACCTGGTCAGCGGCACCGTGCGCCAGCTGGACAGCCGGGTGGCGGCCGGACGAAACGTCCGCTTCATCGCCTGGAAGCTCTACAGCGCCAGGGAGGAAACCGGTGTACCCGTTGCCGGAACGGACACCTACAGCGGCTGCTTCGCGTTCCTGGAAAAGCTGGGCTTTGAGGTGGTGCCCAACTGCTATGTGGCGAACCGGTTTGAAACCGAGCAGGAGCGGCTGGATTGCCTGAATGAGGCCATGGAGGATTTGCAGCAGCGCTGCGCCTGCCTGGGCTACCCCATCGACGGCATTGTGGGCTCCTTCGACGATGTGGCTTACGGCGCGAACCTGGGCAGCACCGGTCACCATCCCAAGCACTCCCTGGCCTTTAAATTCTATCAGGATCGGAACGAGACCGTTCTGCGGCAGATCGAATGGAGCACCAACCGCACCGGCCAGGTGAACCCGGTGGCGATTTTTGACCCGGTGGAGATCGACGGCACCACCGTCAGCCGGGCCTCTTTAAACAATGTGAGTATCATCAAGGAGCTGGAACTGGGCCTGGGGGACACCATTACCGTCATCAAGGCAAACCAGATCATTCCCATGGTCACGGACAATCTCACCCGCTCCGGCCACTATGCGTTTCCCACCCGGTGCGGCAGCTGCGGCGAGGCCCTGGAGCTTCGCAATGACAACGGCCGGGAAATGCTCTACTGCGTCAATCCCCAGTGCCCCGCCATCCGGCTGGATCGGATCACCTATTTTGTCAGCCGGGACGCCATGAATATCATGGGCCTGTCCGAGGAGCGGCTGCGGGTGCTGATGGAGAAGGGCTTTGTCCGGGATTTTGCCGATATCTACCATTTGTCGGAGCACCGGCAGGAGCTGGAGAGCCTGGAGCGCTTTGAAAAGAAAAGCGTGGACAATCTCCTGAACTCCATTGAGGAAAGCCGGGATTGCCGCATGAGCAATGTGCTCACCGCCATCGGCATCCCCAACATCGGAAAGAATAATGCCAAGCTCCTGGCCGCCCGTTGCTTCTCCGCCGGAACAGGCAGCCCGCTGGATGCCTTTTTGGACATGGCCCTGGCGGACCATGACTGGACGGAGCTGGATGGCTTCGGGGAGATCATGAGCACCGGAATCAACCGGTTTGTCCGGGAGAATCAGGAGCGCATCCGGCCCCTGAGCGGGCTGCTGCGGATCGCCGGTGAGACCCCGGCGGAAAACGCTTCCGCGGGGCTTTCCGGGAAGAGCTTCTGCATCACCGGCAAGCTGAACCATTTCCCCAACCGGGACGCCCTGGTGGAGCAGATCGAAAGGCTGGGAGGCAAGGTGGTTTCCGGCGTCAGCGCCAAAACCGATTACCTGATCACCAACGACAAGTCCTCCGGCAGCAGCAAGAACCAGAAGGCCGCCAAATTCGGCACAAAGATCCTTTCCGAAGCGGAATTCATCGCCATGTGCCAGGATTGACCGGAGGAAAGGAACGGACCTTGAGAAAAACGAAGAAAATCGCGGTTTTGGGGCTGCTCACCGCCATTGCCCTGACCATTTTTATGATCGAAGCCCAGATCCCGCCGGTGGTTCCGCTGCCGGGGGTGAAATTGGGACTCTCGAACATTGTCACGGTGTTCACGGTGTTCACCCTGGGGCCGGGGGCGGGGGCGGCGGTGCTGACCTGCCGGGTGTTTCTGGGAGCGGTGTTCGCCGGAAATTTCAGCACCATTCTCTATTCCGCCTCCGGAGGCGCCCTGGCCATTCTGGTTACCATTGGGCTGCGGAAAATCCTAAAGGAAAACCAGCTCTGGGCCGCCGGCTGTCTGGGGGCCATCGCCCATTCCATTGGGCAGATGATCGCGGCCATTGCCATCACCCGGACGCTGGGACTGCTGATGTATTTGCCGGTGATGATCGTCATCAGCGTGTTCACCGGACTGTTTACCGGGCTTTGCGCGCAATATCTGGTGAAACGGGGAGGAAAGCTGTGGAAAACTATTTTCAAATGAATCTGACCCGGCAGCAGATCGATGCCATTTCCAATTTGGGCCTTGCCCACATCGGTGACGGGGTGTGGGAGCTGCTGTGCCGGAGCTTCCTCTGCGCCCAGGGGGAAAAAACCGTGAGCCAATTGCACCACGACACCATTTCCATGGTGAAGGCTCCCGCGCAGGCGGCCTATGCAGAGAAGCTGCTGCCCCTTTTGACAGAGCAGGAGGCGGCCTACTACCGCCGGGGGAAGAATTCCCACGTCCACGCCGTGCCCAAGGGGGCCACGCCCGCCCAGTACGCCAAGGCCACCGGCCTGGAGGCTCTGTTTGGCGCGTTGTACCTGGCAGGGGAAATTCAGCGGATCAATCAGCTTTTTCAAGCCGCCATCACGGAAGCGTGACGCCATAACGATACCCCCAGCCGCTGGAAGGCTGATTGCCCTCCCATGCGCGGCTGGGGGTTTGCCTGTGGATGGAGCGGAAGCTCAATGAATGTCCTTTTTCCCGTACTGCCAGAAAGCGGCCAGAATGCCGGCGGCGGCAAAGCACAGCCCCACGGCCAGGTACTCAGGATTCAGCCTGCCGTCGGACAGCAGATCCGCGCCCTCGGCATAGCCGAAGGGGGTGATGTACTTCAGGAATTTGGCCTGCTTGCTCAAGTTGGCAATGAGATTCAGAAAGTAGAAGCAGATGGTCAGCCCCATGCCGATGCCCAGGCCGCCCCGGCGCAAAAAGGCGGAGATGCCGAAGCAGATGGCCTCCAGCTCCAGCTGCACCAGCAGGTTGGCGCCGTGGAGCAGCGCCAGCTCCTTCCAGGGAATTTCGTAGCCAATGGCAGCCACCGAGGCAACGGCCAGCAGAAACACCACCGCGTTCAGGATAACCGTCTGCACCAGCAGCGCAGCCAGCTTTTCCGCCACCACCCGCACACGGGTGACGGGGTGGGTCAAAAGAAACTCGGCGGTGTGCTCCTTTTCCTCCTTGCAAAGCATGTTGGAAGCCAGCATGGCCGCGAACAGGGCACCGCCGATGCCCAGGATATTGCCGCACTCAATGGCATAGAAGCCGGCGAGGGTGCCGAAATTCAGCCGATCCATGCCGAAAGCGGCGGTAAAAGCACCCATGGAGGCGAAGATGTTGCTCACCGTGGACATCTGCGAAGCCATTTCCGGGAACAGGAACACGCAGCAGGCAATGAAGCCGCCGATGGCCGCCGTCCAGATGGCCAGGGCCTTTTTTCCCATATTCAGCTCGTGATTCAGAATCGTCATTTCTCATCCGCCTCGCTTTCGTAGTAATGCAGGAAAATTTCCTCCAGATCCGGCTCGGCAATGGTCAGATCCTGCACCTTTCCCTGGGCGAGCCTCTCCAACAGCGCCGGGAGTGCGCCGCCGTAGAGGAAGCTCAGGCTGTCACCGGTTTGGGACAGATCCCGGATGCCGGTAAGCTCCGCCAAATCCAGAGTGCCCCGCAGCTGCACCCGCCGTGCACCGGAATCCGCCAGCTGGCTGACTGCACCGCTGGCGACGATTTTCCCGCCCCGGATGATGGCCGCCCGGCTGCAATTGTGCTGGATCTCCGAGAGCACATGGCTGGAAAGGAACACCGTGGTGCCCTCCCGGTTCCGCTCCTGCAGAATCTCGAAAAATTCCCGCTGCATCAAAGGATCCAGGCCGCTGGTGGCCTCGTCCAAAATCAGCAGCTCCGGTCTGTGCTGCAGGGCGCAGACAATGCCCACCTTTTTTCGGTTGCCCAACGACAGATCCTCCACCCGGCGGCTCACATCCAGCTGGAGCCGCTGGCAGAGAGCCTGGGCTTCCTTTTCACAGTCCTTTTTGTGGAGTCTGGCGGAGAGCCGCAGCACCTGGGATACCTTCATTCCCGGATAAAAGGTGATTTCCGAGGGCAGATAGCCCACCCGGGACAAAATTTCCGTTTTCTGCTTCCGGATGTCCAGCCCCAGCACCGAGGCGGAGCCGCCGGTGGGATGGATGAGGCCCAGCAGGGTGCGGATGGTGGTGCTTTTTCCCGCGCCGTTGGGGCCGATGAAGCCGAAGAAGTCCCCCTGCTCCACGGACAAGTCCAAATTCTCAATCCCCCGGGCGGAGCCATAGAATTTGGTTAATTGCTTGGTTTCAATGGCATTCATGTTTTTTCTCCTCACTGTAATAAACGGATTTCCAGAATTCCAGCAGTCTGCCAAAATCCTGGCGCACCTGCTCCCAGTTGACCTCCCCCCGCTGCATCATTTCCCACAGGTAGCCCTCGGAGGCCAGGTGCATCTGACGGTGCATCATGTTTAAATCCAGGCCGGGGATAAAATCCTCCGGATTCAACCGGGACAGGGCCTGTGCCGCCTTTTGGGAGAAAGCGCTGCGGTAGCTGGTCTGAATGGCTTCGGACACCTGTTTGTCCTTTTCAAAAAAGGCCCGGATGGCGAAATTGGCCATGTAGGGATATTTTTCCATCAGCGCCAGCTTGGCGTTCATCCCCCGCTCCATCATCTGAAACAAATCCCCGGGTTCATAACAGCGGTAATCGTTCAGATATTTCACCGTGAGCTTGCAGGCGGTGTCCCAAAGGAATAGGTACAGCTCCTGCTTGTTCCGGAAATAGAAGAACAGCAGGGATTTACTGATCTGGGCCTGCTGGGCGATTTCGTTCATGGAGCTTTTTTTGTAGGAATTCTGGGAAAAGACATAGAATCCGGCGCTGATGATCCGCTGCCGCTTTTCGGCAGGGAGAGAATAGAATTTCTCGTTCATGGCATCCCTCCGTTGACCGCTCTGTACAATGCCCATTATAATCCATTGACCGATTTTGGGAAGACCCCAATATGCCGGTTCAAATCAATCCCTTATTTCTCCTCCTGCACCGGCAGGGGGGAGATCACCGGCTTTCCCTCCCGGTCCAGCAGCGCCGTCAGCCCGCCGGAATAACCGGATTGATGATAGAAATAATTCACGCCGGTTTGGGTGTCCACCCAGATTTCCGATACATTCATCACGCCGTCGGAGTATATTTTCACAAATCGCTTTTCCATTTTTCTCCCCTGATATGCATTCACCCTCCGTTTCCGGAGGGTGAAAGGTGGGATGTTTTCGTTACTGCTTGGCGCTTTCCACAATGCCGTTGGCCAGGCCCACCAGGCCCTGCATTTCGCTGGGGATAATGATCTTGGTGGCCTTTCCGTCGGCAACCTTCTGCATGGCCTCGATGGCCTTGAGTCTCAGCACATTGTCGTTGGGAGCCTTTTCGTTCAGCATTTCCAGGGAATCGGCCAGAGCCTGCTGCACCGCACGGATCGCCTGGGCTTCGCCGTCGGCTTTCAGAATGGCAGCCTGCTTTTCCGCTTCTGCCTTCAAAATGGCGGCTTCCTTTTCGGCGGAGGCCTTCAGAATGGCGGACTCCTTTTCGCCCTCGGCAATGAGGATGGCGGACTTCTTCTGTCCCTCGGCCTGGAGGATGGACTGACGGCGGTCGCGCTCTGCCTTCATCTGCTTCTCCATGGAGTTCTGGATGTCGGCGGGGGGCAGAATGTTCTTCAGCTCCACCCGGTTGACCTTGATGCCCCAGGGGTCGGTGGCCTCGTCCAGGATGGAACGCATCTTGGTGTTCACCACGTCGCGGCTGGTCAGGGTCTGATCCAGCTCCAGATCGCCGATGATGTTACGCAGGGTGGTGGCGGTAAGGGTCTCCATAGCCATCATGGGCTGCTCCACACCGTAGCAGTACAGCTTGGGGTCGGTGATCTGGAAATAGACAACGGTGTCGATCTGCATGGTCACGTTGTCTTTGGTGATCACGGGCTGGGGGGGATAGTCCAGCACCTGCTCTTTCAGGCTGACCTTCCGGGCAACCCGATCGATAAAGGGAACCTTGAAGTGCATGCCCACGCCCCAAACAGTCTGGAACGCGCCCAGCCGCTCAATGACGTAAGCCCGGGACTGCTGCACCACCTTGATGTTGGGGATGATCAGCAGGAAAATGACCGCGAGAATGATAATGATCCAAAGCATTTTGTTACCTCCATAAAATCAGTTTGCATTTGTTTCGCTGGGAACCTTGGCGGGAGAGACGAACACTTTCACCCCCTCTACCCGGTCCACCGTTACCAAGCTGCCGACGCTGATGGGAGCGCCGGAGGTGCTGCGGGCTGACCAGGTCATACCCCCCAGCTTCACCTGGCCCTGGTAGGCCACATTGTCAATGCTTTCGGTGACCAGGCCATCCATGCCCAGCACACTGTCCACATTGGTTTTGGTGATTTTTACGTACTTTCGCATCATGGGCCGCAGCAGTGCCAGCAGCACTCCGGAGACCACCAGGAACGCCGCCGTCTGGATCCAGAACGCCGCCCCAAGCAGGCTCAGCACCAGGGCCGCCGCCGCGCCGATGGCAAACCACAGGCTCACCATGGCTACGGTGCAGGCTTCCAATACCAGAAAGCCCACAGCCAGCAGTGCCCACAATGCAACAGTTGACAGTATCATGGAAACACCTCCTGTTTCTGTTTGATGAAATGATAATATCACGTGGTCATGTGATTGTCAATAGCAATTTTCAGATTATTTTATTTTCTGTCCCCGTTGGTTACCCGTTGGTTACCCGTTGGTTAACCGGTGGTTGCCAGCCGGTTAACCCAGGTTAGGTTAGGATAGGTTAGAATAGGTTAGGTTACTATAAGATAGGATAGGCTACAAATGAAGAACCCGCGCCTACGGGAGAAATCACGCGAACACCGAAATGGATTTTTCTGCTTTTCAAATAAAAATGGATACAAATAAAATAATATTTTTAAATTCCTGTAAAATCAGAAACATTTCTGGACGATTTCTGCATTGCCTGGAGGAACATGCCCTGTGGATAAATCTGTGGAAAACGTGTGAATTGCTGTGGAAAAGCAAAAACCCAGAATGATACATACTCTTATTATCCACCGCCAATGTAAAATGCACCATCGTCCCATTGTTAATTTTCAGAAAAAAGTGTTTCCCATCTGGTAAAAACAGCGGTTTCTCAAAGGGGAGCATATCCGGGCATTGACAATTCCCGTCGGGGTATGATATAAGAGTGAAAAAACAAGGAGGGACTGAGCGTGGAGGAACAGTATTCCCGCACGGCCATGCTGCTGGGGGAGGAAGGGATCGCCAGGCTGCAAAGAGCCCGGGTGGCCGTCTTCGGACTGGGAGGCGTGGGCGGCTATGTGGTGGAGGCCCTGGCCCGGGCAGGCATCGGCCAGCTGGACTTGATCGACAAGGACACTGTGAGCATTTCCAACCTGAACCGTCAGATCCTGGCTACCCATGCCACCCTGGGCATGGAAAAAACCCAGGCTGCCCGGCTCCGGGTGGCGGAGATCAATCCCGACTGCCAGGTTCGCACCCATTCCCTCTTCTACCTGCCGGACACCGCCGGGGAATTTGACCTGGGGCAGTACGACTATATTGTGGACGCGGTGGACACCGTCACCGCCAAGCTCACCCTGGTGCAGAAGGCGGCGGAGGCGGGCACCCCCATCATCAGCTCCATGGGCACCGGCAACAAGCTGGATGCCTC
>JAXECZ010000144.1:0-3893 GCA_034104845.1 Faecousia sp. | reverse complement strand
CGCTCAGCGTAGAAAGCCTGCTCACCGGCGGTGAACACGAACTCGTTGCCGCAATCTTTGCACTTCAAAGTCTTGTCTTCGTACATTTGGAAATACCTCTCTCCGTTTTTATTGCCCCGTGAAAGTCTACCGGAATGGTTGCTACGCAGGGTCTGGAATATGTGACGAAACATTGTCACTGGATGGAATTATACACACTCCCGGGGGAATTGTCAATCCTTTATAATAATTTTCGTTAATTTTTCGTAGCATTTATGCAATATTTATATGGAGAAGACAGATGTGTGCGACATGGAGACAAAATCTGGAAAAAGTCTTTATATACTGAACTGAGTCTGCCCCTCAAAGGGAATATGCAGATGGTCGTAGGCCAGCGCCGTGACGCAGCGGCCCCGGGGTGTGCGGGTGAGGAAGCCCAGCTGCATGAGGTAGGGCTCGTAAACATCCTCCAGAGTGATGGCCTCCTCGCCGATGGTGGCGGCCAGGGTCTCCAGCCCCACCGGCCCTCCGCTGTAATTTTGAATGATGGCGGTGAGCATCCGCCGGTCCACGGCGTCCAATCCCAGCTTATCCACCTCCAGCCGGCTCAGGGCCAGGTCGGCGGCCTCCTTGGTGATGGTGCCGTCCCCCATGATCTGAGCGAAGTCCCGCACCCGGCGGAGAAACCGGTTGGCGATTCTGGGGGTGCCCCGGCTCCGGGAGGCGATCTCCATGGCACCCCGGGGGTCGATGTCCATGCCCAAAATGGCGGCGGAACGGGTGACGATTTTGGCCAGCTCCTCCGGCTGGTACAGCTCCAGCCGCAGGGATACACCGAACCGGTCCCGCAGGGGGGCGGAGAGCTGACCGGCCCGGGTGGTGGCGCCCACCAGGGTGAATTTGGGCAGATCCAGCCGGATGGAGTTGGCGCTGGGGCCCTTGCCCACAATGATGTCGATGGCAAAGTCCTCCATGGCGGGGTAGAGGATTTCCTCCACCACCCGGTTCAGGCGGTGGATCTCATCAATAAACAGGATATCCCCGGGGTTCAGGTTGGTCAGCAGGGCCGCCAGATCCCCGGGCTTTTCAATGGCCGGGCCGGAGGTGACCCGGATGTTTACGCCCATTTCATTGGCAATGACCCCGGCCAGGGTGGTTTTGCCCAAACCGGGAGGGCCGTAGAGCAGGGTGTGATCCAGACATTCCCCCCGCTGCCGGGCGGCCTCAATGTAGACGGACAGATTCCCCTTGGCTTTCTCCTGCCCGGTGTAGTCGGCCAGCAGCTTGGGCCGCAGACCGATCTCTGCCGAATCCTGGGGCACGAAGGTGGGGGTTATGATGGGTGTGTCCAGCCCTTGGGAAAATTCTAAGCTCATTGCATGCTCCTTACTTCATCACCATGGCCCGCAGGGCATAGCGCACCATTTCCTCGGTGCTGGCTTTCGGATCCACGCCTTTCAGGGCGGTGTTGATTTCGGCGGGGGAATAGCCCAGCTCCTGAAGCGCCGCGGTGGCCATGGCCAGAGAGCCGGTGGCCTGGGGGGCGGCAACGGGGGCTCCGGCAGAGAAATCCAATTCCATAGAGCCGCCGCCGATTTTGTCCTTCAATTCCAGGATGATCCGTTGGGCGATTTTTTTGCCCACTCCCTGAGCGGCGGTGAGCATTTTTTCGTCCCCGGTCATCACCGCCAGGGTGAAGTTCTGGGGCCCTCCGGCGGAGAGAATGGCCATGGCGGCCTTGGGGCCTACGCCGTTGACCCCGGTGAGCAGCTCATAGCAGCGCTGCTCCTCCCGGGAGGAAAAGCCGTAAAGGTCATAGGCATCCTCCCGGATGGATTCCGTGACGAAAAGCCGGGCGTTGGTATTCAGCTTCAGTTGGGCGGCGGTGTAGGCTGTAATGTGGCAGCCGTAGCCCACGCCGCCGCAGTCGATCACTGCCAGCCCCGGCTCCAGGATGGCAACATTGCCGGAAACATAATAGATCATAGGATAATCTCCAAACGATTGATATCTTCTTACTCAACGATATTTTCCCAGCAGCGAGGTGCTGGTTCTGGCGTGGCACAGGGCGATGGCCACGGCGTCGGCAGCGTCGTCGGGCTTGGGCACTGCGGAAAGGTGCAGGATCCGTTTGGTCATGTCCATCACCTGATGCTTGCTGGCGTTGCCGTAGCCCACCACGGCCTGCTTGACCTGCATGGGCTTGTATTCAAAAATGGGAACTCCGGCCTGCTGCACTGCCAGGAGAATCACCCCCCGGCTCTGGGCCACGTTGATGCCCGTGGTGACATTGTGCCCGAAGAACAGCTCTTCAATGGCCACCGCATCCGGCTTTTCCATCATCAGCAGCTGAACCATGTCGTTGTAGATCACGCTGAGCCGCCAGGAAAAATCCGTATTCGGCGCTGTGGTGATGGCGCCGCAGCGCAGCAGCTGGAATTGATTCCGCTCCGCCGCGATCAGGCCGAAGCCGGTGATGCCGTAGCCGGGGTCGATGCCCAGTATCTTCATCACATTCCACCCCGGAGAATACACAAATACTGATAAATGACAAACAGGATGAAAATGACCAGACCAACTCTGGCACCCCAAATCTGCCAGGCAGGACGGGGCTTGTATCCTGATTGCTCGTTCTTTTCTTCATCCATGGATTTCACCTCGGAGAATATCATAACACATTTGTTCTTATTTTCCTACCACTTTTTTTCTCCCTGAAAAAATTCTTCCGCGTCATACATGTTCCGGCTTTCGCCGGACATACTACCTGTGAAAAGGCGGGTGGGTAAATGGAGGAATTCTCCTTGGCAACCAGGATCTATGCCGGTGAGGGTGCGGTTTCCGCGTTGGAAAGCTTTGGCGCCAAGCGGCTGTTTCTGGTGACGGATCCTTTCTTTATGAAAAACGGCACGGCCCAGCGGGTGGCATCCCTGGCAAAGGCGGAAGCGGTTGCGTATTTTGACCGGGTGCAGCCGGACCCTACGGTGGCTCTGGCGGCGGAGGGTACTGCGAAAATGCGGGAATTCGCCCCGGATCTGCTGGTGGCTCTGGGCGGCGGCAGCGCCATGGACTGCGCCAAGGCCATTGGCAATTTTTCCCAGCAGCCGGTGCCCCTGGTGGCGATTCCCACCACCTCCGGCTCCGGCTCCGAGGTGACGGATTTCGCAATTTTGACCCATGGAAAGGCCAAGCACCCCCTGGTGGATGAAAAGCTCCGGCCAACCGCTGCCATATTGGACAGCGGCCTTTTGAAGGAGCTTCCCCCAGGGCTGATTGCCGATGCCGGCTTCGATGTGCTGACTCATGCGCTGGAGGCCTATGTGGCCACGGGAGCCGGAGCGTTTTCGGATATGCTGGCACGGGAGAGCTTCCGGATCGCCTACGCGGTGCTGCCCGCCTCCTATGCGGGAAAAACGGAGGTCAGGCTCCGGATGCACATGGCCTCCACCATGGCGGGGATGGCATTCTCCCAGGCGGGCTTGGGGCTGTGCCATGCCATCTCACACAGCCTGGGGGGCATGTTCCATGTGCCCCACGGCAGACTGAACGCCATCCTGATCCCGGCAGTGGTGGAGTGCAATGCCAACCGGGTGGGTGCCCGGTATGCGGAGCTGGCCCGGTGTGCCGGAATGGCGGGCAGCGCCGACGCGGTGGCCCTGCGGAATCTGAAAAATGGGCTGCTTCGGCTGCGCCGGGAGCTGGGACTGCCCCAAACCCTTGCCCAGGCGGGAATACCACCCAGGAAAATTCAGGAAAATATGCCGAGAATCGCAGAGGCGGTGCTGGAGGATCCATGTGTGCAGACAAATCCCATTCAGGTGGAGGAATTCCTGATTCGTCGGGTTTTGGAGCAGGTGAGCGGTCATGGCTGAGCTGCTCAGCGTGGGGCTGGACGTGGGCACCACCTCCACCCAGAT
>JAXECZ010000079.1:0-28598 GCA_034104845.1 Faecousia sp. | reverse complement strand
CTTGACCTTAATGAGCAGCAACTCCCGGTTTACGGTGTCCAGATTGTCCAGTTCCGCGATGGAAACCACGTCGGGAAGCTTATACAGCTGGTTGATGAGCTGCTCTTTCTTGATTTCATCGCCCTCGGACTGGACGGTGATTCGGGAGAATTCCTCGGATTCCGTCTCCGACACGGTCAGGGAGGTGATGTTGAACTGGCGGCGGCGGAACATACTGGTGACCCGGTTCAGAACGCCGAACTGATTGTTGACCAGAATGGCTACAGTAAATTTATTCATCTTCAGTCACCGATCCTTGTAATGATATCATCCATGGAACCACCGGGGGGCAGCATGGGCAGCACGAATTCGTCTCTGTCGATGGCGCAGTCGATGAGGTAGGGGCCATCGCAGGCGAAAGCCTCTGCCAGAGACGCTTCCAGTTCCGCAAGGGTCAGCGCCCGGCTTCCTCTTGCGCCGAAGGCCTGAGCAAGCTGTACATAATCCGTCTTGCGGGAATCCAGAGTGGTGTTGGAGTAGTGCTTGTCAAAGAACAGGGTCTGCCACTGGCGAACCATGCCCAGCACGTTATTGTTCAGCAGCAGAATCACCAGGGGAACCTGATTGGAAACAGCGGTAGCCAGCTCATTGAGGTTCATGCCGAAGCTGCCGTCGCCGGTGACCAGCACGGTGCACTCTCCGGTGCCGATGGCCGCGCCGATGGCAGCGCCCATACCGAAGCCCATGGTGCCGAGGCCTCCGCTGGAGAGAAAGCGGCGGCTGCTGCGTAGGTTCAGATACTGGGCGGCCCACATCTGGTGCTGGCCCACATCCGTTGCCACAGGGGTGTTTTCACTTAAGCAGCGGTTCAGAGTGGTGATGACGTTGCGGGGGGTCATGCCCTCCCGGCTGTCCAGCCCCGCATGCTCCTCTGCGATCAGCTGATCGATCTCCGCCTGCCATTCGGGGTGCTCCGTCTTATGCAGCAGAGGGATCAGCCTTTGCAAGGTCTTCTTCACATCGCCCCGAAGACCGTGGGTAGGATTCACGGTCTTGCCCAGTTCCGCGCCGTCGATGTCGATATGAACGATTTTTGTGCCCACGGCGAACTTGGCCCGGTTGCCGGTGACCCGGTCGTTGAACCTGCAGCCAAGGGCAATGATGCAGTCGGCATGGTGCATGGCAGTGGAGCAGGCGTAGTGGCCGTGCATGCCCTGCATGCCCAGGAAGCGGGGGTAGTCGGTGGGAACACCGGAGATGCCCATTAAGGAGCAGCCGATGGGGGCATCGATGACCTCCGCCATTTGCAGCAGCTCGTCCTGCGCCTCGCTGGTGATCAGGCCGCCGCCAAAGTAGAGGAAAGGCTTCTTCGCGCTGTTGATGGTGTCCGCCGCCTGCTGGATGCGGATGTCCTTGGCGGGGAAAGCTTCATCAGCGGTGACCGGCTCAGCGGGTTCATAGTCGAATTTGGCAATCTGCACATCCTTGGGGATGTCGATAAGCACAGGCCCGGGGCGGCCGGACTTGGCAAGCCGGAAAGCATCCCGAATGGTGTCCGCCAGCTTGTCCACAGAGCCGACAAAGTAATTGTGCTTGGTGATGGGCAGGGTCACGCCGGTGATGTCGATTTCCTGAAAGCCGTCGGTGCCGATGGTGGAGTTGGGCACGTTGCCGGTGATGGCGACCATGGGCACGGAGTCCAGGTAGGCCGTGGCGATGCCGGTGACCAGGTTTGTCGCGCCGGGGCCGGAGGTGGCGATGACCACGCCCACCTTGCCGGTGGCACGGGCATAGCCGTCGGCGGCGTGGGAGGCGCCCTGCTCGTGGGCGGTCAGAACATGGCGCAGCTCGCTTTGATACTTGTAAAGGGAGTCATAAATATTGATGACCTGCCCGCCGGGATAGCCGAAGACGACATCCACGCCCTGCTCGATCAGGGTGCGAACGAGGATATCGGAGCCGGAAAGAAGCATAGTATCATCCTTTCTTGAGGCCTTCTATAATCAATCTTCCCATTTCGGTGCACCCTACCAGACGGCACTGGTTGGGGCTGGAGGAAAGAATGTCGCCGGTGCGGTAACCGTCCTCCAAAACCTTGGAGACGGCCTTTTCGATGCAGTCCGCTTCCTCGCACATGTCGAAGGAGAAGCGCAGCATCATGGCGGCAGCTAAAATGGTGCCGATGGGGTTGGCAATGTCCTTACCCGCAATGTCCGGGGCGGAGCCGTGGATAGGCTCGTACAGCCCCCGGGTGCCGCTGCCAAGGGAGGAGGAGGGGATCATGCCGATGGAGCCGGTGATCATGGAGGCTTCATCGGAGAGAATGTCGCCGAACATATTCTCCGTTACGATCACGTCAAACTGGCTGGGGTCCTTCACGATCTGCATGGCGCAGTTGTCCACCAGCATATCGGAAAGGGTCACGTCCGGGTATTCCGCCGCCAGCTCGTGCATGACCTTCTTCCAAAGCCGGGAGGAATCCAGCACGTTGCTTTTTTCCACGCTGCACAGCTTCTTATTCCGCTTGCGGGCGGTCTCGAAGCCGATGCGGCCGATGCGGCGGATCTCGCTTTCGCTGTAGCGTAGCTCGTCGATGGCAACATCTTCGCCGTTTTCGCTGACGGTCTCATGCTTGCCGAAGTAGATGCCGCCGATGAGCTCTCTTACAATAATAAAGTCGATGCCCTTGTCCACGATCTCCTGCTTGAGCGGGGAGGCGGAGGCAAGCTGGGGCCAGATTTTCGCGGGGCGGTTGTTGCTGTAGACCCCCATTCCGGCCCGGAGCCGGAGCAGACCCTTCTCGGGACGCATATTCCCGGGGACACCGTTCCACTTGGGGCCGCCCACCGCGCCCAGCAGGACGCTGTCGGAGGCCAGGCATTTGTCAAGCATTTCCTGGGGGAGGGGGTCGCCGAACTTATCGATGGCGACTCCGCCCATGTCAACATCGGTATAGTGAAATTCGTGACCGTACAGCCCGGCAACTCTGTCCAAAACCAGCTTGGCCTGCCCAACGATTTCCGGGCCGATGCCGTCGCCGCGAATGAGGGCGATATTTCTTGTCATATTATCACATCTCCTTCAAGGATGCAAGCAGTCCGCCCTTTTTTATGATGTTTTGGATGAACTCCGGGAAGGGCTCGGCCTGCCACTGCCTGCCGCTGGTGTGGTCTGTGATGACGCCGGTGTCAAAATCCACGCTGACCTCGTCGCCCGCCTGGATCTCCTCGGCGGCTGCCTCGCATTCCAGGATCGGCAGGCCGATGTTGATGGCGTTGCGGTAGAATATCCGGGCGAAGGACTTGGCGATGACGCAGCCGGTGCCGCAGGTCTTGATGACTAAGGGGGCGTGCTCCCGGGAGGAGCCGCAGCCGAAGTTCCAGCCTGCCACCATCACGTCGCCGGGCTGAACACGGTTGACATAACTTGCATCAATGTCCTCCATGCAGTGCTTTGCCAGCTCTTTGGCGTCGGCGGTATTTAAGTACCGGGCGGGGATGATCACGTCGGTGTCCACGTTGTCGGGGTATTTGAAAGCGTTTCCCTTGGTATTCATGCTTTAGACCTCCTTGGGATATGTGATATAGCCCGTGAGGGCGGAAGCGGCGGCAGTGGCGGGGCTGGCCAGGTAGACCTCGCTGTCCACATGGCCCATGCGGCCAACGAAATTCCGGTTGGTGGTGGCGATGCACCGCTCCCCGGCGGCGAGGATGCCCATGTAGCCGCCCAGACAGGGGCCGCAGGTGGGGGTGGACACCACCGCACCGGCGTCAATGAAAGCGGTGACATAGCCCCGCTGTACACACTCCTTATAAATCTGCATGGTAGCGGGAATGATGATGCACCGCACGCCGGGAGCTACGGTTTTTCCGTTGAGGGTTCGGTAAGCGGCTTCCATGTCCTCCATGCGGCCGTTGGTGCAGCTGCCGATGACCACCTGATCGATTTTGATGCCGCTCAGCTCCACAGCGGGGCGGGTGTTCTCCGGCAGGTGGGGGCAGGCCACGGTGGGGACGATGGAGGAAAGGTCGATTTCAATGGTCTGCTCATATTGGGCATCCGGGTCGGCTTCATAGACCTTGGGGACACGCTCACTGCGGTCTTTGAGGTAGGAAAGGGTCACATCGTCCACGGGGAAAATGCCGTTTTTCGCACCGGCCTCGATGGCCATGTTGCAGATGCACAGCCGGTCGTCCATGGAAAGGGAGGCTACGCCGTCGCCAGTGAACTCCATGGACTTGTACAATGCGCCGTCCACGCCGATTTTTCCGATGATGGTCAGAATTACGTCCTTGCCGCTGCAATTGGCGGGGAGCCTGCCCGTCAGCCGGAACTGAATGGCGGCGGGGACCTTGAACCAGGCTTCTCCGGTTGCCATACCGGCGGCCATGTCCGTGGAACCCACACCGGTGGAGAAAGCGCCCAGGGCGCCGTAGGTGCAGGTGTGGCTGTCCGCACCGATGATGCAGTCCCCGGCGGTGACCACGCCCTGTTCGGGAAGCAGGGCATGCTCGATGCCCATTTTGCCTACGTCGTAGAAGTGGCTGACGCAGTGCTCACAGGCAAATTCCCGGCACTGCTTACTCTGCTGAGCGGCCTTGATATCCTTGTTGGGCACAAAGTGATCCAGCACAATGGCGATTTTGTCCTTGTCAAATACGGAATCGAATCCGTTTTTCGTAAACTCGTTGATGGCAACGGGCGTTGTGATGTCGTTGCCCAGCACCATGTCCAGCTTGGCCCGGATCAGCTGACCGGGATTTACGCTGTCCAGCCCCGCGTGTGCCGCGAGAATTTTCTGTGTTAATGTCATACCCATAAACATTCCTCCGGAATGGATTTATCCAGTGTCTGTGTATCTTGTATCTGCGTGTCAGGCTTTCGTCATATTATTGAATGCACCTACCAATGCGCTGGCGCTGGCCTTGATGATGTCGGTGTCGGTGCCCGCTCCCCAGAACATGACTCCGTTGGGGCTTTCCAGACCGATGTAGGCGGCGGCGGTGGAGCCGGAGCTGCGCTCCTGCACGGAGTGCTCGGTGTAGACCTTCAAGGTGTAAGTTACCCCGGTGTAGGCTTTCAGGGCGTTGCTCACCGCGTCCAGAGAGCCGTTGCCCTCGGACTGGACGGTGGTCTCCCGGCCGTGGCGCAGAAAGGTGACGATGGCTTCCACGCCCGCGCCATTCTGGGTAAAGTGCAGGCCGGAAATGGCCAGCGGGCTGCGGACATTGAGGTAGCAGTCCATGAAGATGGCCAGAACGTCTTCCGCTTTCAGCTCCCGGTGGTCGTGGTCGGAGACGGCCTTGCACTGGTAGCTTAAGTGCTCGCGCATTTTGGGCGGCAGGATGTAGCCGTAGCTCTGCTCCAGAAGATACCCGATTCCGCCCTTGCCGGACTGAGAGTTGACCCGGATGACATCGGCATCGTAGGTGCGGCTGATGTCTCTGGGATCCACCGGCAGGTAGGGCACCGTCCACTGATGCAGATCCTTTTCCTTGCGCCACTGCATGCCCTTGGCAATGGCATCCTGATGGGAGCCGGAGAAAGCGGCGAAGACCAGGGCCCCCGCGTAGGGGCTGCGCTCGTAGACATGCATCCTTGTGCAGTCTTCGTAGGTCTTGCAGATGGCGGGCATATCGGAGAAGTCCAGTTCCGGATCAACGCCGTGGGAGTATAGATTCATGGCCAGCGTGATGATGTCCACATTGCCGGTGCGCTCGCCATTTCCAAATAGGGTGCCCTCCACCCGGTCGGCTCCTGCCAGCAATGCCAGCTCCGTATCGGCTACGCCGGTGCCCCGGTCATTGTGGGGATGCAGGGACACTGTCACATACTGCCGGTATTTGAGGTTCTCGCTCATGTACTCCACCTGACTGGCGTAGATGTGGGGCATACTCATTTCCACGGTGACGGGCAGGTTGATGATGACGTTGTTGTCGGGGCCGGGCTCCAGTACGTCGAGAACCGCGTTGCACACCTCCAGCGCGTACTCCGGCTCGGTGCCGGTGAAGCTTTCGGGGGAATACTCAAAGCGGAAATTGCCCTCGTATTCCGCCGCCAGCCGCTTGACCAGCTTGGCACCCTCCACGGCGATCTGCTTGATCTCGTCCTTGCTCTTGCGGAACACCTGCTCCCGCTGAGCCACGGACACGGAGTTGTAGAAGTGGATGATGGCGTTGGGTGCGCCCTTGCAGGCATCGAAGGTCTTGCGGATGATGTGCTCCCGGCACTGGGTCAGCACCTGCACGGATACGTCCTTGGGAATCATGTTGTTCTCGATCAGGGTGCGTAGGAACTCATATTCCGTCTCCGAGGCGGCGGGGAAGCCCACTTCGATTTCCTTGAAGCCAATGCGAAGCAGCATATGGTAAAATTCCAGCTTCTCCTCCAGGCTCATGGGGATCACAAGACTCTGGTTGCCGTCCCGCAGGTCAACGCTGCACCACTGAGGGGCTTTTTCAATATGATCGCGCTGAACCCACTTATAGTGGCTGCCCGGCGCGGGGTAGTAGCCGATTGCGTATTTGCTGGTATCCATATGGGTTTCTCCTTTACGTTTTTCAAATACAGAACGCTCTGTGATCGCGTTGACAATGGAAAAATGTCAACTGCGCTCCTTGGGTGAGGGAAATTTAGACGATTTTGAACCCGGCGTCTTTCAGAGCCTGGGTGATCTGCTGAACGTGGTCATAGTTCCGGGTCTCCAGGGTCAGCCGCAGGTAGCAGCCGTTGATGGACTCGGTCTCGCCGTTGCGCTCGTGGTGGACAGAGATCACGTTGCCGCCGCACTGGGCGATGATCCGGGACACTTCCATCAGCTGGCCGGGCTTGTCGGCAAGCTCGATGAGCAGGTTGGTGGTTCTGCCGGACTTCATCAGGCCCCGGTCAATGACCCGGGACAGGCTGGTCACGTCGATGTTGCCGCCGGAGATCAGGCTGACCACCTTCTTGCCCGCAAGGGGGAATTTGTGGAACATGGCGGCGGCTACGGAGACCGCTCCCGCGCCCTCGGCGATCATCTTCTGCTTTTCGATGAGAGCGAGGATGGCGGCGGCGATTTCGTCCTCGGTGACAAGGGCAATGTCGTCCACGTAATTTTTCACCATTTCGTAGGTGATATCCCCGGGCTTCTTCACCGCAATGCCGTCGGCAATGGTGGAGACCTTTTCCAGGGCCTCCATGTGGCCGTGGTGGATGGCGTTGAACATACTGGGAGCCCCCGCCGCCTGCACACCATAGACCTTGACGTGGGGAGAAATGGACTTGATGGCGCAGGCCACGCCGGAGATCAGTCCGCCGCCGCCGATGGGCACGATCACCGCGTCCACGTCGCTCAATTCGTTCATGATCTCAAGGCCGATGGTGCCCTGACCGGCAATGACGTATTCATCGTCAAAGGGGTGGACGAAGGTATAGCCCCGTTCCTCCTTTAATTCCAGAGCCCTGTTGTAGGCGTCATCGTACACGCCGGGCACCAGACAAACCTGGGCGCCGAAACCCTTGGTAGCCTCTACCTTGGAGATGGGGGCGGTGTCCGGCAGGCAGATGAGAGAGGAAATGCCGCACTTGCTGGCGGCCAGAGCCACACCCTGGGCGTGGTTTCCGGCGGAGCAGGCGATGACGCCCTTGGCCTTCTCCTCCTCGGACAGCATGGCGATTTTGTAGCCGGAGCCGCGGAGCTTGAAGGAGCCGGTCTTTTGCAGGCACTCGGGTTTCAGGTATAGCTCACAGTCCTCGGCGATGCCGTAGGCCTTGGCCAGGGGGGTGGGGCGGATGATGTCCTTCAGGACAACGGAGGCGTGGAAGATTTTGTCGATGGTGACCATATGTATTTCTTTCCTTTCAGGGTCGATTTTATGGATTTAAGGCTAAAAAAACACCCTGCCTCTCCAAATCGAAAGAGACAGGGCCTTTACATGCATAAAAACCTTGCGGTACCACTCTTTTTGCCGCAAAACGCAGCCACCTCATGACGATCCAACAACCGTCTCCCGCTGTATCGGTCGGGCTCCGTCCTGCCTACTTAGGTTTCCTGTTCAGCAAGGCCGCTCAGAGGCCAGTATACAGCTTCACCCAACGCTGCCTCGCACCGCCCGGCAGCTCTCTGTAGGAGGGAAAGAAACTGCTTTATCCTCTTCAAAGCGTTCTCCTTATGTGTGGGGGATTATAGCATGAATCTTGTTGGATGTCAAGCACTGAAATGCAAAAGTCTCTCAGGGAAACACATGTTCGCAGGACGGAGCCATGACTCTGACGAACCGGCATCGAGGATACGGGACTGGCGATGAATGAGGGACACCGGATCGGAACTTAGGGAACCTCTGATTCCATCATCTGCGGTCTCAACTACTTCAGCCGTTTTGCAGCCTCATGAAGTTGTCAAACAATAGGTATCCTTATAGAAATGAAGGATTCCCTGATCCAACTGAAATTGCCGGTGGTTATTTCCACTGGGACTTATGGGCGGGAGCTGTCCGGCTGAAACCAGTAAAAAACTGTTTTTCCTCCTTGACCAATCCGAGTTCCTGTGTCAAAATAGTCCCATCAAAAAACGGAAAGGATCTGTGCAATGAAGCATTTTTTGATCGTGGTGGATATGCAGAAGGATTTTGTGGACGGTGCGCTGGGCAGCCCGGAGGCCCAGGCCATTGTCCCCAGGGTGATGGACAAGATCCTGAGCTTTGAGGGGAAGATTTTTGCCACGTTGGATACCCACGCCGCCAACTATTTGGAAACCGCCGAGGGGAAAAAGCTCCCGGTGCCCCATTGCATCAAGGGAACACCGGGCTGGATGCTGGATGACGGCGTTGCCGCCGCTTTGGAGCAGAAGGGCTATACCCCTGTGGAAAAGCTCACCTTTGGCTCCGTGCTCCTGCCGCGGATGCTTTATCAGGAGGCGGCAGGCGAGGGCTTTACCGTTGAGCTGATCGGCCTGTGCACGGATATCTGTGTGGTTTCCAATGCGCTGATATTAAAGGCCAATTTCCCGGAAATGGACATTTCCGTGGACAGCAGCTGCTGTGCCGGTGTGACGCCGGAAAGCCATCAAGCGGCCCTGACGACCATGGGCAGCTGCCAAATCCATGTGAGATAGGAGAAAGAATATGTTTGATTCCCAAAAGGTGAAAGAAGCGTGCGTCCGCTGGATCCGGGATTTTTTTGAGCAGAACGGCCCGGGCTGCAACGCCATTGTTGGCATTTCCGGCGGAAAGGACAGCTCCGTGGTTGCGGCTCTCTGCGTGGAGGCCCTGGGCAAGGAGCGGGTGATCGGTGTTTTGATGCCCTGCGGCGTCCAGCAGGATATCGACATGGCCCGGCTTTTGGTGGACCACCTGGGCATCCGTCATTATGTCATCAATATCCAGGAGGCAGTGGAGGGAGCCAAGCGCGCCATGCCCTTTGAACTCTCCCAGCAGAGCAGAACCAATTTGCCGCCCAGGATCCGGATGTCGGTGCTGTATGCAGTGGCCCAGAGCCACAACGGACGGGTGGCCAATACCTGCAATCTTTCGGAGGACTGGGTGGGCTATTCCACCCGCTACGGCGATGCAGCCGGGGACTTCAGCCCCTGCTCCTTCCTGACGGTCCAGGAGGTCAAGCAGCTGGGAAGAGCGCTGGGACTTCCGGATGCCCTTGTGGAAAAGACGCCTATTGACGGACTCTGCGGCAAGACCGACGAGGAAAACCTGGGCTTTACCTATGAGGAGCTGGATCGCTATATCCGAACCGGCCATATTGAGAACCAGCAGAACAAGGCCCGCATTGACAGTCTCCATGAGAGGAACCGGTTTAAGCTGGAGCTGATGCCGGCCTTCCACCCGGAGCTGGACTGAGAACACCCCAAAAGGAACGGACGGGGAAGTCTGCTCTCCGCCGTAAGCGATTTCAAAGGAAAGGAAACAGAGATGAAACTGGAACCAATCGTGCTGTCACTGCTGGATACGGATCTGTACAAATTCAATATGGATCAGGTGATTTTCCACAAGCACACGGATCTAAACGGCGAGTATCACTTTAAATGCAGAAACGAAGAGGTACGCTTTACGCAGCAGATGCTGGAGGAAATCAACGATCAAATCGACTTTCTCTGTCAGCTTCGTTTCACCAAAGAGGAATTGGACTATCTGCGCTCCATCCGGTTTATCAAGAATGACTATGTGGAGTTCCTGCGGCTTTGGCATCCCATTCGGGAGTATGTCACCACCGGCCTGAGCGAGGACGGCAAGCTCTCCGTTGTGGTCAGAGGGCCCCTGTTTTCCGCCATGCAGTTTGAAATCTACCTGCTGGAGATCATCAACGAGGTCTATTTCCGCATGAGCTTTGACTATGAGCTTCTCCGGGCCAGTGCGGTGGAGCGGCTGAACCAAAAGCTGGAGGCCTTTAAAAACGGCACCTATACCTTCCGCTTTGCGGAATTCGGCTGCCGCAGAAGACTTTCACGGGAGTGGGAGGATGTGGTTGTCCGCCGGCTGGTCACGGAGACGGAGAACTGTGTGGGCACCTCCAACGTGTACCTGGCAAAAAAATATAACATCATGCCCATCGGAACCTATGCCCATGAGTTCGTCCAGATGTACCAGGGCATCGATTCGATCCCCCTGGCCTATACCAACCACTATGCCATGTCCGACTGGTATGACGAGTACCGGGGGGATAACGGAACCGCCCTCACGGATACCATCACCACGGACCTGTTCCTGCTGGACTTCAATCACTCCATGGTGAACAACTATTCCGGCGTTCGCCACGACAGCGGCGACCCTTATGTATGGGGCGAGAAGATTCTGGCCCATTATGAGAAATATGGCATCGATACAAGAACCAAGCAGCTGCTGTTCAGCGACAGCCTGGATTTTGACCGGTCCCAGAAGCTCTATGAGTACTTTCGGGATCGGGCCAAGGTGTCCTTTGGCATTGGCACCTTCTGCTCCAATGATACCTGCCAGCCGGCGCTGAACATTGTCATCAAGCTGCAATATGTCAACGGCCGCCCGGTGGCAAAGCTCTCCGATACCGATGAAAAGGCCATGTGTGACGACGATGACTATCTGGCCTATTTGAAACGGTCGGTGGAGTTCCGCCTGAACCGGGAAAGGAGCCGGAAAGATGAAAAATATTGAGATTCTTCGAAAGAATGCCTTTTGTGTCATCGGGAAGCAGGGCTCTACCAACGACGGACCGGATTACCGGGAAGCTTTGCTTTGAGACGGATCCCGGCTCAGCCTCCCGTATTCTTTTACGATGGCTTCCGGCGCTTTTCCCAGGATATATTTCATTTTCCACAAAGGAAGCGGCAGCTTGTCCACGGGATAACGCTGCTGCTTTTCCACAATGCCGAAAATCTCCCTGTCCTCCGGGCCAAAGGGAATGCTTACGATCTCTCCGGGGGCATAATCCTCGGCGCCCAGGTAATCAAACCGGCCATCCAGCGTGGGGATGTATACGGTGAAAAGGGGGATGCCGGAGGAAGCTTTCTCCCTGGGAACCGCAGCGTCAGCCGGAACCGGCCGCCTGCGGAAAAGACCTTTGAACCATTGAAGCAGCCGGGAAATCCATCCGAACATACCCATACCTGCGCCTCCTTTTTTTGCTATCATATCACATCCTGCCGCCAGAGCACAAGAAAAGATAGAAAAAATGATTTACAAATGCATAAATCAGAAGTATAATAGGCGTATCTTTACAGAAAAGGTGGGGTAACCTATGGTGATCGTTGACCATGAGATAATGGACAGGGTTAAGCGCGAGAACCTGATTGACAGCTTCGACGATTCCTGCCTTACCAATATCGGTTATGACCTCCGGGCAAAGCGGTTCTATGCCTCGTCCAAAGGGGAGGAATCCGTCACCCTCCAGCCGAATGAGTCCGCCTTTGTGGAATCGGTGGAGGTCGTGTCCATGCCAACGGATATGCTGGGCCGTATCGCACTGAAAAACAGCCGGATTCGCCAGGGACTGTCTCTGGATGCGCCGGTTTATCAGCCGGGACACAAGACGAGGATCTATTTCCGGCTGACGAATGTGTCCGCCGATACCATTGTGTTGTACGCAGGGGATCGGTACGCGACCATCCTGTTTGATAAGCTCAGTGCTGAGCCTGAGCATCCATATCACGGTGCTTTCCGTGACGAATTCAATTACCGTGGCCTTGGAGATTACAAGGATGTGTACAAGCGCCAGATGCGGGAGATTGAAAAAAAGACGGATGATCTGAAATCCATTGAAAACAGCATCTATGGAAATGTACTTGTGATTTTAACGGTGTTTGTGGCGCTTTTCAGCTTCCTAACCACGAATATCTCCCTTGCCGCAAACAGCGCAGGTATCAAACAATACTTTATATTTAACGGGATTTTGCTGGGCAGCATCAGTTTCTTGGTGGCACTTATTGGAATGGTTATCAAGCCAAAACGCCAAATGTGGATGTATTGGATTCCCGCTGTCATTTGCTTTGCGGCAGCGTTTCTGGTATATTTGCTTTGAGTGGTTCTCTTTGAATCAGTCGTTCATGTTGGAAGGCCCCAGCTCCATGTGGAGACGGGGCCTCCGCTTTTATGGGAAAAGTAGAATAATTCGAAGAAACAGCGGAAAAAAGGAAAACTCGTGAGCCAAAAACAATCGCTCACGAGTTTCCGGTGGCGGAGAGAGTGGGATTCGAACCCACGGTACGTTTCCGTATCACCAGTTTTCAAGACTGGCTCCATAAACCCCTCGGACATCTCTCCATACCCGTAGAATATACCATTTTGCGGCGGTAAAGTCAAGTCAATTCGGACGGATTCTGCCGGAGAAAGGCTGGACGGAAAAAAATCTTGCATTTTTCCAATCCTGGTTTATACTGTATAAAGAAGCAGGGAGGGATCGCCCATGGAAATCAGCAGACTCAATATGGATGACCTGAGCGTAGCACAGATGGTTGCACTGGTGGGGATTGCCCAGGGAATTTCTGCGACGCCTCCGAATTGGAATGAGCTGCGGAAAAGGCTTTCCCAATTTGAGGTGTGGGGATTTTTCGACCGGGAGGCGCTGGTGGGCTATGGCCTGGTAAGTCAGGGCCGGACTTATCTTCGCGGCAGTGTCCTGCTTGCGGAACTGAAATACCGGTGGCAGTATAACCGGGAGCCGGAGGTCTGCCGGATGATCTGCCAGCTTTCCCGGCAATACCGGCAGTCGGCGCAGATGATCGTTGTAGACATAAACCCCCGGCGGGACCTGAACCTGACGTTGTATCAAAAGCTCGGCTTCAAGCCATCCATGATCCGCAGCCCTCTGAAGCGGGGAAATATGGTGCTGGTTTGCCGGATAGATGCCCTGCCGGAGGCCTGATTTTGGTGCTTGACATTTTTACCGGAATGTGCTAGAATACCTTGGCAATCAGTTGAATATTTCTTTTGATTCGGAGTGATACCCAAGAGGCCGAAGGGGCTCCCCTGCTAAGGGAGTAGGCGTCTAAAAAGCGCGCGAGGGTTCAAATCCCTCTCACTCCGCCAATAGAGAACGCTCGGAAAACTTCGGTTTTTCGGGTTTTCTTTTATTTTTTTACTATTTTAGGGCGGTAATTGTTCGGTTTTTCTTCGCTGCTCTGCGCCGCTTTTCACGTTTTCCCATATTTTTTCCCATATCAGCTTTCAAAACGTGAAATCACCCCACCACATACCGGGTCATGGTACTGTGGCGGGGTGTCGCTTTATCCCTGCTTCTTCATGCTGTCATAGTAGCTCTGCATACGGGCGGCGGTGTCGGCTTTCATCTTGTCGGAGGTGTGGGTGTAAACGTCCAGGGTGAAGGTGGCTGTGGCATGGCCCAACAGGCTTTGAACGCTCTTAATGTCTGCGCCCGAGCTGATGGCGACCGTCGCGCAGGTGTGCCGGAGGTCGTGTGGCCTTGCGTCCGGGCATCCGATGGACGCGGCGATTTTCTTGAAATGCTTGTGGAAGGTCTGGAAGATGATATTACGCCCGGATTCCTCGGTGAAAACCAGATCGAAAGGGTTGTCCCAAAACTCTCCCATGTGTAGCCTGTTCTCGAGCTGCTTTTTCTTCTCTGCCCGGAGATACTGGAACGCGATGGGTGGCGGCTCAATGACGCGGGGCTTTCCGCTTTTGGTGCTGTCAGCTATGTAATACTGCCCACCCTTGCGCTTTTCTTTCTGGAGCTGCCGGGAAATGGTGATCCTGCCATTGTCGAAATCCACCTGTTCCCAGCTCAGCCCCAGACACTCACCCTCACGCAGACCGGCCAGCAGGCACAGCGCAAAGGCGTTGCAATAGGGGTCGCCCTGAATGGCCTCCAGAAAAAGAGGGATTTGTGCATCTGTCAGCGGTACGATTTCCCGGGCCTTTCCTTTCGGCACGTCGGCAGCGTCGCAAGGGTTGGTTGCCATGAGGCCCTGCTTGACCGCCACGGAAAAAGCCTTGTGGAGGATGGCAGACACGTTTTTGATGGTCTTTGCCGACAGCCCGGAATCCCTCATGGTGTTATACAGCTTTTGGACGTGGGCGCCTCTGAGGGCTTGCAGCTTGACGCTGCCCATGCTGGGGGTGATGTGGTTTTTGATGGCTGCTGCATAGGCAGAAACGGTCAGGGGCTTCACGGTGGGCTTGACAAAGCTCTCCATCCATTCATCCAGCCACGCCCCCACGGTCAGCCGGGAGGGCTCCTGATAGGTGCCATTGGCGAGCTCAACTGCTGCCTGCTGGATTTTCGCCCGTACCTCTTTCTGGGTTTTGCCGGAGAAAGAACGGACAATCTGCTTGCCGGTGCCGGGGTCGTAGCCGGTAGTTATCCGGGCCTCCCAGTAGACGTATTCTTTGCCGTCGCGGGTGACGGTCTTTTTGCGGATACTGCCCGCGCCGCTTGCTGATTTCGCCATTGTGTGCTCGCTTTCTATGTGAAGATGTGGCGGGTGGTATGCCCGCCACGCTGGTTATCGGATATCGGCCAATCCTTTCATATAGGCGATGGCCTTAATGCGCTCCCTGCTGGTAAGGCTGCGGAAGATATAGACCATTTTCCGCTCGGTGAAATCTTCACCCGGTAAGGTATTGAGGGCCTGCATGGCCGTCCGCGCCGCGGTAAACCCCGCAAAGAATCCAGCCCTCCGGGACGCTTCCTCATACATCCCGAGATCGTCGCCGGAAACAGCCCCGGCCTGTATCTTGTCGTCGAGGTGGCGGCTGATGTCGGCCAGTTCGCCCTCTATGGACTCCTGCCGGTACATCCCGTCTAGGTGGTTCTCATACACCTTTTCGGGGGTGAAGAACTCGGCAACGTCCTCTAGCTCTTGGCTGATTTCCAACTTCACAGCCATAAAATTCATCCTCCTATTGCTTTTTAACCGGGAATATGATACAATAGGCATACCCGGCAGTTGTGTGTTATTCTTCCTCCGCGGCCCGTGTCAGATGGCAGTCTGGCACGGGCTTTTGCATTGTGGGCCGGTTATTCTTCCGGCTGGTGGTCGTTCCTTTCTGCCCGTAGCGCCGATAGCTCAGCCTGTGAATAAATGGAAATGTGGGTGTGGCGGGATAGCCCGCCACGGTGGTTACTGGGTGTCGCGTTTGCCCTGCGCGTAGGCGATAACCATAGCCCGATTCTTGATGTTCAGACCACGGAAAAGCTGAATCAGGGTGCTTTCGTCCTCGGTGGCGGTGTCAGCTTCTACGGGGGCCGTCTGTGCGGCATTGAATCCGGCGTAGAAAGCGGCGTGGCGGGCGGCTTCCTCGTACTGTGCCAGATCGGAGGCGGTGATAGCGGGGCATTCATCCAGCTTACCGCTCAGCTCTGCGAGGGCTGCTTCCAGTTCATTCTGGGCGGGGTTTTCAAGGTATTCCCCATACAGTTCCTCAATTTGGGCATTGACGACGGTCTTTCTGGTGTTCTTCTTCATGGTATTTCCTCCTTGATTTTGGAGGGGAGGCAGGTTATAATATTCCTGCCCTCCCCGGTGTGGTGTGGGTGTCAGGCTCTTTGCATCTCAGTCTTGGCGGGCTGATGCAAGGGGCTTTTCTTATGCGCTGATGGGCTGCACTTGGGACAGTCCAAAGTAGGAAGTCCGGCGGGTGCTGCTCTTGGTGCTGGGGTCGGTGATAACCGCCTGATAGAGGGCTTTGCTTTCGTGGATCACTTCATAGCCCAGCTGCTTCCAGCCGTACCATGTGTGGGTTTCCTCAGTGATCCCGGCGGCGGCTTTCGCGGTGTTGTGGGTCTTGGCGTTTGCCCACGCCATTCTCAGGGCCACGGCAAAGGAAGCAACGCCCCTGCGGAAGATGCCCCATGCGGCCTTCATAATGTTGCTCCGATCATACTTTTTCATATCCATGCCTCCTTAAATTTCGATCCAAGCGAAAGCCTGTTCATCCCACCGGTGAATCTTTCGGTAGAGCCAGCCCTCATTGTGAAGCTGCTCGGCCATTTCCTGTGCGTCCTCCAGCGTCTCGGCATATCCGAAAAGGTGGTAGCTGCCGCACATTCTGAATGTCACCTTGTAATTGTCTGCCATGCTTTGCGCCTCCTGTGGATTTGTGTTGCCCGTCTCTCCGGGCTGTCGCCGCTCCTTTGTGTTTGTCGTGTATGGGTTACAACAGGCGGTGTTGAAATTGGGCTCCCAACCTTTACACCCATATTGTACTATATCTCGTACATTATTGCAATATGGAATATTGTACAAATTCTCGTACACAATACTGTGCATATTTGTACTTGCTTTCGTACATACATTGCGCTATAATGCAGAATGAAAAAATATGATGGAGGTGCTATATGCCCATTTCATTCAGGAAGCTGCGGGCCGTGATGGAGTCCCGCGGTGTAAAAAAGTTTGATCTGCGCAAAGCCGGGGTCAACTCACAGATTCTTGACAAGGTGCTGTCTGACGGAAACGTGGATACCCGGACCATCGGGAAGTTGTGTCGTCTGCTGCGCTGTCAGCCCGGGGACATTATGGAATACGATGAGGATCAGGAAGAACAGGGGGCGGCCCATGAAGAACAGGAAGAATGAAGAAGCGCCAAAGCGCCGGGATGATTCCTATTGGCTGACCCCAGAGGGCGCGGCGGAGCTCGCCGATCAGCCCTATGGACGGTGGTCTACAATCCCGGGGGTAATCAAAGTAATAAGCGAGCCAACCCCGGAACAAAAGAAATTGGCTGAGGAAATCAACGCCATGCGTGATGCCGGGCTGCTCCTCGGGGACGATCAGTAGCCCGCCACGGCGGGAATCCCCGGTATGTTTCGGGGTGATAGGTGGAGCGGTTTTGCCGCCCCACCTGTTTTGTTAAACCCCGTAGCTGCGCCTTAGTCCGCCCTGTGCACCGGTGATTGCCCGGGTCAGGGTATCGAGGTCAATGCCCGGGGTTTTTCGGCTCAGCGCTTCCATGATCCCGCGGAGCAGTCGGTTATTTTCGTCCATGTATTCCTCGAAGTCGCTGCCAGTCACGCCGGGGAAGTCTGCATACCCATCAGGCCCAGAAACCCGGGTTTTGACAGGCACCACAGAACCGGCGGCAATCTGCGGAATGGACAGACCGCCCAACGAGGTCAGCATGGAGATGATGGAATGGAAAGAAGCCGCAATGTCGGCCAGCTTGTCCGCCACCACGCCCAGCCCGGAAATGCTGCTGTCAACACCCAGTTTGATTTTGCTGCCCTCAATGCCGTCTGTGGCGGACTGTGCCACGCTGGAAACTGCCTTGAGGACATTGGCCTTTGTGTCGGTAACGCCCTCAGCGATGCCCAGACCGATGTTTTCACCGACTTCATCCCGGAACACCCGGGAGGGAGAACGGATGCCCAACGCCCGCTTGGCGGCGCTGAGAAGGCTGCTTGCAAGGCTTGACACCCGGCTTGTAAGCCAGCTCCACCCGGCGTTGATGCCGCTTGCGATGCCGGAGCAGATATTAGAACCGACGGAATACCAGCTTGTGCTCTGCATGGAGGATTTGAGGGCGTTCCACTTGCCCATCACGCTAGACTGGATGCCGGACCATGCAGACGATGTGGCGGAGCTGAGAGAAGTCCACGCGGTCTGTACTGTGGTTCTGATGCCATTGACCTTTGTCGTGGTGTCCGTCCTCAGATTGGAAACCGCTGTGGAAACGCTGCTCTTGATGTTGGTCCACGCCTGCGCGGTGTTAGTCTTGAGCGTATTCCATGCGTTGCCCAGATTGGTCTTGAGCGTGGCGGCTGCGGTGGTGACGCTAGTTTTCGCCCCATCAAAAGCGGAGGTCACAGTGGTTTTGATGCTGGACCATGCGGAGGAAGTGCCGGACTTGATGCTGGACCATGCGGAGCTCAGCAGGGATTTCAGGCCGCCCAGCACGGAAGAGAAGAACGACGTAATATTGGTCCAACTGTTTTTGATGCCCAGCAGCAGGCCCTCGACGATATAGCCGCCCTGTTCCTGCATGACGGTGGAGGGGGAATGAATATCGAAAGCGGCCTTGAAACCGTCAATGAACGGGTCAAAGATGTGCTCAACAATCCAGTCGCCAATGCCCTTTACCGCGTCTACGATACCATTGCAGAATCCTTCCCATGTGAACTCGCCATTCTCGTAGAAAGCCTCTTTCATCCAATCGCCGAGATCAGAAATAGCGGTTTCGATGAAACCCCACAGGAGGCCAGCTAAGCCACCGATGAAGCTACCGAACGCCTCGGCCCATGCGGAAATTACGCCGCCGTAGTCAAGGGTCGTAAACATGGTTTTGAGGGCGTTGTAGATGTCTGCGCCGAGCTGCTGCCAGTTGATAGCCTGAATGGCCCCGGAGAAGAAATTGAAGAACCCAATTGCCAGTGCATTGATTCCCTCAATAAGCCTACCGAGGTCGATATTGGAAATCAGCGAATAGAGGCCCGTTGCCAACTGTGAACCCAGCGTCCGCCAATCAATCGTCTCAATGGCGGTAGCTAGGAAATAGATTGCGGTATTGATGCCGTCGGCAAGGATTTTTCCCATCAGCGCGAAGTCAGCGCCCTCTACAATGCCGTTGATAAGCTGCCCGGTGCGCTGCGCCCATGTGACCGCTTTGGGTTGGAGCGTGCCGGTGATCCAGTTGTCCACCGCTTCCATGCCCATGTTCAGACCGTCGGCGATCACCCGGCCAATCTCTGTCCAGTCGTTCGCCTCATAAGCCGCCTTGATGCGGTCAAACAGGCCCTTAATGGTGTCCGGCAGCAGGGAGTCAATGGGGACTTCCTCGAACAGGTCCCCGGCATTGGAGCCGCCACCGCCGCCACCGTCGGAATCCTTGGAGCGCTTGTTCAACTCGTCGAAGCCGTAGACCTGCCGTTTCAGCTCCTTAACCGCCCCACCTGCACCGGCTGCGGAATCTGCATAGGAATCCATTTGCTTTTTCGCCACAGTAACGGTAGACTTGCCGCCCAGCATGGCGAAAAGGGCATTGAGGTAGGAAATGGCTCGGGAAATGGCGTTGATGATCCGGGTGACTACCGGCTCAATGGCCCGGATAAGGCCGCCCAGAGACACGGACAGGTTTGCAGACAGCCCCTTTGACGCGTTCTTGATATTCGACATGGATGTATTAAACTCCGTCGAGAACTGCGCCAGCGCCTTGATACCGTCCTGAATCCCGTTGATAATGGCCGAGATAAACATTCGCTTCATCCGGGAAACCAACATGGTCTTGAGGCTTGTAAGGCCCCGTAGCAGACCATTGGTGCCCGCTCTTGCCTTGTGGCTCTGGGTAACGAAAGATTTCAGCGAGGAAACGGCCCCTCCGATCCCGCTGGAAAATGCCTTGAAAGACGTTTGTGCGAGGTTTTTTGTGGCGGTAAGGGCGGCGCTCCCCATGCTGCGAAGCACACCGCCGAAGCGGGCCAGCGCAGAGGACGCGGCTCCAGCGTCACGGGGTTTCTGCTGCAATTCTGCGTCTACGG
The DNA here is from genome assembly GCA_034104845.1 of Faecousia sp. Taxonomy (GTDB): domain Bacteria; phylum Bacillota; class Clostridia; order Oscillospirales; family Oscillospiraceae; genus Faecousia. The sequence continues at coordinate 8,723 of JAXECZ010000079.1, read as the reverse complement.
ATGCCAGCGCCGCCCGGGAAGCCTGCGCCGGTGCCGAAATGGTGTCGAAATTTCCGGCCATCGCCTGATATTCTGCCAGCCGGGCCATCATGTCTTGCAGGGCTGCGGCAGTCTGCTGGTATTCGGCGGTGCTGCTGCCCTGCACAAAGGCGGTGCCGTTGGCCTGCATGGCTGCCATTGCCGCCTCATACCGCTGCACCTCTGCCTCGGCGTTTTGAATCTGGACGGTGAGCCGCTGCCATGCTTGGCTGCTTTCGCTTACGCCGGTGTCCTGCTGCATTTCCCGCCGGTTATACAGCGTCAGCAGGGCTTGCTCGGCTTTCTGCTGTGCGGCGGATACCTGCGCATAGTCGGCAGTCTGGACAGACTGACCGCCCATTTGGGCGAGCTGCTGCATGAGCTGGGCGACCTTTTCCCGGGTGGTATCCACCTGCGCTTGGAATTTGGAGAGCTGCCGATCAGTGGAGAAGCCGGTCCGCACTTTTTCGCCAAGCCCGGAGATATGCCCGGCCAGCGATGTGGTGGACCGCTCCAGCGTGCGCATCTCCTTTGCAAAGGTGGAGGCAGAATCGACGGCGGCAGCCATCTGCTGTTGTGTAGCTCCCGCCTCCTGCGCCCCGGCATTTGTGAGGGACTGCCGCCCACGTGTGACCTGCTCCAGCTCCCGGGCCAGCGACGGCATGGCAGCAGACAGGCCCTTTTGGATGTTCGTACCGATAGCTTCAAGCATTCGCTTCACGCCACCGGCGGCACGTTCCAGCTTTTTCGACCCAGCTAGAAAACCTGTGGTATCGAGCTCGGTGTCAATGATGATGGAGCCATCAGAACCGCTTGCCATAGATCACACCCCCCAATACGGGCAGATGCGGAAAAACCTTACTTTTTGTTGACATTCTTCCATTCCTCCTGTATAATAATAATTGACCATTTACCATACAGAAGATATAGAAAAGCCGGGGATTGCAATGCTATTTTTCGTCCCCGGCTGACTTTTTGCGCCTATTTCTTCCGAGGGAGAATGAGAAGAATACCGGCAAACATAACCGGGTACAAGAGCATCCATCTAGCCCCGTACACCGTAGCCAGGATAGCCGGTGCTGCCAGCGTTGCCAGCATGACGATCACGACGGCAGCCGCCACCAAAGCGGTCAGAAAGTTGATGATTTTTTCGTCCATTGTATTTCCTCCTTGTGCGTTATTGCTGTGCAGGGATGAAGTCCCTGATTTTACCAATGACCCAGAAATAGTAGAACCGGCCCCGGACAGAGGCAAAGGGGCGGCGGACTTTGAACAAATCCGCAGAGCTGTTCACCGGGGAAAGATAGTCGTCGATAGCCTCGTACAGCCGGACCTCTGCCAGTTCAACAATGGCCGCGTCACGAAGGCTCTGCCCTACGCCGTTCGGGCGGATGTTTACGTGGGCCAGTGTGTCAATAATCTGGTCTACCTTCTCTTTCAGGGTATCGAAGCGGTCAGACAGCCCCGGGGCGCATGGGTCGAATGTAAGGGAGCCGATAGGGTTTCCGGCTTTATCGGACAATTTCAGCGTTTCCATTTTTTCTTCCTTTCAATGTGGGTGTTATGTGGCGAATGCCTCGCGCGCGTAAAAGGGGAAAAATCTTGGACTTAATGGACGATCATTCACCCTTTTGCGAAAGGTCCGCCACGGCATTATGGTTGTACGATGATTACGGGTTTCGGCGGTTCTTCCTTTTCGGCAGTCGGTTCTCCCCACCCGAAACAGGTCAAAAGGAGGAACCGTGCCCCGGAGAATCCGTCCCGGTCAAACAGCCTTTCCTCTGTGTAGCTCTCCACCCGCATACGTGCACGGGCAACCACATGGGCAAAGGATGGCCGATATCGGTAGTTCAGGAATCCACGCCGGGTCATGCCGAGGGCATGGGCAAGGCCGGTAATGGTCGGCGGCTTTTCACCGACGATCACGGGCTTGCCGTGCTTGTCAATGATGGGTTTTCCGTCGCCGTCTATGACCAATCTGCCCTTGCAGTTTTCAAAGTATTGGTCGATTTTCGTTTGCAGTTCTTCCGGGCTGCCGAATTTCAGCGGTCTACCGCCCGGGTGCTTTTCCATGTTAGATCACTCCCTCGGGTACCACGGCCCGCTGGTAGACAATGCTGTCGGTATCGTCGCAGAAGATGCCAAAGACATACATCTGGTGGCCGACAACGGGGTAATTCCCGAGAAGCATAGTAATGCCGTCGGGGCCTGTGGCGGGTTCAGCGTGGGCGACGGAAAAACCGGCTAAAGCGGTGGCCTCCACAGTGAAAAAATCCAAGGCGGAAAGAACCGCATCAGAAAGCGGCATAGTGTATTTATCCATTCAAAAAACCTCACAAATAATACAAAAAGCATACATTTTCCTCCATTTAGATTTGATTTGTAAACGCGCGGTCACTCCGCGCAATGGCCCCGTTGTGTTCCTCGCGGGTCAGGTGTCCGCCACCCGAGTTTATCTTATATGTCCGCAGCACACTCTGCGGAATGGGGTGCCGTCGCATTTATATCCCTGCAACGCCGGGAAGTATGTAATATCCACCCAATACCCTGCCGGGTGGATGTGATGTGCCGGGCAGGTCGGCGGCAGACCACGGGCAGCCGTGGGTGCTTGTGACACTGTGACACCGTGACACTATTTCCATATATACCATATGATTTTAAGTATTTAAGGTATTTAAGAGGTATATATATTCTTAAATACTCAAACTTCGCACCCCTGATTTCTCGAAAAAGTTTGGAATTCCCCCAATAATTTGGGTTCTCAGGGATCCAAGTTATTCCTAATGACAGTTTGAGTAGCCAGTAACTCAGCAAAAGTCGGCTTCAACTGCTTTTCTAACAAGAAATGCCTTCTTAGAATCCAAGCAAAAAAGTTGCAGTATTTGCAGACCAATTGCAAAAACAGTCATTTCTCAAACTGAAAATATCAGGTACACCAAGGTGCGAAGTTTGAGTTAAATACCTTAAATATCTTATTTTGTGGGTCTATTATAGGTATAGTGTAACAGGTGTCACAGCGCAGTGGTTTACCCTGAGCGGATATAGCCCCGCACCTGGGCGTATGGCGTGCGGTATAGCTCTTTCATTGACTCCCACCCCGGCAGGCCCCTGAGAATTTTTGAAACCCGCATGGTGTTCCGCTTGTCCAAATGACCGGGGGCGAAATTCAGCACCTCGCACATAAATTCTGTGGAAGAAACTTTTTTCCGCTCCACCAGATTCAGAGGTTGCCCACCTGCCGCGGCGTGCCCGGAAAGGAAATCCCGGCGGCGGTCAAGCGGCCATTTTTCCCAGTCACCGGGGATAGGCTTTGATATGAAGTCCAGCAGCATACCCTCCCACGGGTCTGTTTCGCGGTGGCTTTCCTGAATGTCCAGCGCAGATTGTTCCACTTCTCCAGACAGGAATAGAGGCTCTTGCTGGTGGTATCGTGCCACGGCTTCCGCCCAAAGCTGATCCCGCTCCCGGGGAAGATCATCGACGACACTCTTTTTTCTGGGCAGTACGTCAATATCAACCGGCCAGAATCGCCGTCCGCCGGTTGTGTCCCGGAGGAAATCCGCAACGTTTGTGCTGCCGAAGAAAACGCATTGCCTGGGAAATTCCCGCAGCATACGCCCGTAGGCGGGGCGGTAGCGGTCTGATTGCTTGCTCAAGAAGCTCTTGACCAATTCAACGGAAGAACGGTCTAGCGCCTGTAATTCGCTGACTTCAATGAGCCATGCACCGCGTAGGCGTTCCTCTGCTTCCCGGCCCTCAAAGGTCCGTAGGCTGTCAGAGAACCATGCACCGCCCATGAGGTTTAGGAGCGTCGATTTATAGCGGCCCTGCTTGCCCACCAAAACGGTCATACAGTCAAATTTGCAGCCGGGTGCCATAATCCGGGCCACCGCTGCGGTGAAGCTCTTTCGGGCCACAGCGCGGGTGTACGGTGTATCCTCTGCGCCCAGATAGTCGATGAAAAGGCTATCCAGCCGGGGCGTTCCGTCCCATATCAGGCCCTCGAGGTATTGTTTTACGGGGTGGAATGACTGCTGGTCCGCCGTGGTGTTGACAGCGGTATAAATGTCTGAGATAGACACTTTTCCCTCGACTACCCGCTCCATCCAGAGCCGCAGAAAATCGGAGTCTGTGTCGTCCCACGGCTTCCCGGGGGGCCTATCCCACGGGAGGCTATCGGCCTCAATGCGGTCGTTGAAAATGTCTTTTCGCAGTTTGCCCTTGAAACGGGAATCGTGCTCCAGAATCAGCGCAATATTATTCAGGCTGCTTTTCAGACCCCCAGCCTGTGATATATCGAGCTGCTGTTTCCAACCATCGTCCTCCACGGTGCCGCTTTCCAGCCCGGCGAAATCAGCAGCGGCGGTGGCGGTTTCAATCTGAACATCGGGGAGCGACTGCGCGAACTGCTTCATTGCTGTGTAGCTCGGCATCCGCCCCGCGGGTGTTCCCGGAGCTGCGGTATCATCGGTGGCCCCGAACTTATGCAGCCTCACAAGGTCGAACGAGTTCACCAGCTTTCCGCTGCAAGGGTCTGTCGCGTGGTGGGAATACAGGAACTTGCCGCCGTCGTAGACAATCGCGCCGCCGGTGGTAGAGCCACCCACAAAGGTATAGCGGTTATCAGCGGTATCGACAGGGGTGTATGTACCCGGGATCAATTCATCCATGGCGCGGAATACATCGTATTTCCGGCAGAAAGCACCGACAATGCCGCTCTTTTCCGTTGGGTCGCCCTGCTTTTTTGCCAAGGCTCTGATACTGTCGGTTCCTTTTTCTGCGCCGCACCAGTTTGCGGGGTCCCGCCAGTCGCCGTACAGGACTGTATGCAGATTCAAGGCAAAGTCCGCAGAAAGCAGGGGTTTGTCCACCGCTTCAAAGATGTATTCGCTGTCAGCACAACATGAGGGCCAGTACATAAGCCGGGACGGCTCAAAGGTTGTTTGGTCAACCCACTCCATGCCGATCTGTGCCGCCACAAGCCGCGCGATGGGGACATATTCGTCAGGGGTAACGGTTCTATCCAGCGGAATATTGACACGCAGCCGGGGTGTTTCACGGCTGTGCTTGCGCGTGGAATGAATGCAGCATCCCCAGTTTTGGGCCGTTATTCTGCTGATTGCCTGCTCCGACTGCCCTGCCGGGACATTGTCGAAGTCAAGCGTGACGGTATCTCTGCCGGTGACAGCGCTGGCCTTTCTGCGCTGCCCTGACAATGAACCGGCAACATATCCGCCCACGTCCTTGAGGTCGTCCTGCTGGGGCTTTGGGAGGGCTTTGTATTCGGCCAATGTTTCACCGCTGCGCCGGGGATTCTCCATTTGCCCATAGAACTCAGACAGTGTAAGGGACTGTTTTTTCAGATTGGTGTCTTTCCGGCTCTTGCACACGGAAATGGTGATTTGCCGGTCATGCTTCAATGTCACAGTGTAGCCCCCTCCGCCGCTTGACGATCCGCCCATGTGACAAGCGCACTCTTGGGGATCAGGATTCTGCGCCCAACGCGAAAGCAGGGAAAACCGGCTGTATGGGTCAGCCCCAGCAAGGTAGGGCGACTGATACCCAATGACTGCGCCGCCTGTTCAACGGTCAGACAGATTCTTTCTTTTTCATCAGGCATTCATCATGGCACCCCTTTCAGTCAGGTGGTCGATTGCGGACTGAATCTTTTTGAATCGCTCATCCGAAAGCGGCAGCCGCAGCCACTCGCAAAGGGTAACACGGTGAATCCCAATTTCCGCGGCAATCTGCCAGTAGCGAAAACCCGATTTTTCGATAGCGTCTCGGATTTGCTGGTTTGCATCCATAAAAATAACCTCCTTTTCTGCTTGTGTAGCAGTAGTAGTATTGACATTATAATAATTCTGAACTATAATAAAGTACAGATACAAAGTTATATAGTTCAGAATTTATTTTTTGAACTATATGAAAGGATGTTTGGTAAATGAGCAAAAAATATTTGACCGAAGAAGAGATAGACCGTAAGCGTATCGCCGGTCTAAATGTAAAAGCGTACAGAAAAGAGAAAGGTTGGACGCAGGAAAAATGTGCGGAAGAGTGGGACCTGTCGCCCCTAACCATTCGCCGACTTGAGCTTAATGCAGAGCCGGATCACCGCGGCGAATATCCAGCAACCAAAAAAACCGCAGAACAGATAGCCAAAAAGACAGGTATCTTTTGGAAATACTGGTACGGGCTAAGCGGAATCAGAGATCAGGCGCAATATGAACAGGCTATCAGGGAGGAAATAGAACACGACATAGCCGCATCAGCCGCCCTTGAGGAAATGCACCGCGACTTTATCAGACAGGTTGAGGCCTACCGGGGGCTGTTTTCCATGCTGGGGTATGAATATGAGAACATCGACGGAACAGCAGCTTATGACTTATCTGGATTTTTCCCGGATGATTTCGGTGGAAAACCGCTCGAGAAACATAACTTGACCCCGGCAGACGGGACAGGCAAAACGTTGAACCTGTCAGACGCACAGATGGAGGCACTGATTGCTTACCTCAAAAAGCAGCTCGACTTTGCCGTGTTCGATCTGAGCCGTGTAGCCTCCTGACCTCGGGTGTCACCTGCCGGGCGACATTCTCATGGGGACATAACAAAAGCAGCCCCGCCGCCGGACCATTCATCCGGGGCGAGGCTGCTGTTCTGTGGTGTATTCACTTCATTTTGTAGCTGATGATGTACGATCCCATCATACTGGCAACTTCCACGACTTCAACCATCACGGTGTCGCCCGTAGAAACCTTTGGGTTGCTGCTGGAGCAGAAATTGAGATGCTCACCGGCCTGTAGATTGTAGCCGAATGCAGAATCAGGGACGACCTCGCCAACCGTAAAGCGCACGGTCTTTCCTGTCAAATCTGCGCCGGTGTTCAAGGCCGCCTCAAAGGTAGCCGCGTCGGGGTAGTCCGGCTGTACTTCTTTTGCGCCGCAAGCTGCCAACGACAGGAGCAGAAACAGCGCCAAAAGAATGGAGATTGTTTTCCTCATTTGTGTGCCTCCTTATTGGTGATACTGCTACTATAGCACCCCAAAAGAGGAAGCGCAAGCCCCATGCTTCCAGGGCTTTGATTTTCCCATATTTTTTCCCATACAAGGATTGACAACAGTTTACTCGTATTTTATAATGTGTACCCGTAAGGCACTTAGCCTGTGGCGAAATGATAGGCTATTTATTTGGATTTACCGCTATTTACTTTTCCGGGACAATTCAAATCCCTCTCACTCCGCCAGGATTCAGACGTTATCCCTTGGGATGGCGTCTGTTTTTTGCGGCGAAACCTTTCGCTTGAAAAAATTGCCCCCTTGCCAGGGGAATAAAGAAGTGCTATGATATCGAAAAAAGAGAGGAGCGTCTGTCATGGCTGTTCGACTGAACGAGGATAAGCAAATGGTTCAAACCATCCGGGAGGGGTTAAAACGCACCGGAGGCTACTGTCCCTGCCGGCTGGAACGGACGGAAGAAAACAAGTGCATCTGCAAGGAGTTCCGGGATCAGATCGCCGATCCTGCGTTCAAGGGCTATTGCCACTGCATGCTCTATTATAAGGATTGATTTTTTCCGGCCTTCCAGGAAAAAGAGTTGACAAATCGAAAAATCGGTGATATGATACGAAAGCGCTGAGGGCAACTTCGGAAGCGAATATGGGCGAGTGGTGGAATTGGTAGACTCGCTAGATTCAGGTTCTAGTGTTCACTGCGGACGTGCGGGTTCAAGTCCCGCCTCGCCCACCAAATAAGGACATCCGTTCGGGTGTCCTTTTTGTTTTTCTCTTTGGAAGTAATTTGAAAAAAACTGTTGACAAATATCCGATTCGATGTTATTATACATGAGCGCTGAGGGCAACCTCGGAAGCGAATATGGGCGAGTGGTGGAATTGGTAGACTCGCTAGATTCAGGTTCTAGTGTTCACTGCGGACGTGCGGGTTCAAGTCCCGCCTCGCCCACCAAATAAGGATGATAGGATTGATACGATGCGTATTGAGGCTATCATCCTTGTTTTTTTATAAAAGTACTTATCCCGGAAGGCTTATGTTGTTGCGGCATTTTTGGCGGGTTTGCTTGTGAGGGGAATCGTTTCAGCGTGGATTACAGCTCAGCACAGGTTCTTTCATGACCGGGATAGTGCGTCGTTGAGCTGGAAACGATCATCCGGCGAAGGACAAACCGGGCCCGGATCGCAGCTCGGTCGAAGCTGCTGCTGTACAGGTCTCGGGGAATGACAAATGGAGAAATAGCGGAGCGGCAAATTTCAATTTCCCGGCGTCCCCTGGGGATCCGGCGCTGTATCCTCCCCCTTGCTTTGGCGAGGGGGATTTTTCTGCCGGGGGAGGGGATGTTATGTAAAACAAAGAGGCAGTATGAGAGGCTTTGTTACCGTTTGTAACCAGATTTTCCCAGCTATCCGCAGTCTTTGGAGAAAAAATCGAGAGGTTACAAAAATCTTAATAATTGAAAAATAATTAGGAAAAACATGGGTTTATGATTGAAAAAGAGAGGAAAACACTGGTTTTCTCAAAGAAAAAGAAAGAGAAATGAAATGGCCTGAAATTATTTTGTAATTCATTTTGTAATTTTTTGTAAATTCCCTATTGACGAATCGAGGAAAAGCATATATAATACGCATATAAATCAGAGCGCCTGAGAGTGTACCATACCCGTGCAGTTATCCGGCCTCAATTTGTAAAACATTT
>JAXECZ010000173.1:0-21174 GCA_034104845.1 Faecousia sp. | reverse complement strand
CGGCATGTCCCTGGAGGAGTACGCCCAGGTGCTGACTGAGGAGTATGGCTATGAATGCACGAATGCCGTGGTGAACGGGCTGCCTGCGCTGGGCTATTCCTTCACCGAAGACGATCGGGAGACCGCAGTCCTGGCCTTCTCCACCGAGAAGGGCTACATCCTGGAGATCGCCTTCGCACCCACCAATGACGAGGGCTTCGGTGCGGTGGCAACTGTCCTGATGGCCTCTGTTCAGGCCGCTGAAGAGGCCACTGAAGAGGCCGCTGAGTAATCCCCGAAAAGGCACCAGATTTTTCTGGAATGCCCCTGTCAAACAGACCGGGACATTAACTTGCAAATCGTACCCGAGGATCAGATCACTGGTCTTCGGGTACTTTTGTTAAGATGGAAGCTCCTCAAAAGGATCGTTTTCATCGAGGTCATCCGGTGCAAAGACAATATCGCCATACTGTGTATCATACGCGGTAATTTCTTTTTTATGGCAAAAAAGTTGGTATTATCCAAAAAACAAGGGTAATTCCAACTTTTTGTTTTGCGGCACCTTGACGGTTGAACCGAAATAGTCTCTAGGACGAGAAAAATGCGAAATTGGGCATTCCTATCGTTCAATTATGGGCTATCGTTCAATTACACTACTGATACTATTTTTCAATAAAAGAGTCCAAAAAGTTGCAAAGATGTGATATACTATATCTGGGTGATGAAAAATGGCTTCCAGATACAAATTCAGTGAAGAAGAAATACAAGAGCTTGAGCAGGCACGCAAAAAGAATAAGGATAAGCGAGCAGAAGCAAGGCTGAAAGCGTTGATACTCCGGGCAAAGGGTGCATCTGCCATAGAAGTATCCCAGGTGACCGGGTTTCATGCGGGTTCTGTGACACGACTTGTAGCCAAATACCGGGATCATGGGATAGAAGCGATTACCGGAAATCATTACGGTGGGAACCGACGGAACATGAGCTATGAGGAAGAAGTTGCAATTCTGGCGCCTTTTAAGGAACGAGCCGAAAAAGGCGAGATGGTTGAAATCAGCGAGATTGCAAAAGCGTATCAGAATGCAGTGGCGCACAAAGTCAGTGATACCCAGATTTATTGTGTACTGCACCGACATGGATGGCGGAAAGTGATGCCTCGGAGCAGGCATCCCAAGAAGGCCAGTGAGGAGGTCATTGAGACCTCAAAAAAATTAAAGCAAAGGTAGATGAGTTGAAAAATTCCACAGGCAGAGTGGTAAGGGTAATGTTTCAGGATGAGGCTGGATTCGGAAGGATTAACAAGCCGAAGAACTGTTGGTGCGAGAAAGGGATCCGTCCCAGTGTACCCTGTCACCATATACGGGAGTACCAATATGCCTACGGTTCAGTGGAGCCATTGACTGGTGAGAACTTTTTCTTGATTATGCCATATTGCAATACAGTATGCATGAACATCTTTCTGAGGGAACTATCAAAATGCTATCCAGAAGATATTATACTACTTTGTTGTGATGGTGCCGCCTGGCACAAATCCGCAGCCCTGGAATTGCCGGAGAATATTGTCCTGTTTCTCATCCCGCCATATACTCCAGAAATGAATCCTATAGAGCAAATCTGGAAGAAAATCCGAAAACGAGGCTTCCGAAACGAAGTATTCGCAACCCTTGAAAAAGTTGTTGACCGGCTGTGTGATACGATCTGCTCACTATCTCACCAGATCGTTTCCAGTATTACTGGGAGAGATTTGATTATTAAACTGTTTAATTGAAAATTAGTATCATGGCTGTTCTGGATGTGGTACATGGGAAGCTGCCCTTCGTTGTATTTCTTTTTCTTGGTGAGGTGGTTTTCGGAAAAGGTCTTTTGCAAAAGTTTCTGGGATATGGCTTCTACACAGGAAAGAAAGGGTTTGCCCTGCGGGTTCACGCCAAATCCAAGGCGAAGATGAAAGCAAGGGTCAGGGAGCTTACCAGCAGAAAAACGGTAAACGACTACGAAAAGTGGAAGGTAGACCTGAAACGGTATGTAGTCGGCTGGGTGAACTACTACAAGCTGGCAGATATGGGAGCGTACCTCCAGAGCATCGATGAATGGATGCACAGACGTATCCGCATGGTGTTTTGGAAGAAATGGAAGCGAGTCCGCACAAGATGGAGAAACCTTTTGAGATTAGGAATCTCCAACGCAAATGCGGGTATTCTTGCCAATTCCAGAAAGGGATATTGGCGGATAGCTTCCAGCCCAATACTGCAAACAGTCCTCTCAAACCAACGGCTTGAGAAGGCTGGATTCCAGTTTTTCTGTTCTTATTACCCCAAGTCTGTAGCGGCGTAAACAGGGGAGGAGCCGTGTACCAGACCGGTACGCACGGCTGAAGTGGGAGGTCGGCTGGCGAGACCAATCGCCAGCCTCCTACCCGATTGTAACTATTCAGTCGTCCTGCCCAATCAGTGCTGATTTGTTCAAAATGCAGAATTCCTCCAGATTGTCCAGATACCGTACATTGGAGCTGAGGATAACTTTTGGCTGTTCATCGTAACGAAAAAACCTATCCCCACTGCTCCACCAGATGCGGCGCGTTTCCGGTCAGTGCAGCCCGAACGGCCTCAAAATAGGATACCGGGAAAACACACCGCCCGGAGAACCACTGGTTCAAACGAACCGCAGCCCTGATGCGCAGACTTATAGTGGAGGATAATACCTTTTGTTCCATTTCTGTTGACTTTATTTCGGAAAAGGGTTATACTTCCATCAGCTTCAAGCCGATTTCAGGCTAATCTCCCTTGGGGGAATGAAAGCTTTTGTGAATGAGTCAGGAGGATAATATGCGCATTGGTTCTTATATTATGCAGCCGTGTCAGAATGCCGAGGAGTATATTCGGCAGCTGGTTTCCAAGCATTATCGGGCGGCGTACTGCCCTGACTATCTGAAAAACACCCGGCAGCAAGCGGAAATCAAGGAATTGCGGGAGGGACTTCAGGAACATGACATTGTTTTGGCAGAGGTTGGAACGTGGGTTAATCCGCTGTCGCCGAACAGAGCAGAACGGGAAAAGGCGATTGCTTATCTCACTGAACGTCTTGCGCTGGCGGATGAACTTCATGCGGAATGCTGCGTCAATGTGCTGGGGAGCCTTTCTGACGAATATTGGTATGCCCCCTGTGCAGAAAATTTTACAGAACGATTCTGGGATGTATCCGTCAGCACCTATCAGCACATTATTGATACCGTAAAACCCAGGTATACACGGATGACCTTTGAGATTATGCCGTATAGTCTGCTCGATGGTACAGAAGGATATGTGCATTTTCTTCATATGCTCGATCGGCCAAATGAGACGGCGGTCCACCTGGACATTGCGAATCTAATCCACGACGCCAGAACAATGTATTCCCAACGTGCCATTTGGAGAGAGGCCATTGATGTTCTTGGTCCCCGGATCAGATCCATCCATATCAAGGATCTGCGTTTGGATGCCAGAGCTATGAACACCCAGCTGACGGAGGTGCTGCCAGGCAGCGGCCAGCTGGATCTGGAGTATGCACTTCAGCTGATCGACACGCTTTCCGATGATATTCCAGTTATGCTGGAGCACCTCCCGGACGAGGCGTCTTATGATGCAGCGGCAAGCTATGTCAGAACTGCCGCACCCCAAAAGAGGTAAAAAAGGCGTTCAGGTGGTTATCCATAAGCAGCGGCAGCAGAGCTTTCACAGGAGGCTCAGGTACTTCTTGACATTATGTACAGAGGTTCCTTAAGTTATCGCAGGTTTTCCAAGTTCATTTATGTGAAGCAAGGAGTCGTCTTTGCCGGGTGTTAGTCCGGCAAAGACGACTCCTTGCTTCGCACAAATCAGACAGAGAAAATTATGAGATTCAAAATCGATCAATTGTATGATTTGCAGACAATATCAGAGGAGGCGCGCAAAATCAGATCGGCATCCAGTTGAATGTAGCGTTTTCCTTGATTTCGTGTGCGTTCGACAAGGTCGAGGATCATGATTCCCGCTGTCCGCCCAATCTCGTAGGCAGGATAGTGGATTGTTGTAATCATAGGGGTTGAAATCTTGGAGGCAACGTTGTTATCGCCGCCGATGACTATAAGATCATCCGGAACCTTGAGTCCAAGAGAATGGGCTGCCTTGATCAGAGCGGCACCGTAAACATCGGACGTACACACAACCGCGTTAGGCCTGTCTTCACTTTGCAGCAGGTGGAGCCCTGCAATATAAGCACTTTCATAGGACACAGGCGGCGAAAGCTGGACGATCCATTCGTTGGGGATAGAGATTCCCCGCTTGATCATGATATCCAGGAATGCGGTTTTTCGCTGAAAGGCAGTATATCCGTCATCATCTGCAAGGGATACGAATGCGATCTTTTCCCGCTGCAAAAGGAACAGATGATTCAGCACCTTCGACATGATGTCGGTGAAATTGGCGCTAACATAGGGGCAGTCTGTTTTTTCACAGTACTCAAAGCATTGAACACAGGGAAAATGCTGCTGCAGCAGTTCGAGGTCATCCTTCGCAAGACGCATGGAAAGTATGATGCCGGCAACATTATGCCGTGTGGCGCAGGAAAGGAGATCCTGAACATGAAAAGCGGCGTCTGCCTGCGTCATGGCCAGAAAATCGTACTGGTTTTCAGTCAATACTTGGTTAATTCCATCAATAATTGGAGGGAATATGGATATTTCTTCTGAAAAATGGGTTGAAGCATACAGAATGGTTCGTCCTGCCTGCTTTTTTTCCTTGGGTGGATGACTCTGAGGTGCGAAATGAAGGGCTTCAATTGCACGCTGGACGCGGGCAACGGTATCGGGATGAACGGTGCCTGGATGATTGATGACTCTGGAAACAGTAGAGATGGATACTTCTGACAGACGTGCAATATCGTGGATGCTGTTTTCTTTTTTTGGGCGACCCATTGTACTTCTCCCCGCTTTCATTTTAATAATATATTCAGTATACATTATTTTCTGAAAAAGTAAATAGAGAAAGGACTTGCATTTCGGCATCTCAAGCGCTGCACTTCTTCAGGATGCTTCTGACCGGATACCACCTGAAAAATATCTGGATCCTGGAAGAAAAACGCTTTTCATTTTCAACCTCAAAGGCAATGGTCATAGCGCAGACCCCTTGTATGTGTTTGGTGTGTTGCAGCAGCTACATGATATCATGCATTGGGGATGTACTGCCTTTTTATTTTAGATTTTCCATTAAAAAAGTTCAGATTTCTAGGGCCACAAAGCTTTGAGTGAAAATTAAAGATTTATTTTCATTAAAATAAAGAAAAATGTATTGACATTTGTTGTTGCAAATGCTATACTTTTCACAAACGAGGGACGCGAATTTATGAATAATGCAGCGGAGTCAATAGAAAATGACAAATATATTTTCAGAAAATAAACTAGACGGTGTGAGTCTGACGACCGTGGTAATCGGTGCCAGCGGCGGTTTGGGCTCCTGTGTTTGCCGAAGGGCACTGAATCGAGGCTGGAACGTCATTGGCATGAGCCGGGGGCCGTTTCCGTTATCAGAGAGCGAAATGGGGCTGCACGGCGGAAATCTGTGCTTTCTTCCGGTAGATTTGGGAGATCCGGTCTCCGTGCTTCACGCGGCGGCGCAGATAAAGGAAAAAACGCACTGCTTGAACGGCATTGTGAATTGTGCCGGCATTGTGCTGGGCAGGAATGATGGTCTGGACACTCTGGACATGGACGACGTGCGAAGGAGCATGGAGATCAATGTATACGGACCGATGGAGCTGATTCGCCAGCTGCTGCCGCTGATTCGAAAGGGTTTCCCCGCCGGAATTGTCAATGTTTCCTCCTCGGCTGCGGCCATTCCGGGAACACGGGGAATTGATTACCCTTATTCTGTCTCCAAATGTGCGCTGAATATGTTTACCGAGAAGCTCAGGGTTTCTTTGCAGGATACTCATGTACACGTCGCAGCGATCCATCCTGGCTGGATGAAAACCACGATGGGCGGCCCCGGAGCGCAGGTAGAGCCCTCCGAGGTGGCCGATTATATTTTAGACATTGTTTGCGGGGAAAAAACTGTAACGGCTGTGCCAGCCTTTGTCAACCGCTTTGGACAGCCGGTGCAAAACCGCAACGAAATATGAAATATCAAAGGAGAATGAAGCAATGGAAAGCAACGAAAAGAAGTATACATTGGAGGACGTGAAGGCTTCTACCCAAGAGGCAGAAGCAGCCAGATACCGCTTTGTTGGCTGCATGTATAAAACCCTGAAGGAAGAGCTGGGCGAGGAGCAGGCGAATGATCTGATGTACAAGGCTTATTTTAAGTATGGCCATACAAAGCATCCTGAGGCAACCGTGGTTCCCGGAAACCTGGCACATTTCTGCGATACCTATGCCCATGGGGAGCACACCTATTACCCCTACTCCATGGATATGCCATATACCGTCCACGGCAATCAGGCAGTTATCAACTGGTGCACCGGCGGGCAATGCGGGGGGCTGGACTGGTTTACAGAGGGCGGAATCACGCCGGAGGAGGCAAGAACGCTCTGCTGGAAGGCTGCGATCGCGGGTGATATCGGCTATGCCGACAAGTGCGGCCTGGATGCACACTTCAACCATACCTGCGCCACCGGCGGCGGATGCTGCGAGTTCGTAATCAGTAAAAGGGAGTAAGCGAATGAAGCAGATCTTCGAGGAATATACGGCGTTGCTGGAGCGTGAGATGGTTCTGGCACTCGGCTGTACCGAGCCGATCGCAATTGCCTACGCTGCCGCGGTTGGAAGAAAGGTGCTGGGATTTTTCCCTGAAAGAATGGTTGTAGCCTGCAGTGCGGATGTGATTAAAAACACAAAAAGTGTCTTGGTTCCAAATGCGGGAAATCTCCACGGCATTGCGGCGGCAGCCTTGATGGGACTGATTGGCGGCGACCCGAATCGCAGCATGGAGGTTCTTGCCTCCGTGACGCCGGATGTTCAAAAGAAGGCCCAAAAGCTTCTGGAAGATGGATTCTGTCAGGTTGAGGGGTTGGAAACGGAGATTCCGCTGGTGATTCAAGTCAGGCTTTTTGGAAACAGTGAGTCATCGACCGTCGAAATCAGCGGCAGTCACAGCCGGATTTCACGGAAAGAACGCAATGGAAAGCCGGTAGATTTGCCGGAGACATCCAGGCAGGGTGAAAATACCGCTTCTCACGGTTATCCTGAAATGAATCTGGAATTGATACTGGAGTATGCGGATCAGGTGAACCTGGGGGAGCTGCTTCCTCTCCTGAAAAAGGAAATCGACAGCAACCTTGCCATTGCGAAGGAAGGGCTGATGCGCCCGTGGGGTGCAAATGTCGGAGCTACGCTGCTGGAATGCAATGCGGATGATGTCAGGCGGCTGGCCTGTGCGTATGCGGCCGCCGGCTCTGATGCCAGAATGGGCGGCTGCACGCTGCCGGTTGTAATCAATTCAGGAAGCGGGAATCAGGGGCTGACAGTGTCCCTTCCGGTTATTATATACGCAGGATACTACCACCGGCCGGAGGAGCGGCTGTACCGTGCCTTGATTGTAAGCAACCTTGTTGCCATATATCAGAAAAGCCAGCTTGGAACTCTGTCCGCTTTTTGCGGGGCAGTTTGTGCAGCGACCGGCTGCGGTGCCGGAATTGCGTACCTGATGAATGGGAAGCGTGATGTAATCGAAAAAACCATCAGCAATACACTTGCGACTGTGTCCGGGATCATCTGCGATGGAGCAAAGCCGTCCTGCGCCGCAAAAATTGCTTCGGCTGTTAATGCCGCCATTCTCGCCTATGACATGGCGGAAAAAGGGAAGGCGTTTCCTCCGGGGAATGGAATTGTAGGTCAGGATGCGGACGCGACCTGCCGCAATGCCATGCGGGTTGGCGCCGAAGGAATGAAGGCAACGGATCGCACGATCCTGCAAATTATGCTGGAGTGAAGCGGCAGCGGTCCGCTTCTGAAAACCCAGAAGCAGTCACTGTCCGCACTGTGCCAATCTGGTTCACCTCATGAGCGAAGCATTTCGGTTTCATCGGAACACCGCGCCGGTTTCCGATGAAGCCGGTGCGGTGCTTGGGGTCAACTCCAGCGAAAGGAGTAATAGAGATATGTTAAAATACATCGCTCGCCGCCTCTTGATCATGATACCGATTATGCTTGGCATTACAGTCCTTGTGTATATGCTCGCAAGCCTGTGTCCTGGCTCACCGCTGACGATGCTGCTTCAGGACCCTCAGGTTTCGGCAGCAGACATCGAGGCAGCGCGGACGCGCTACGGTCTTGACCAGCCGATCATTGTGCAGTATCTTCGCTGGCTGCAGAATTGTCTGTCCGGCAATCTGGGATATTCATATCGTACAGGAGAACCGGTGACGAAGTTGATTGGGGAAAGGATCGTGCCAACACTGGTTCTGACATTGACTGGCACAGGAATGGCAATGCTCCTGGCAATTCCGCTGGGGGTCCTGGCTGCATATAAACCATATTCCTGCTGCGACTATGTGGCATCCGGCTTGTCGTTTTTGGGTGCGGCCTCTCCCAGTTTTTTCGTCGGACTGATTTTTATCTATCTGTTTTCGGTCAAGCTTGGTATTCTCCCCACGGGTGGTATGTATAGCAATCTGACCACGAAAACACTGCTGGACTATCTGCGGCATCTGATTCTGCCCGCCTCGGTGCTGATGTTCTCCCAGATGGGAATGTACATTCGCCAAACCCGCAGCAGTCTTCTGGAGGTGCTGGGAGAGGATTACATCAGAACCGCACGGTCGAAGGGACTGCGGGAGGACCGTGTTGTCATCCTGCACGGCCTTCGCAATGCCTTTATCCCGGTCGTTACCCAGTTTGGCCTGTCGATTCCGACACTGATTGGCGGAACGGTAGTTATTGAGCAGGTGTTCAGCTGGCCCGGACTGGGGACGCTGATGGTCTTTTCCATTCAGTCCAGAGACTATCCGACAATCATGGGCATTACGGTTGTTGTCGCCTTCGTTGTGATGATCGGCAATATGCTCATTGAGCTGTTGTATGGTGTGCTGGATCCCAGAATCCGCTACCAATGAGAAGCAGGTGAACGCTGAATGAAACAAAGTGAAAATAGAAGCTCTTACTTCAGGGATGTTCTGGAACGGTTTCTGCGGCACAAAATGGCAGTAATCGGCTTGACGATTATTGTCGTGGAGGTGTTGAGCGTGCTGTTGCTTCCCCAGCTCCTTCATCTGAATCCGACAAGGTCGGATTTCTCTGCCGGCGTATACGCAGAACCCAGCGCAAAGCACATTCTGGGTACGGATGATATTTCCCGAGACCTGTTTGCCCGGGTGATTTACGGCGGTCGAACCTCCTTGTATGTGGGAGTGGTATCCGCTTTAATCGGCTTGGCAATCGGCGCCCCTCTGGGACTTATTGCGGGCTACTACGGGAAGCTGGTGGGCACCATTATCATGCGGACAGCGGATTTGTTCCAGTCTTTCCCGTCCATGATTCTTGTTCTGGTCCTGGTTTCTTTGATAGGGCCATCTGTCACCTCGGTGGTTCTGGTGATCGGAGTTCTTGGGTGGGCGCAGTCGGCAAGAATACTGTACAGCAGCGTCCTGTCCATTCGGGAAAGGGATTATGTGGAGGCTGCCCGTGCGATTGGGACACGCAATGGCACGATTATGCGAAAATATATTTTGCCCAATGCGTTTGCTCCCTTGCTTGTGAATTTCTCGTTTTCCATTGCATCTGCAATTCTCACGGAATCCGGCCTCAGTTTTTTAGGCATGGGCGTTCAGCCGCCCAAAGCATCCTGGGGGAATATCCTGTACGCGGCACAGTCGATCTCCGTTCTTTCTTCAAAGTGGTGGATTTGGGTGCCGACGGGGTTGCTGTTGATGCTGACGGTGCTCAGCTTCAACTTCCTAGGTGATGGTATTCGGGATGCGTTGGACCCCAAGATGAAGCTTTGAAAGAGGTGGAAACAGAATGGATGAACCTGTACTGGAGCTGTGCAACCTTTGGGTCGATTTTGACACAAAGACAGGGCGGAAAAACGCGGTAAGCGGGGTCAGCCTTCAGCTGCCTCATAACAGAACACTGGGCGTTGTGGGTGAAAGCGGATGCGGCAAGAGTGTCACGATGCTTTCGGTTATGAAACTGCTTCCAAACAGGACCGCACATATCCGGGAAGAGTCTTCCGTGAAGCTGAATGGGAAAGAGATTTCCAGGCTGAATAACCGTGCTATGTGCAAAATTCGCGGCAAAAACATTTCCATGATTTTTCAGGATCCCATGACCAGCCTGAACCCCGTTATGACCGTGGGAAATCAAATCATTGAAACCCTGCGGGCCCATGAAAAAATGCCGAGAAAGGCTGCTTATGAGGCAGCTGTCAAAATGCTTATGGATGTGGGAATGCCGGAGCCGGAAAAGCGAATGAAGGCATTTCCGCACCAGCTCTCGGGCGGCATGCGGCAGAGAGTGATGATCGCCCTGGCCCTGGCGTGCAGGCCGGAGGTTCTGATTGCTGACGAGCCAACCACAGCGCTTGATGTAACCATTCAGGCGCAGATCCTGAAGCTCATGCGTGACCTGAAGGAGAAGACAGGCACTTCAATTATTCTGATTACCCATGATTTGGGCGTAGTTGCGGAGATGGCAGATGATATTGCTGTGATGTATGCCGGAGAAATTGTGGAGCAGGGAAGTACAAAGGATATTTTTGAGTCCCCGATGCACCCGTATACCCAAGGACTGATGAAATCGATCCCCAGGCTTGATATTGACCAGGACAAGCTCTACACCATTCGAGGAACCGTTCCGGACTTGTCCAACATGCCAGAAGGCTGCCGTTTCTGTGACCGCTGCGAATTTGCCACATTGCGCTGCAAACAGGAAAAGCCGGAGCTGCTGCTGCACGGAAGCCACTTTGTCCGCTGCTTTCGCAAGGAGGTGGAATGATGGATACAGGCACAATACTTGTTCGTTGTGAAGGGGTTAAAAAGCTGTTTCCTGTGAACAAGGGCCTTTTCTCAGGCAAACAGAAGTTTGTTCACGCCCTGGATGATGTTTCATTGGAGATTTATGCTGGTGAAACGCTTGGATTGGTGGGCGAGAGCGGCTGCGGAAAATCGACCCTCGGACGCGCGCTGATTCGATTGATTGAACCGACCGAGGGCAAAATCAAGTTCTGCGGTGAGGATATTACCCATCTCCCGCCGAAGGAGCTGCGTGCGCTTCGCCAGGAAATGCAGATAATTTTCCAGGATCCCTACGCCTCATTGAATCCTCGTATGACAATCTATGAAGCACTTGAGGCACCGCTGATCAATTTTCACTGTCCGGCAGAGGAGCGAGGGCGGCGTATCCATGAAATCGCCCAAAAGGTTGGATTAAATGAGCAGTGGCTGTATCGTTATCCGCACGAGTTCTCCGGCGGGCAGCGGCAGCGGATCGTAATTGCCCGTGCTCTGATTCTGAAGCCCAAGTTTGTTGTCTGCGACGAAGCGGTGTCGGCGCTGGACGTGTCCGTGCGCTCCCAGGTGCTGAACCTGATGTCCGAGCTGCAAAAGGATCTGGCGCTGACCTATCTGTTTATTTCTCACGATCTGAGTGTCATCAAACATGTCAGTGACAGAATCATCGTGATGTACCTGGGAAGATTGGTGGAAATCGCCTCCAAGCGAGAACTGCTGAATAATCCGCTTCACCCCTATACACAGGCGTTGATTTCCGCTATTCCCAAGCCGGTCATCGGAGAAAAAACAGAAGCCACTGTCCTGCAAGGGGATATTCCAAGCCCAATCGATCCGCCTCCGGGCTGCCCATTCCATCCGCGATGCAAGTATTGTATGCCCTGCTGTACAACGGAATTCCCCGGACCAAGAGATGTTGGGGGCGGTCATTTCGTTTCGTGTCACTTAATTTATAAATCAAAGATGTGATCTGCGTCTTTGTAATAAAAAAGAAAGGAAGCGTAACCATGAAAAACATTTCCAAACTGATTGCCTTGGCTTTGTGCCTCATTCTGGTGATGGGCTTTACCGCAACCGCCATGGCAGAATCCCCCGAGAAAACAGTCACACTGGCAGCCCAGACTGCTTGGACAACGGTCAACATGTTCATGTCCATGGATGGCAATACCAACTTTATTCATGGTCTAATTTGGGAGCCGCTGTTCCTGTATAACATGAACGGTGATATTGTTCCGATGGTCGCCGAAAGCTACGAAGTGAATGACGATATGACAGAATACACCATTCATATCCGTCAGAATGCGTACTTCAGCGACGGGGAGCAATTGACCGCCGATGATGTGATGTTCACATTTCAGTTGAACATGGATCCGACTCTGGCAACCACGCGGCACAGCTATCTGAAGTCGGTGGTCGGAACCGATGATTCCAGCGGCGAAGCTGTTGAGGGTGAAGAATTTGGCCTCCAAAAGCTGGATGATTTTACGGTAAGGTTCACGCTGAAATGGGCAACGGATGCGTTTACTTTCCTGACCAATTTGCGTATGTTTAACATCCTGCCTGAGCATGTGCTGAAGGATATTGCTCCTGCCGATCTGGAGAACTACAATTTCTTTGAAAACGTGCCCGGATCCGGCCAGTTGATTTACAAGAGCCAGATTCCCGGCGAGAGTATGGAGCTGGTGACCAACAAAAATTATGACCGAGGTGAGATTGACTTTGATAAGATGGTGATCAAGGTCATACCCACGACCAACATCCTCAGTGCGTTTATCGCTGGCGAGGCTGATGTCTGCTTTGTTGGCGGCGCCGGAGCACTGCCCATCGTTGATTACGAAATGGCAAAGCAGCAGAGCGGCTTCTCCGTAGTTGAAATCCCCAACCTCAGCTTCTCCGAGCTGGCAATGAACAATCAGGATCAGGACCTGAGCGATGTCCGCGTCCGGCAGGCAATCTGCTATGCCATCGACCGAGACGCAATTGTACAGAATGTATTCCAGGGGCTGGGCGATCCCTGCTATGTCCCCTACGCACAGAGCCACCCCTATTTCAATGCGGATTACGAATTCAAGTCCTATGACCCCGAGAAGGCAAGCCAGCTGCTCAACGAGTATGGCTGGGACAGCAGCCGTGTCCTGAAGTTCTGCGTTCCTTCCTCTGACGCAAACCGCCAGAAGGCCGCCGTCATCATTCAGCAATTCCTTGAGGATGTAGGCATCAAGACCGAAATCTACACACTGGATAACGCCAATCTGTTCTCCTCCATGGTCAATGGAGAGTACGAACTGGGCATGTTCGGCTCTGCGGGTGCGCTGAATCCCACCGACTTTGTTCCCTGCCTGACGCCGGGCAACGGCGTGAACTTCTGCCGTACTACCGACAGTCGTTATCACGACCTGTATGCCGCTTCCGATAAGGAAATGACCTTTGAGGGCAAAAAGGCTCAGCTCGACCAGCTCCAGGAACTGATTGATGAGGAATGTCCCTACGTATTCCTGTACAGCGCAAAGCACATCGCACTGCTCAGTGACCGTCTTTCCGGTGTAAACTATCCCGATTTTACGCTGTACTTCTATGACCTGACCACCTGGAAGGTTGCAGACTGATTTCGAATCAAGCACGATGACAGGCAGACGTAAAGGATTCACCTTCATCATTATTTGAGTACCCCCCGGTTGTCCGCGACTCCGTTTTCATGGAGTCGTGGATAACCATCTTTATGGAGGATAAACCGAAAATGAAAGCAATTGCGATTGATACCTTTCAATGTGCCGCTGGCATTGGAGAGATCACTGTTTCAGAAGACGGGAGACATGCCGCCTTTATAAAATCAAAATTTGAAAGCGGACAGCAGCATTATGTCAGAAGTCTTGCCGTCTACCACATGAAGCAGAAAAAGATAGACTGGTTCGCGGGGATCCACCCCGATGGTATCTGCTGGATGGATTCAGACACCCTTATCCTTACCAGGTCAATCAGGCCGAACCAAGTCGAAATATATACGGAATTCTGGAGCTTTCATGTTGATACGAAGGAAATATCTTTTCTTTGCAGGCTCCCCTTTCAAGAGGTTTCTGTTTTAGGAAAAACACCGGGAGGACGATTTATCATAAAGGCAACGGAGGATATTCCCATTCGCTGCCGCTTGGAAGGCCTCGATCCGCAGGCGCGGGAAAAAGAACTGGAGCGAATTTACGATGAAAAAAATCGCTTCACCGTTTACGATGAATATCCGTACTATTGGAACGGCAGGGGCGTCATCAATGGGAAACGAACCAATGTCTTCCGACTGGATATGAAAACCGGAGAAGCATTGCCGGTGTTTCCTGTTGGCTTTCAGATTTCAAACGCGGTATACTCTGCACAGGAGGATCGGATTGCGGCAACCGGATACGAAAGTCAGCGTGTTCATATGTATAAGGAGGCGCTGTTTACAGCATTCGGGGATGGAAAAACCTGGAAGAAGCTGATAGACCAAGAGGTTTTTCGGATTGAACGTCTTGCGATCTGGGATCGCCGAATCGTGATGACTGTTAATATGGAGCTTCCGGGAAGCGGACAATATACTCCCACCAGGCTGATTTGGGTCGACTCAGAGAATGGCTGCACTTGCAATGTATCCAACGAAGCGATGTTCCTGGGCAACCCCGTCCTGAGCGATGTATGTCCGGGAAGCGGCAAGGATTTTCAGGCATGCGGGAATTGGCTGTACTATGTCCAGGGCAAAGAGGAAAACAGCTATCTGATGCGCATGGACAAAAATGGAAATCAGGAATGGGTAGCCGGCGAGAACGGAAGCGTTTTCTGCTTTGATGTCCACGCAGATGAGGTTTACTTTGTTGCAGCGCAAAAATCCGGTTTTCAGGAGCTGTACCGCATCGCGAACTGCAAAACGGAACAAATCACCGATATAAACGGCTGGATCGCAGCGGACTACATCATTCAGCAGCCGGAACCTGTCTACTTTCTCTGCGATGAAGAAATCGAGATACATGGTTTTGTAATCAGGCCGGTTGACTATGATGGAAGCAAAAGATACCCCATGATTTTGGATATCCACGGAGGACCGGGGATGGCCTACGGCACGGGCTTTATGCATGAAATGCAGTATTGGGCGGCGCAGGGGTATTTTGTTGCGTTTTGCAATCCTCGCGGAAGCGCTTCAAGAGGTGCCGATTTTCTTAATATGTTTGGGCGGTTCGGGACCGGCGACTATGATGACTTCATGAAGTTTACCGACATCGTGCTGCAAAGGTATCCTGCAATAGATCCGAAGCGAATCGGCGTAACCGGCGGCTCTTATGGCGGATATGCCACAAACTGGATCATTGGCCACACAGATCGTTTTGCTGCCGCTGTGTCACAGCGCTCTATCTCAAATATGCTGACCATGGACGGTACAAGCCACTGCGCCGGCTACCTGTGTGAGGAATGGACACACACGACAGGATGGGCGAATATCAATCAAGTCTGGGCTCTGGCGCCGCTGGCCTATGCCAAGAACGTAAAAACCCCCACCCTCTTTCTGCAATCGGAAGAGGACTATATTTGCCCGGTGGTTGAAGCGCAGCAGATGTTTACCGCTATCATACAAAATGGAGTGGAGGCAAAAATGGTGTTGTTTAAGGGCGAGAATCACAGCCTGTCCAGAAATGGGAAAAAGGTGAATCGGATCAAAAGGCTGGAAGAAATAACGGGTTGGATGGATCGGTTTCTGAAGAAATGAAGGGGGAATAAACAAATGAAAGAATCAGTACTGGGAACGACAATTGTAACACAAATCGGAATTATTGTACGTGATATTGAGCAAACTGCAAAGGATTATGCACATTTCTTGGGAGTGGAGGTACCTCCAATCGGGATCACAGACGAGTACCGGATTTCCAAGGCGGAGTACATGGGGAAGCCGACCCATGCACAGGCGAGGCAGGCTTTTTTTGAAGTTGGATCCACCATTCAGATCGAACTGCTGGAGCCGGTTGGAGAAGCAAGCACCTGGGCGGACTTCCTGGCCGAAAAGGGAGAAGGCGTTCACCATATTGCCTTCTGCGTCAAGGATATGGCAGAGGCTGTGTATCACTGCCAGAAGCTGGGATTCCCTCTGATTCAAAAAGGGAGCTGGGCAACAGGTGAATACAGCTATATGGACACCTCCTCCAAGCTGAAGGTGATCACGGAACTGCTTGCGTCCCGCGAATAATGGTTCCGTTTTGGGTACTGTGACTTCTCAGCCGTTTCATACAAATTCTTGATAAATCCCCATGCTAAGGCAACACTGCATAATGGGGCAAGGAGATTCGGCGAGAGATTTTGACCCGAGCGAAAGTATGGAAAATGCGGGAATACTGGATGTATTTCCCATTTTTCATACTGCACGATTGGGGAAAAAGATCCGCCGAAGCCCGCCGCCGAAATAATTCATGGCATACTGGGCTTTTCCATCCAACCAGACCGCCTCCTCCCCACCAAATTGTTCTCCGCCCACATAGGTGTCGTGGTAGGTATAGGGGCCGCTGGAGTAGAAGAAATCGTGGAAGTCCAGCCGGGTGGGCGCAGTTTCGTTCATGCAGGCTGCGTAGGTATTGACATTATACAGTGGAAACAGAAGGATTTCAATGCACCATTAAGGCTATCGGCTTTAGTAAGCAAGGACAAAACTCAAAATTGCGAAACGCACATCCGTAGGGGGCGATGCCCATATCGCCCCGCAGGAAATGCTTATTTAATCACAATACTGCGGTAAATCCGACTGCGGTAAGGGCCGATGTGGGTTCGCCCCCTACGGCGCCGTTTCAAAACATATTTATTGTGCGTGGTGCCGCACCCCAGACCATCTATCAGCCGGCCCCCAGAGGGGAAAAACTCCTCCTGACCAAATTTACTCAGAGCGTATGCCGTGCTGTGGACTACCCGAACTTCAAGAACGCCAGGGTGATTGAAAAGCTGGAAAGCTATGCCGCGACCGATAAAAAGTTCTCCGGCTTCATTCGCTATGAAACCACCTTTCCCTGCCCGGTCAAAGGAATACAGTCCCAGGAGATACCTGTGTGCTGTCTCGCCCTGCCGCTCCGGGAGCAATTCCCGGCTGAAAACATCCGTCAGACTGCGGTTCATATCCCACTTCACATAGCGGATGTCATGGCTTCGCAGCAAATCGGACAGACAGCCATACAGGTATTCTATCACATCCTGACGGCCCAAATCCAGCACAAGCTGGCTGCGGCCCTGCACCGGTGTGCGCCCCGGGATGCTCAGCGCCCAATCCGGGTGGGCACGGTATAGGTCGGAATCGGGAGACACCATTTCCGGCTCTACCCAGATACCAAAGTCCATACCCAGATCCCGAATCTTCTGAATCAGGCTGTTCAGGGTACAGCCCAGCTTTTCTCCTCCACTACCGCATGGCCAGAGCCGCCCAGCTTCTGAAGGAAACCAGATTGTCCGTGGGAGAAATTGCCCAGCAGGTGAGCTATGATAACCAGCTTCATTTTTCCAGAGCCTTTAAGAATGTCCACGGCATTTCCCCACGGGAGTACCGGCAGACACGCTTTTTCGCCCTCCCCCGGGAAGCCTCTCAGGACAATAAAACACCCAGCCCGGAAGGTTTTTGAGGCTTTTGTCGGGTAATAACAGGAAGCATCCTCCCTGAAAAAGCGGGCAATAAAGCATACTTGGCTTTATTGCTCTGTTGCTGGCGCGCCCGGCGGGCGCACAAAAAAAGAAACGATCCTCCCGAAGAAGGACCGTTTTATGATATAGGGCTGTAGTGGGGCAGGCAGGATGGTCGCGCTTATGCAATAGATTCTAACAAGGTTTTCAAAGGGATAGGCAGAGAATTGCGGCACTGAAAAGGAACTCTTTCCCTTTATCTTCTTTTCCTTACAATCGACAGATAAAATGCAGCTGAAAGCCTAGACAATAGCACAATACGAATATATAATTACACCAATCCCATCAAGATCGAAGCCATCGCCTCCAAGGTGGGCTACGGTGACGCCTTTACCTTTGCCAAGGCTTTTAAGCGGCACACCGGCAAATCCCCCACCGAATACCGCAATACCGACGGCATCGCTGCCGAGACGTAACAAAAATACTGCCCCTGCCCGTCAGAGCGCATTTTCCTGACGGGCGGGGGCGATTTATCAGTATGTTACGACACCTTTTTTCAGCAGGACATTGGCGTAAATCGCCGTCTCGCCGGTGGCGATGATGAGATAGGCGTTTTTCGCCCGCTCATAGAAGGCAAAGCGCTCCGTCATTTCCACGGCGCAATGCTCCGGCTCGTGCTTCTGCAGGAGCTCCCGGTAGGTCTGCCAGATGGGGGGCGTGGGGCAGGGATCTCCCGGCATGACCTCCATCAGCGCCACGGGCTTTTCCACATAGGTATCCAGGGGAATCACCTGAAGCACCGCGTCCAGCAGCTCCGGCACCCCATGGCCGTCGGCGCGGACAACAATGGCGTTCTTTCCCACGGTGTGGCTGGGGAAATTCCCGTCCGCAATGACCAGCTCATCTCCATGGCCCATTTCACACAGGGTCTTCAATAGCTCCGGCGACAGTACCGGAGGGATATTCTTCAGCATAATGTTTTCTCCTTTACGTCCAAAGCTCCTGCCAGTCGGTGGCGCCCTCCCACAGGAAGACCTGACCCTTGATCAGCCGGCAGTTACAGTCGGCATTGGCGATCTGCTCCATTTCCTCCCGGGTCAGAGGATCCTCACAGACGGCACGGAAATTGGCCTGGTACTGGGGCTGCTTGACGGAGAAGGGAATGGGAACGGCACCCATCTGGCTCGCCCATTTCAGGCAGACGCCGGAAGGATGAATGCCGTGGGCCCAGGCGATTTTCTGAATCACCGGCATTTCCATGGCGGCTACATCCTGGCTGGTTTTGTCCCGCTCCGGCCTGGAGGGGGAGCCCAAGGGGCAGAAGCCGATAGGGCGGATGCCATGGTCCAGGGCGAAGCGCAGAAGCTCCTTCTGCTGGAAGGCGGGGTGCAGCTCCATTTCCATGGCCGCAGGCATCACCTTCAAATGAGGCAGCACCGCCTGAAGCTTGCTCACGGTCATATTGGAAATGCCGATGGCCCTGATCTTTCCTTCGTTATACAGCTCCTCGCACTGCCGGTAGGTGTCCACAAATTCCTCCACGCTGAAGGGCTTGGAATCGGGATTTCTGGCATCGCCGCTGCAGCCGGGGGCGTGGTAGTTGGGGAAGGGCCAGTGGATGAAGTACAGATCCACATACGCAAGTCCCAGGGCTTCCAGACTTCCCTCGCAGGCCGCACGGACATTCCGGTGGTGGTCGTTCCAGACTTTGGAGGTGATGAACAGCTCCTCCCGGGTAACCACCTTGTCTTCCATCAAACGCCGGAGGGTTTGCCCGATCTCCGCCTCGTTGCCGTAGACCTCCGCGCAGTCGATGAGGCGGCAGCCGCAGGAAACCGCGCCGTATACCGCCTGGGCGATCTGGTCGGGGGTATATTTATCGGAACCAAAGGTACCCTGACCGATGATGGGCATTTTCGCTCCGGTGTTCAGGGTAATGGAGGGGATCTCAATCATCAAAAACCACCGCCACCTTTCCGCACTTGCCGCTGGCCATCAGGGCATAGGCCTCTCCGGCTTTTTCCAGGGGGAATTCATCGGTGATCAGATCCTCGGGATGGATGCCCCAGCGAACCAGCAGCTCCACCAGCTCCTCCATTCTCCACAGGCTGGTCACCCAGGAGCCGTAGATAGTTTTCTGGCCGTGAATGATGTCGGGACTGGGGTTGAAGGTGCAGGTGCCGCCCTCACCCACGAAGGCCACCTTGCCCCATTCTCTGGTCGCACGGATGGCAAGCTGACGGCCGGGGTCGGCGGCGGAAGCGTCGATGGCCTTCTCGCAGCCGTGGCCGTCGGTCACCGCCAGAATGTTTTCCAGCGCCTTGTCGTCGGACTTGAACACATAGTCCGCCAGGCCCAGCTTTTTGCACATTTCAATGCGATAATCACTCAGCTCCACGCCGATGAGCTTCTTGGCACCCATGGCTCGGGCGAGCATCAGCGCAGCCAGACCCACGGGACCCAGGCCGGTCACCAGCACGGTGTCCGCGCCGCTGACGCCGATTTTACTGATGGCTTCAAACACCGTGCCGAAGCCGCAGGCCACCTGGGCGCCGTCCTTGTAGGAAAGGGAGTCGGGCAGGGGGATCAGGTCCTTTTCGTCGCAGAGGATGTAGGGCGCCATGCCGCCGTTGCGCTGCCAGCCGTAGGCCGCCCGGTAGTGGCTTTTGCAGGAGATGTAGTAGCCCCGGCGGCAGTCGTAGCAGACACCGCAGCCGGAAATGTGGTAGACGATGACCCGGTCTCCCGCCTTGAAGCGCTTACAGCCCTCTCCGGCCTGGACGATGAGACCGCTGGGCTCATGACCGGCAATCATGCCGGGGATGTAGCCCTCGGCACCCACGCCGGTGTGCTGGCGGTAGATGCAGCGGATGTCGGAGCCGCAGATGGTGCTGGCCTTGGTCCGTACCAGCACCTGGCCGGGGCCGGGAGTGGGCACGTCAAATTCCTTCAGCTCCACGCTGGAGTTTCCGGGGAGGATGGCACCGAGCATTTTCTTGGGAATTGTGATGTTTTCCATAATAATCTCCTTTTCAAGGTGTTTCGTTTTGTATGCTTATCCAAAGTATACCATGTCCGACGGCCCTTCCGTGATACACGGTGATGACACGTTTTTCTTCCCGGTGTCACCTTTGTTGACAGTGGGGTGTTTTTTCGATATACTGAAATTGTTCAATCGGGAAGGGGGGAGACCATTGTGGAAAGAAATTGATGTTTCAAAAATGAATATCGCCTTCCAGATGGATGACCTTCAGGTGACGGTGCTCAACGCCAACCGCATGGAGTTCCGGGAGTCCTTTCCCAAGCATCTGCACAGCTTTTATGAGCTGCACTATATTTTCGCAGGCTCCGGGACCTTGCTGTGCCAGGGGGAGCGTTACCCCCTTTCGGCGGGGACGCTGTACCTGAACGGCAGAAATTCTTCCCATGAGCAGCTTACAAACCCGGACGATCCCATGATGGAGTATTCCGTCGCTCTGGACATCCGCGCGAGGGGCAAAAAATCCGGCATTGGCACCGCCCTCGCGGATATGCGTCTGTGGATCGGGAAGGACGAGAACGAGATCGGCATCCTGTTCCGGGAGATCGAAAAGGAGCTGGAGGGGAAACGGTTTGGGGACATCTTTCTGATTT
>JAXECZ010000149.1:0-4759 GCA_034104845.1 Faecousia sp. | reverse complement strand
CGATATGTTCAACAAAGAAGTTGTTGTGCGCTGCGAATCCGGCCTGCACAATAAGCAAGCTACCTACTTTGTACAGAAAGCCAATGAATTTGAAAGCAGCATTTGGCTGGAATCCGAAAACCGCAAGATGAATGCCAAGAGTCTTCTGGGCATCATGTCTCTGGGCATTGTCACCGGTACCACGGTTACGCTGAGCGCTGCGGGTGCTGACGCGGAGGCAGCCGTGAATGCGCTGGAAGCCCTGCTTCAGCGGGATGTTTACTGATTTTTCGTAGGATACTCTGCCCGGCTCCGGCTGGGCAGAGGTTCCCTCAATTGACCGCCTCGATGCCGAAGCATGCATGGGGCGGTTCTTTTTTGGAGCTGCAACATGACCTTTGAGGAACTGAAGAACAAAGCCCTGTCGCTGCCCTATGCCCCCGGTGTGTATATCATGCGGGATAAAAGCGATAAGGTGATTTACGTTGGAAAAGCAAAAAAACTGAAAAACCGGGTCAGCCAATATTTCCAGGATACCGCATCCCACACCCCAAAAACCCGCATGATGGTGAGCAAAATCCATCATTTCGATGTGATCGTGGCGGCCAGCGAGTTTGAAGCGCTGGTGCTGGAATGCTCCCTCATTAAGCGGTATCTGCCCAAGTATAATATCCTCTTGAAGGATGACAAGGGTTATCCCTATCTCCGGCTGAATATGAAAGAGGTTTACCCCAAAATCACCCTGGTCAGTAAAATTGCTGACGATGGTGCCCAGTACTACGGCCCCTTCGGCAGCAGGGGGGTCACCCATGACGTGATGGAGGCGGTGCAGCACACCCTCAAGCTTCCAACCTGCGGGAAGGAATTTCCCC
The DNA here is from genome assembly GCA_034104845.1 of Faecousia sp. Taxonomy (GTDB): domain Bacteria; phylum Bacillota; class Clostridia; order Oscillospirales; family Oscillospiraceae; genus Faecousia. The sequence goes on along the minus strand of JAXECZ010000149.1, from coordinate 3,908 downwards.
GGGATGTGGGAAAGGACCGGCCCTGCCTGAACTATCACATGAACCAGTGCGCCGGTTGGTGCCAAACCAGCAAAAGCTGCACGGAATACCGTCAGGCCATGGAGCAGGCCCGGCAGCTTCTGTCCGGCAACTACAAGGCCGTGGCAGAGGAAATCAGAGCCCAGATGCTGGAGGCCTCGGATCAGCTTGCCTTTGAACTGGCCGCCGCCCTGCGGGACAGGCTGAACGCGGTGGAGGCCCTTGGGCAGAAGCAGCTGGTTACTGCCGGTACCCTGGCGGATACGGATGTGGTTGGCTACGGACAAACGGAGGTAAAGGCCTGCTTTGCCGTGCTCCATTTCAGCAACGGGAATCTCCTGGACAAGGAGTATGAGATTTTTCCCACTCCCGAGGATCGGGAGGAGGCTGTATCCAGTTTGATGAAGCAGTTTTATCTCAGCCGGGGCTTTGCGCCCAAGCAGGTGCTGCTCCCCTTTGAGCTGGAGGACGGGGAGCTCTTTTCTCAGCTGATGGAGCAGCAATTCGGCAGAAGCACCAGGCTTCGGGTGCCCCAGCGGGGAGATAATGTGCGCTTGGTGGAGCTTGCCTGCAAAAACGCCTTTGAGGAAGCCCAGCGGGTCACGGATAAGGAAGAGCGCAGTCAGGCCGTTCTGGCGCTGATGGGAAAGATGCTGAATATTCCCACGCCAAAACGGATAGAATCCTTTGACATTTCCAATATCTCCGGCACGGATATTGTGGCCAGTATGGTGGTGTTCCAGGACGGAAAATCGAAAAAAAGCGACTACAAACGGTTTAAGCTGGAGGGACTATCCAATCAGGATGACTATGCCTCCATACATCAGGTGGTGAAGCGCCGCTTCGCCCATTACAAAGCAGGGGACAGCGGCTTCGATGTGCCGCCCGATCTTCTCCTGATCGACGGCGGCATCAACCACGCAAAGGTGGCCCAGAGCGCGTTGGCGGAGCTGGAATTGGATTTTCCTGTTTTTGGCATGGTCAAGGATGATCGGCACCGCACCCGGGCGCTGGTAACCACCGCCGGGCAGGAGATATCCATCGATACCAATCCGTCCATCTTTTCTCTGGTGGGCTCCATCCAGGAGGAAACCCACCGTTTTGCCATTACCTTCCATCGGCAGCTGCGGAGCAAGCGGCTCCACTATTCCCAGCTGGATCAGATTCCCGGCATCGGCCCCAAGCGAAAGCAGGAGCTGCTTCGGCAATTCAAGTCCATCAAGGCCATTGCCCAGGCCACGGTTCCGGAATTGGAGCGTCTGCTGCCCAGAGATGCCGCCATGGCGGTTTACCGGCATTTCCATCCGGAGCAGGAGGATTAATTTTTCAGGAGGGAATTCCATATGCGTGTGATTGCAGGAACGGCAAAGGGAATCAAGCTGAACACGCCGGAGGGTATGCTCACCCGGCCCACAACGGATCGGGTCAAGGAGGCGCTTTTCAGCATCATTCAGTTTGACCTGCCCGGAACAAGAGTACTGGATCTTTTTGGTGGAACCGGTCAGCTGGGAATTGAAGCCTTGAGCCGGGGGGCTTCCAGCGCAGTGTTTGTGGATTCCAGGCGGGAGGCTTGCCAGCTGATTCGCGCCAATTTGAAGAAAACACATTTTGAAGCCCAGAGCACGGTGATTCAAAGCGACTACCTGGATTATCTCAGCCGGTGCAGGGATTCTTTCCAAATTATACTGTTAGACCCGCCTTATGCCCAGGTGTTTTTGGAAAATGCCATAAAAAAGATAACAGAAATTGACATTTTGCAATCTGGTGGTATAATAGTTGCGGAACGCCCCCTGGGAAAGGAGCTTCCCTGGGAATTCGATGGGTATTCCCGGTCCCGTGACTATCAGTACGGGAAAATTATACTCACCCTATACCGTAAACAATAAGGGAAAAATGGATATAATATGAAAACAGCAGTTTATCCCGGCAGCTTTGACCCGGTCACCAGCGGGCATTTGAATATTATCCGCCGCGCCGCCAACATTTTCGACAGGCTGATTGTTTGCGTCATGGTTAACGCGGGGAAAAACCCCATGTTTACCCTGGAAGAGCGGGAAGCGCTGATCCGCCGGGTCACAACGGATCTACCCAATGTTGAGGTTGACTGCTCCAATGAGCTGCTGGCGGATTATGCCCGCAGACGGGGGAGCTGCGTCATTGTGAAAGGACTGCGGGCCGGTTCGGACTTTGAAAACGAATTCCAGATGGCGCTGGTCAACCGAAAGCTGAATCCGGAACTGGATACCATGTTCCTTACCGCCGACAGCCGTTATATGTATCTGAGCTCCAGCATGGTGAAAGAATTGGGCTACTACGGCGCAGATCTGTCCGACTTTTTACCGGAAGAAATCATTCCGGATTTTCAAAAGAAATTAGGGAAGCTGTGATTTGCAGCCCATCCCAGGCAAATAAAGGATTTGGAGGATTCATCATGAGCAACAACAGCACAGAAGATATCATCGGCACATTATACGACATGGTTCAGGATGCACGTTCTATGCCTCTTGCTGCTGATAAATGCATTTTGGAGCGGGATCGGGTTCTGGATCTTTTGGATGAGATCATTGCCCAGCTTCCCGCTGAGATCAAGCAGTCCCGCACCATTGTGGAGTCCCGCAACGAATTGATCAGCCAGGCCCGTCGGGAAGCAGAGGCCATTCTGCGTCAGGCCCAGGATCAGGCCAATGAATTGGTTGCCAAGGAGGAAATCTACAAGGAAGCCAGAAAGCGCAGCGAAGAGCTTGTGGCCCAGACCCAGGAGCGGATCAATCAGATTCGCAAGGCTGGTAATGAATACATGGAGGAGTCCCTGCGCCGCACGGAGGAAACCATTTCCCAGGCCCTGCATGAGGTTCAGGATACCCGCATGAAGTTCCTGGCCGTTACCGAGTCCCAGGAGCAGCGCCGCACGGCCCCCGATGTGGATCTGTAATTTCATAGAAATTGGCCGCCCCGATAGCTGGGGCGGCCAATGGCTTTATGCGTCTTCTGCTTGGCGGCTTACTGAGGAATCCTTTTTGCAGTCGCAGCCCTTTGGGGTAAATTGAGAGGCGGGGAATGGAATCCGGCTGAACATTTCGCAGGGATCCTCTGTGCATCCGGGGCTGTCGCAGCATTCCTTTGTGGGGATGCTGTAGTCCATAACGGGCACAATCAGCTGGGCATCCCGCTCCAGCCGAATGATGGAGAACTGCCCCAGTGTGACAAAGAGCCGTCTGCAATCCGGGCTGATGCTCAGCTCCTCGTCAAAAAGCCGCTGGATTCCCTCGGGAACCTGTACGGCGGAAGCGTCCTTGCAGCTGCTGTCATTGCTTTCCCGCACCTTGGAGCTGAGCACCATGGGGTCCAGCACCTCCACCACGGCGGTGGGACGGTTGGCATAGCTTCTGGTCATTCCGTCGGGTCCGTAAAGGCGGGTGTCGCTTCGATAAATGTGCGCGCAGCTGTCTTCCCCGCAGAGCACCGCCCGTTTGGTGAAAACAGCCAGGCCATACAGTGTGGCAGGCCGGGCCGCACCCACAATGGTATCGGCGATGACCCGATAGTAGAACGTCACATCGATGCAGTAGTGGTTTCTGTCAAAGGCCACCGGCTCCACATCGATATAGGTACTGATCAGCTCGGCGCACCGCACCCGGGTTCCGGCGCTGCTGTTTAAAAGTGCCTGAGACCCCGCCGTGAGGTACACAGGCAGATCCTCGATGCAGTCCTTGTCACGGCAGGAATCCGTGATTTTTCTGGTGTGTATGGACATTGCCTGGTGCAGATCTTCCGGATCACAGTGCAGGATGTTCTGGCATTTGTCTGACATGGGAATCCCTCCTGAAAACGTGTTCGCATAAGCTGCTACCGCTTATAAGACAGTCTATGCATGGCTTTTCAGGAAGTGC
>JAXECZ010000128.1:0-38589 GCA_034104845.1 Faecousia sp. | reverse complement strand
ACATGCTGAACCTGAATCAGCTTATCTCCGGTCGCCACGGCTCATTCTCCTTTCAAAATAGGCAATAATCTTGCTGGTGGGGAAGGTGAGGCAGAAGTACACCACCGCCGCGATGATCAGCGGCTCTCCGATGGAGAAGGTAGCGCCCTTGATGGAGTTCACGCCGTACATGATCTCCTGCACACCGATGGTATAGCAGATAGAGGATTCCTTGATGATGGTGACGAACTCATTGGCGATGGCGGGCAGGATATTCTTGATGGCCTGGGGCAGCACAATGAGCTTCATATTCTGCCACTGGGTCATGCCCAGGCTCCGGGCCGCCTCGGTCTGGCCGCCGTCGATGCTCTGGATGCCGGAGCGAATGATCTCACAGAGGTACGCGCCGGAGTTCAGGGACAGGGCAATGACGCCGGGGAGGAACCGCTCAAACCGGATGAAGCCAAACATGCGGAACTTGGGCAGGGACACCCCCGCCAGCAGCACATTATACACAATGAACAGCTGCACCAGCAACGGCGTAGCCCGGAGCACCTCCACATAGACCGAGGCAAAGAGTTTGGCGATTTTGATATTGGACAGGCGGCAGATGGCAAGGATCAGTGCCAGAATAAAGCCAAACACCACTGTGAGGGCGGACAGAGACAGGGTGCAGATCAGGCCCTGCGTGATCAGATCGATATACTCAAAGGCCTTTTGAAAACCGCTGACGGAAAGCAAAAATAACCAGCTCCTTTTCTATAATTAAATCGAGATTTCCCCGGAAGAGCTTCTTCCGGGGAAATCGTTTGTTTAGGAAAATCAGGCGTCCATATTTTCCAGCAGGCCTTCGTACTTTTCGCCGGAGGCCAGCTCGTTGGCTTCCGCCACAAAAGCGTCCATGCTGCCGTCTTCCAGAGCGGCGGCAATGGCCTCGTTGATGCCAGCGAGCAGAGCTTCGTTACCCTTGGAAACGCCCACAACGCTGCCCTCCTGGTCGTAGGGAACAGGCAGGACCACAGCCAGCTCGGGGTAGTTCTTGGCATAGCTCTCGGCCACGGCGGTCTCGATGTAAGCGCCGTCCAGGTGACCGGCCAGCAGCTCGGCAATGATGTCAGTAACCTTGGCCAGCTCCACGATGTCGGCATCGGGAGAATTCTCCTGGGCCAGCTTCACCTGGATGGAGCCAAGCTGAGCGCCGATCTGGTAGTCGGCATTGTTGGTATCCTCCAGGGAGGTGAACAGCTCAGCCTTGTCCTTCACGGTGACAAAGGACTGTCCGCCGGTGTAGTAGATCGTGGAGAAGTCCATCTTCTCTTCCCGGGCGGGGTCGGGGGAATAACCGGCCATGGCGCAGTCCACGTTCTTGGCGGCCAGCTCCATCAGGGTGCCGTCAAAGTCCATGGGAATGACCTCCAGCTCCAGGCCCAGGTAGTCGGCGATGTACTGAGCCAGGGCCATATCGAAACCGGCCAGGGTGGGGTTGCCTTCCTCATCCAGGGAGTAGAACTCGTAGGGAGCGAAGTCGGGGCTAGTGGCCACGGTGAGCACACCGGGATTGATGGTGGTGATTTCTTCCTTCTCCTCTGCACTGCCGGCCATCACGAAGAGGCTGGACAGCATGGCCAGGGCGAGAACCAGAGCAATAAGCTTTTTCATGGTGCATTTCTCCTTTAAAATTTAATGATTATGCAGCTTTCCGCTGCTTTTTTATGATGGTGGGATTATATCACGTATATTATTCATTGTCAACTGCATTATCATCCAACATCTTCCCGGACTCTCCCCGGATTTTCTATGAAACAATCACAAAAAAATGAAAAATGCCACAGTATATACGAATATTCAAAAAAAGCATTCCATTTCCGGTTGTATTTTTATTCACATGAAGCAAAAAATATACACATTCTGCAAAGCAGAAAAGCAACCCCCCATCCTTTTGGGATGAGGGATTGCCTTTATACACCGCCCATCATTTTGGTATAAGCCCGGATGATGGGTTCAAAAACCTCTGCCTCGGTAGGAGCCGGACGGAATACGACCCGCTTCTCCGTTTCATAGTCCAGCAGCCGGTAGCTTAGCAGCAGTTCCATGTTTTTCCGCCGCTCTTCGGTGGTGTCCAATTCCCGCCGGCTGTGTAACCCTTTCGCCGCAAAGCCTTCCCAGCGGATGGTTGCCATAGTGTCCCGCAGCGCTTCAATGCCCTCTGCCTTAGTCATGTTCTCCACCGTCATGGGGGAGGCAAAGCGTACATGGCATTCCGAGACCGCCTTGTCGTAGCGCAGGATCATGGGAATGATCTGAGCACCGGTCTGTTGGGCCACATCAATAATGCCCCACTTCATTGGATACATGGGCAGCGCGTCGGACACGTTGGAGGTGCCCTCGGGGAAGAGAATCACATTCCTGCCTGCCCGAAGCTGCGCCGTCACGGCCCGCTTGCAGGCAGCGGTGTCCTCCCGGTTCAGCCTGTCCACGAAAATCACCCCGTTGGCCCTCAGAAAGAACTCGTCCACCGGGAACAAGCTTTGCTTCCCGGCCACGATCACCGCTCTGCCATGGATGGCGTTGCAAACCACGGTAATGTCCATTCCGCAGTAATGATTGGGGGCAAAGAGAATGGGCCGGTTTGGCAGGCTCTTGTATTCCTTGTCACAGATGATCCGGAATTTCAGGCTCCACCGGGCCATGGCCATGAGGGCAGGGTGAAGAAGATCCCGGCAGGCAGCGGCAAAGCGTCCCTCCACAAAGGGTTGATGGTTCCGCTCCTTTTGGCTGGAAGTAACCTGCAAGAATACCGCCCCTCTCCGCTGTAATTGGGTCCAGTATACCACACAGCGTCATAAAAGGCCATAGTCAAAACACTTTATTCCTGCAAAGAACTGTTCCCTCTGATTCCCGGCATTTCCCTCTGGAGAAAATATGCCGTTTTCAAGCGGATTCCGGTATTTTTCCACTTTTTCGCATAATGAGATAATGCTTTCGTCATGGACAATTCCGAAAAAGTGCTGACCATGCCGGCAGAGCATTCCCAGTTTGGTCAGGACTGCACGGAGAAAGCAGTCAACGCCATTCTCTCCCAGCACATCGTCTTTCCCGACGTGGAGCTTCTTCGCCGGGAGCCCAAAACCGGCGTCCTGCCGCGTCTTCTCCCGAACCGCTGCGCTTATCCTTTTAAGAAGGTACCGAGAATGCTTCTGCCCAGGGAAGCACCCAGGTTGCCGCCCAGTCTTTTGCCGAAGCTGCCGCCCAGACTTCCGCCCAGGTTCTTGCCCACTTCCCGGCCCACGGTGCCCACAATGGAATTGCCCACGCTTTTGACGCTGGAACGGAAAGCTCTTTCCTGCCTCTGCTTCTCCCGCTGGGCCGCCTTGGCCTCCCGCTCTGCCTGACGCTGGGCCTCCTTTTCCGCCTGAATGCGCTGCTTTTCCGCTTCCTTTTCCAGGGTCTGACGGCGCAGCTCCTCCTTCATCTCCGCGGCCAGCCGCTCATTTCTCCGGGTCAGGAATTCATAGGCAGAATCCCGATCCACCATATCCTGATAGCGCAGATAGAGGTTATTCACCAGGAACGCTTTTTTCTTCTCCTCATCGTCGATGGAACCCATCAGGCTCTGGGGCGGCAGGATCCGGCATTTCTGCACCATGGTGGGGATGCCCTGCTCATCCAGCACGGAAATCAGCGCCTCGCCGGTGCCCAGATTCAGCAGCGCCTCCTTGGTGTTGAAGGCGGGGTTGATTCGGAAGGACTTGGCCGCCGTGTTCACCGCTTTCTCGTCGGCGGGGGTGTAGGCCCGCAGGGCATGCTGGATCTTGTTGCCCAGCTGGCTGAGCACCCCATCGGGAATGTCCTTGGGATTCTGGGTGATGAAGAAAACGCTCACGCCCTTGGAGCGAATCAGCTTCACCACCTGCTCAATCTTTTCCAGCAGTGCCTTGGACACACCCTTGAACAGCAGATGGGCCTCGTCAAAGAAGAAGACCATCCGGGGCTTATCCAGATCGCCCACCTCCGGCAGCGCCTCGAACAGCTCCGAGAGCATCCAAAGCAGGAAAGTGGTGTACAGGGAAGCATCGTTCATCAGGCTGCGGCAATCCAGAATGTTGATCATGCCCCGGCCAAACTCCGTCTGGAACCAGTCGGCGATGTTCAGGGCGGGCTCTCCAAAGAACTGCTCTCCTCCCTTAGCCTCCAATGCCACCACGCCCCGCAGAATGGCGTTGATGCTGGCCTTGGCAATGTTGCCATACTCCGCGGAATACTGGGCGTTGTTCTCCGCCACATATTGCAGCATGGACTTTAAGTCCTTGGTGTCCATGAGCAGCAGGCCCTCGTCATCGGCAATTTTAAACACGATGGTGAGAATATCCGTCTGGGTGGGGTTCAGCTCCAGGAGCTTAGCAAGCAGCAGAGGGCCCATTTCCGAAACGGTGGTCCGCAGGGGGATGCCCATCTGGCCGTACACATCCCAGAAGGTAGTGGGATAGGCCTGGTACCGGAAGCCGCAGCCGGCAAGGCCGAACCGGGCGATCCGCTCCTGCATGTCCTGACTGTCCGCCCCAGGGCGGCACATGCCGGAAAGATCCCCCTTTACATCTGCCAGGAACACGGGAACCCCCGCATCGGAAAAGCTCTCCGCCAAAACCTTTAAGGTGATGGTTTTGCCCGTGCCGGTGGCGCCGGCAATCAGGCCATGGCGGTTGGCCATTTGAGGCAGGATGCATACCCGTTCTCCCTGGTCGTCACCGATCCAGATTTTGTTGTCAAAATACATATGATTTCCTCCTTGCTGGCATTTTTTCTCACATTTCTTTCATTATAGCATAGCTTTGCCGTTTTGCAAGAAAAATCCCCGCCATGGGGATTCCATAGCGGGGAAATCAAGGGGATGCTCCAAGGAAAGCCGTTTTCCGAAAGGCGTCAGCTCAGCTGTCTTGCTTTTCGCTGCGCTCCACCTGAGGGATGAACCGGTGGGCCACCTTGCCCTTGCCCTTTTCTTTCACATAGAAAAAGCCGATGACGGAGAACACCACCGCGCCGATGAAGTTCACGAACAAATCCTTCATGGTATCGATGATGCCGATGTCCAGATAGCCTCCCAGGGCCAGAGCCTCCTGGGTGCCGTCGGAGTGGACCAGAATGGTATCCGTAATGTCCCGGATATGAACCACCGTATTGGTGAGGGTGGGATCCATGTTTACGGAATGGATGGCGTTCACCACCGTATCCTTTTGCATGTCCATGCCCAGGAAGTAGTCGCCGCTGAATTCAAAGAACTCCCACAGCACGCCCACCGTCATGGAGAAGCAGAAGGACACAATGGCCAGATACAGCGGCGACAGCTGGAAAGAAAACCGGTCGTTCCGGTTCATCATGTCCACCAACGCGAAGCCGATGGCCGCGCAGAGGAAGCCATTGATGGTGTGGAGCATGGTATCCCAATGGGGCACCCGGACATAGAAGCTATTGATTTCTCCCAATATTTCCGCCGCGTACACAAACAGCAGGATGATGATCTCCAGTGTACTGGGCAGCACGATCTTCATCTTTTTGGAGACGACGCTGGGCAGCACCAGCAGCACCAGCGACAGCGCGCACAGAAACACGGTCTGATATTCTCTTCGGAACACACCGCGAACCAGCGTGAGGATCACCAGCGCCCGCAGCACCAGATACACGGTGACGGTAGCCTTATTCTGATAGATCCGGTTGCCTTTTGTTTTCCTATTCCGTGCCATACCCATACCTCCAAGCTTTTTTCGGAATTACTACCATTATACCAGCCTTTTCCCCAGGGTCAAGGCTATTTTCCATTTTCGTCCGTCCCTGCCATGGGAACGCAAACCTCCACCCAGGCGGCACCGGTGAGCTGCGCCAATTCCTCCGGGGTCAGCTTCACCGCGCTGTTGCCGCTGCCCCAGGGCCTTGGCCGCCAGCTCCACCGTGGCGCTGGACACGGAAAAGGTCTGTACCCGGTCGGCGTAACCCCGCTGGGATAGATACTCATATGCTGTTTCAAATGCCATTTTTCTCTTCCCCTCAATAAAGCATCCCAAACACTGCTGCGGCGAATACCGTCAGGATGCCGGAGACAGCAATGGACAGGCCGCTCATAGCCCCCTCTACCTCTCCCAGCTCCATGGCCTTGGCGGTGCCGATGGCGTGGGCGGCAGAGCCGATGCCGATGCCCTTGGCGATGGGGTTGGTGATGGACAGCACCCGGCACACCGGCTCTGCCAGCATATTGCCCAGCACACCTGTAATGACGATCACCGCCACGGTGATGGACACATTGCCCCCCAGCTGCTCCGACACCCCCATGCCGATGGCGGTGGTGACGGATTTGGGCAGGAAAGTGACGTACTCCGTGTGGCTGAAATGAAACACCACCGCAAACAGCAGCACCATGGTCACGGAGGTCAGCACCCCGGAGAGGATCCCAGCCAGAATGGCCAGGGCGTTTTTCTTCAACAGCTCCAGCTGCTCATACAATGGGATTGCCAGGCAGACCGTAGCCGGAGTAAGCAGGTAGCTGATGTACTTTGCCCCGGAATAATACACATCATAGGGTATTTTGAAAATTGCCAAAATGCCGATCACCAGCGCCGTGGCAATGAGCAGGGGATTGAAAATGGCAAGGTGCCATTTTTTCTTGCAGTACAGCCCCACCTGGAAAGCGGCCAAGCTGAGCACCGCGCCGAAAAACACGGATTGGGAAAGGAAATCAGCCATGCTTCTTCTCCCCCTTTCCGGTAAACAGCTGGGTCACCCATCCGGCCACCCCCATCACCGCCACGGTGGTGACGATGGTCAGCAGACCGTATTGGAGCCAGGAGGAAGCGATCAGCTCCCAGGATTCCAGCACCCCCGCAGCGGCGGGGATGAACATTACCGGCATGATCTCCACCAGAAAATGCCCCGTCTCTTTCACCGCCTGGATGGGAATCACCTTGGTCACCAGCCCCAAAAACAGCAGCACAATGCCATAAATGCTCCCGGGAATGGGGGCTGGAATCCAGCACGACAGCAGCTCCCCCAGGCAGGAAATGGCCAGAATAATGGAAAATTGCTTGAGATATTTCATGTTTATGCCTCTTTTTGTTTTGTCTATGGGATAATCTATTAAATTGGAATTTGGCGGGGAGGCCCCGCCAAATTCCAGTTTTACGAATGGAAAGCTTCGGTGGTGAGCTTTTGTTTCAGGATTCGCCGGTAGCAGATTCCCAAATACACCGCTACCAGGACCCAGGCGGCGGCATCCATCAGGTAGAGGCCTGTCACGCCCAGCAGCCGTGGCAGCGTCATCACCGCCGTCACGGGCAGGCCAAGCCAAAGCACCATCAGATACCGGCTGCCATCAGGAAGCAGCTCCGCCGGTGTTTTCATCAGCCTCAGAAGGGGTGTCAGGAAGCATAGCCCCAGCAGGCTCAAAGTCAGGCTGAACATCAGGCACAGCAGCCCGGCGGCAGAAAAAAAGCGGGCCAGCCCCACCCTGTCCTTTGCGCCGAAGCGCTGCCCCAGCGCCACACCGAAGCCCTGGGTGCATCCCAGGAGAATGTTCAGTGGGATGCCATGGAGGAACGCCGCCGCTCCCACGGCAGCAAAGGCGTTCTCCCCCAGCACCCTGCCAAGAATCACACTGTCGCAGAGGGTGTAAAGCTGCTGCAGCAGGCATGACAGCATCAGCGGCAGGGCAAACCGCAGCAGAAGCCCGGCGGGCCTGCCCCGGGTCATGTCATCATTCACGGCGGTGCTTCTCCTTTTCCTGATAGTGGATCCGCTTGTTTTCATACATCAATTCGTCGGCCCGGTGCTCCAGCTGCTGAAAGGACCAGCCGGGATTCTCTCCCCACCGAACCGCGCCCATGGCAATGGAGAGCACCGGCGCACTGTCCGTATCGCAAAGCTTGATGCAGGCATTCAGCCGTTCCGGCAGCCGTTGGGTCTCCAACTGACTGCAATGGAGCAGTGCGGTGAATTCGTCGCCGCCGGTGCGGTAAACCCGGCCGTACTTGCAAAACGCCCGGACGATCGTATCCGCAGCGGATTTCAGCAGCAGATCGCCCTGGGCGTGGCCCTGATTGTCGTTCACCTGCTTCAGGCCGTTCACATCCAGTGCCACCAGCACCAGATCCTCCTCCACCCTGCCCTGCTGGAAGACGGCAAGGTCATCATAGTAGGCCCGGCGGTTAAAGGTCCCGGTGAGCTCGTCGGTCTGCATCAGCCGCATCATTTCTTTCCGCTGATATTCCAGCTGCTCCCGCTGGCGTTCATAGGTGATAATGTGCAGCGCATACACAATGCACAGCCCCACGGCCACCACCGCAAAGGACTGAACCATGTCGAAAAAGCCGGTGTCCTCGCCGGTCATGGGGATGACCAGCTCCGGGCAGTAGAAGCCTACCAGCATCACAACAATGTCCTCCACCAGGGTCAGCACCACCATGATCAGCCGGGTTTTCCCCGTGGACATCATGCAGGCCACCACCACGCCGAACAGCATCCAGAGCGGCATACCGCTGTTGCTGCCGCCCGCCATGAAATACATGATGGGCAGGGTGATGTCCGCACAGCCGATGATCATCAGAATGGAGGCCAGGGAATAATTCTTCTTCCAGCTGAAATACAGTCCCAGCAGCATCAGGCCGAACAGCAGAAAATTGGGCGCCATAGCGGATAGGGGCTGCCGGAGAAGCACCATACTTGTGGTGCCGATGAAAAAAGCCGCCAGCACGGAAACCTGCAGCAGCACCAGCATCCGAATCCGGATTTCCACCTGCTCATTCTTGATAAAGGCGATTCCCTTATCCAGGAATTGCTTTCCTTTCAACATCAGTTTTTTCATTTTCTTCAGCTCCGTTTTCCCTTGCCTTGGCACCAGCCATTCTCAAAAACCGGATTCGTTCCGCTTCATTATAATCCATGGTAATCAGATTGTAAATATCAATCTTTTTCATTTCCCCCGGGTTTTCCCTTGTCATTCCGTGACAAGCCATGTATAATAGGGATGGATGTAATCGCCTGATTTTTTCGGAAAGGATGGAATCAAACATGGCAGACTCCACCCGTCCGTACCTGGGCTTTATGCTGGATGTGAGCCGGCACTATATGCCCGTGGAGGACGTTTTCAAGCTCATAGATGCCGCTGCGGTCTGCGGGCTGAACATCATGCACTGGCACCTCACCGACGACCAGGGCTGGCGGATTGAAATCAAGAAATATCCCGCTCTGACGGAAACCGGCTCCCGCCGGGGGGATTCTCTCTTCGGCAATCTGTCGAAAACAGAGCACAACTGCGGCTTCTACACCCAGGAGCAGGCCCGCCAGGTGGTAGCCTATGCCCAAGAGCGGGGCATTGACATTGTGCCGGAAATCGAGATTCCCGGCCATGCCAGCGCCATGCTGGCAGCCTATCCCCAGTTTGGCTGCCGGCGGGAGGTGTTCCGAAATGGGGTGCTTCGGGAGATCGATATGCCCTATCCTTACGACGTTAAGACCATCCCCGGCATTTTCCCCAACCTGATCTGCGCCGGCAGGGAGGATGCCCTCCGGTTTTTGGAGGACATTCTGGACGAGGTGGCAGAGCTCTTCCCCGGGCCCTATGTCCACATCGGCGGCGACGAGGCCCTCAAGCTCCACTGGCGGCGCTGCCCGGATTGCCAGCGGCGCATCCGGGAGGAGAATCTGGCAGGCGAAGAGGCGCTGCAGCGGTGGCTGGTGCTGCGAATCGGTGAATACCTGGGGAAAAAGGGGAAAAAGGTGATCGTTTACAACGAATGCCTCTCCGGCGGCCCTCTGCCGGAGCACTTTATCGTGCAGCATTGGATGGGCAACGACCGGGAGACCGCTGAATTCCTGAAAAGCGGCGGAAAGGTCATCCGGTCAGACACCTCCCATTACTATTTCGACTACCCCTATTCCACCACCGATGCCTTCGACATCTGGAGCGCCCCACGGATCCCCGACTATGCCAAGGGGGCCGAAGAGAACCTTTTGGGCATGGAATGTATGCTGTGGACGGAACGGATCCCCAACCTGAACCGGGCTGCCCAGCTGCTGTTCCCCCGGCTGGGTGCTGCCGCCCTGAAGGCTACCAAGCCGGAGGCTTACCCCAACTGGGATTCCTTTTCCGCCGCTTTGGAGGAAATGCAGGAAAAGCTCACCGGCCTGGGTCTCACCGGTGCAGCGAAGAAGCTTTGGCGCCTCTCCCCGGAGGAGCGGGAGGCTGACCGCCTGTCAGATGAACAGATTCGGAGCGCCCCTGGGATGGAGCAGGTAGAGCAGGAGGAACGCTGCCTGCTGGTTCAGGAGGAGCTGGAAAAGCTGCTGCTTCAAATCCGGATGCCCCGCAGCTTTGCCCTGCAGGTGATGGATTCTACCTTTCAGACATTGCCGGGATATTGCGGTGAGCATTGCAGTGATTCTGGCAACGGCGCGGCGATCCTGGCGGAGCAGCTGCTCACGGCGGTGAAGAGCAGGGAGGAGGGCCCTTGGGAGGCCATCCCCCAGGATATCTGGATCGACACTATGAAGTGCTTCACCCGCTTTGTGAACGAGCACTTCCGTTCTCTGGGATACTACGGCTTCGACCGGGGCTTCTGGACCACCCGGCAGATTGGTGCCCGGCTCTTCCGCATCGGCCAATTGGAATATGAGCTGTTCGAGGAAAACGGCCGACGGGCCATTGGTCTGCACATTCCCTCGGACACCAAAATGGACATGGCCCTTTTGGATGCATCCGTGGAAAATGCCCGGAAATTCCTGAAAACATATTTCCCGGATTGGGCTAAGCTGCCAATGGAATGTGAATCCTGGCTTCTGTCCCCGGCCCTCGCTCCCATGCTTCCGGCAGACTCCCATATTCTCCGGTTCCAGCGGGCCTTTGACCTCACCTCCGTGGACCTGGAGCCCATGGATGTGCTGGAATGGGTATTCCGGCTTACCGAGGCTCAGCAGAAAGACACCCCGCTGGAGACTTTGGCGGAGGATACCTCCCTCCAGCGCAGCCTGAAAGCCTTCCTCCTGAATGGAGGAAAGGTGGGCGTCGCCAGGGGAACACTTGCAAGACGCTTCGCAGAATAAAAATGGCCACGCCGGACTGCTCCCGGCGTGGTTTTTTGCTGCTGGAGAAATTGGAATTTGAAAAAGATATAAGATACGAGATATAAGATATTTGATCAGAAACCCAGATAATTTTTTTGTAATTGGTACAATAGCAACCAAACGTGGGTGGTTTTGTTGATTTTTTTCGATATTTTGAAATCATCTCATATCTCTGCAAATCCTAATTCCGCATTTCTTTCTAAATCGCCCAGTCGCCAAACCGAACCGGGGGTTGATCCTGTTCATGGGCGGCAATGAGCTTTTCCATCCAGATCATGTCGTACCAGCTGCCGAATTTATAGCCGCATTGGTGGAAGGTGCCCACCATTTTATAGCCCATTTTCTCATGGAAATACATGCTGCCGTTGGTCAGGTGGGGATCCTCATGGGGCGTATAGGCAATGCAGGCATTCAGATTGCAGATACCCATTGCTTTCAGAGACTGCTCCAAGCTTTCATAAAGCTTTCTTCCCACCCCCATGCCCCGGCATTCCCGCCGGACATAGATGGTGGTTTCTACCGCCCAATCGTAGGCTGTTCTGGATTTGAAGGTGCCCGCATAGGCATAGCCCAGAATGCTCCCCTGCTCATCCACCGCCTTGAGATAGGGATATTTGGCAGAGATGGTTCGGATCCTCTCCCGGAATTCCTCCAGCGACGGCACCAGATACTCAAAGGAAATGGCCGTTTCCAAAACATAGGGACTGTAAATTTCCAAAAGAGCGGAGGCATCCTCCTCCGTTACCCGTTCAATGATATTCATGCTTCCAGCTCCATTTCGATGCATTCCCAGGTCTCTTCTCCGATTTTGTACGTCTCCACGCTGCCATTTTCCCGAAAGCCCACGGCGCGATAGCAATGGTATGCCCCAGGGTTGTTGGAGAACACCCCCAGGCCCACCCTCCTTGCCCGGTACAGTTCGAAGGCATACCGGATGCCCAAGGTGAGCATTTTCTTTCCATAGCCCTTTCCCCGGATAGCGGGGTTCACAATTACAAAGCCGAAGCGCAGCTCCGCCGGGTCCTCCCCAGGCTGGCGGAGAATGAAGAAGCCCACGGGGCCAGAATCGTCCTCCGCCACAAAAGGAAAGTAGTGACTTCCGTTATCCCGCGCCGCCATAGCCTGATTGAACCGCGCCGGGGTGAGCGGATAGGGGCCTAACATTCCTGCGCTCCACTTGTAGAAAGCTGTCTCATCGGCGCACCAGGCAACAATTTTCTCCCCGTCCTCCAGCCGGTAGGGCCGCAGCCGCAAACCATCCATCACCTTGCCTCCCGTTTCAGATTCTCCCACGCCTGGGGATCGTTCCCAGTGATGGCCGCCAGGATTTCACAGTGCTCCATCTGGGGGCAATCGCCGCAGGTTTCCATGTTTTTGCCCATGGCGCATTTGCGAATCTGGCAGAAATCGCTGCAATAGGGCGTCTTGGCTCCCGGTGTCCGGCAGCCGGTGCAATTCACCATCTCTTTTGTGATTTCAACTCCGTTCAGTTGGCTCCAAAGAGCGGCGGTTTTTTCCCGGAGTTCCTCGTCATTTTTCAAGGTGGCAATCCGGGCATCGCAGCCTTCGCAGTCCAGCCCGCAGCAGGCAATCAGCTTGTTCATCGTCTCTCTCCTTTTTCATCCAGCAGCCCATAGATTATGTATCGGGTCAGGATATTTTGGAGCATCAGCTTGTCGCCCAGAAGCTGGCGATAGGTGGCGGTTTTGGTTTTATCCTCCGCTTTTAATTTCTCCATTTTTTCCAGGGTGGTATGATACTCCTGCTGAATCGCCTGGAGCATGGCCTCAAATTTTGCTTCCCGGTCCGTCATGACTGCTTCACCCAATGGACATTCTTTTCCTGATATTGATCCCTGGCTTCCGGCGCTTCTGCGGGGAAGCCCAGGAAGATCACATTCAGAGGAATCTGCTTTTCGGTCAGGCCCAGCAGCTCCGAAACCCGCTGCTGGGGTCTTTTTTGGGGATAGATGCCGCACCATACCGCTCCAAGGCCCAGATCCGTGGCCTGGAGCAGGATGTTTTCCGTGGCAGCACTGCAATCCTGCACCCAATATTCTCCCAATCCCATGGGCAGCGCCCGGGACAGATTGCCGCAAACCACCATGGCAAGCTTTGCTTCATAATTGGTGAAGCGGCTGGCTTTGCGGAGCTTTTCCAGCAGCTGAGGCTCCGTCACCACCCAGAATTCCCAGGGCATCCGGTTGCAGGCGCTGGGGCCGCTCATGGCCGCGTGGAGGAGCAGCTCGATCATCTCCTCCGGCACGGCCTCCTCCGTGAATTTCCGCACACTCCTGCGCTTTTGCAGCACTTCCTTCAGTTCCATATTGTATTCCTCATGCGTCCTTGGTTTTGCAGCTTCCCGTTACCAGATCCGGATGCGGTTAAAGCCGGGCTTCAGGCTGTTGATGGGGCCGGGGATGACGTTGCCGGCGCTCCGCTTCCCGCCGCAGTAATCGGTATCGAAGACAATGGATTCTCCCTCCGGGGTCTCGAAGCGGCCTTCCACGGCTCTGGTTACCCCCAGGTCCTCGGTGGCCATTACCTTGGCTTCCAATTCCAGAATGGGGGCGTCCACCGTGGCTTCCAGATACACTTCGCCCTTCTCATCTGTAACGATTCTGGCCGTCAGCTTTCCGTCTCCATGGTAAGCGTGTGCCTCCCGGTCATAGCCCTGGGCACCCTGGAGATACACATTCCGGTCGATGTAAACCGCCTGCTTCACCTTGGTGTACAGATTGCAGTCCCCAGGGAAAGCCTGCTCGATGTTCTGAACGAATTCCTCGTAGCTTGCCGGATGGCCGTTGAAATCGGCGGTGCCGCTGGAAACCCGCTCGGTCTGGCCGTAGGTATCCGCGCCGCCCACGAAGATATTCTGGTAGAACCGGTCGTCGCCGCCATAGACAAAGGAAGAGGCCATAATGGCGGTGGTGTGGGGGAAGTGATAGGGAGTGGAGCGATCCAGCACATCCCAGTGGAGCATATTGCCCAGCACCAGATTGTGAATATACGCGCCGCCCTGGGAGGCGTTTTCAAAGCTGTAGGGAGAGGCGAAGATGTTGTTGTCCACCAGGTAGGGCCCGTGGGACACCTCCACCATCAAATCCCGGCTGTTGTTGGCGAACAGGTTGCCGCTGATTCGGGTGCCCTGAGTCTGCCAGTCGAACCACATGCCCAGGGTGCAGTGGTGTAGGTAGTTGTGATGCACCTGGGTATCAATGGCGGCGTGGAACTTGATGCCGCCGATTTCCCAGCCGAAGAACTCATGCTTGGTGGCAATGCGGAAAATCTCATTGTCATAAACATCGCAGAAAATGCAGCCCAGATGGCCCACGATGCCGTTCTGTCCGCAGTCGTGAATCACATTGTTCCGCACAACATGGGAGCCGATGCGCTCCTTGCTCCAGCCCATAGTGAGGGCCTTCCCCACCGCCTCATACTGGTAGGTGTAGCCGGGCTTTCTTCTGGTTTTCGTGAAGAGATTGTCCCCGGTTTTCTCATCCTTGCCCAGGCTGACACCGCAGCATTTGGAATCGTGGATGTGGTTGTTTTCAATCACCCAGCCCTTGGACCAGTGGGGGCCGATCAGGCCGGGCTGGTCTCCGGTGGGAGGTGCAAAGGGCGTGGCCGCCTGGGCCATCTCGAAGCCGGAAACGGTGATGTAGTCGCAGCCGGCCTGCCGGGGGTAGAAGACGCACTTTCTCACGTTGATCTCCACCAGCTCCTGATTGGGGTCCGCGCCCTGGAAGTTGGCCCAGATGGTGGTGTATTCCCCGTCTACCTGGGCGTACCACTGGTAGGCAGTGTCCTGCCAATTGGGAATGGGCTCCTTGTGGCCGCTGCTCCAGGGATAGTTATTGCCGAATTTCCGAGTTTCCCCCTTGATCACGTCCTCCAGGCTCAGCGCTTCAAAGAAAGAGGTGCCGTTCAGATACACGTCTCCCAAATGGAGGGTGGGATAGGCAGGAGAAACCATCCAGTCGCCATAGAGGAAAGTGGCGTAGGGGTTCCAGTCCCCAAACAGGGCATTGGGCACCGCCACCTTCCACACGGTGGTACCGGGGAGCTGCTCCCAGCCGGTGATCTGCTCGGAGCCCTTTATCACGACCTTTTCACCCTCCGCGGCCCGGTAGGTGATCCGCTCCGAAGGCCCGATACCGCCCATTTTGGGATCCACCCATTCCCGGTATACACCCTCATGGACGATCACCGTGTCCCCCGGCATGGCCGCTTCCGCCGCCCGCTGGATGGTGAGGAAAGGCTCCTCCTGGGTGCCGGGGCCAAAATCCCGTCCGTTTTTCGCCACATGATATTCTCTTGCCATTGTCTGATTCTTCCTTTCAACAAATATTTTATATCTTACATATTTCCGTTCCGAATTGCAAGGGGCAACTCTGCTAATACCGGCAAGCGCTGACGGCGAGGGATTTTTTCAGAGGTTCCAAGCGTACAGCGCTGCAAAATAGGACCCGATGGCTGCCACCGGGTCCTGATTCTTTTATCTGCTCCCCTTGTCGTAGGGAATGCCCTCTGCCTTGGGGGCCCGGGAGCTCTTGGAGGTAAAGGCCAGCACGATCATGGAGGCCACAAAGGGCATCATGTTGTAGATTTCCTTGGGCCAGCCCAGCCTTGCCAGGAAGCCAAAGGAATCGAAAATGTTGGCCATGGCCCGGAACACCGCAAAGAACAGCGCCGCACCGGCAATGTTCAGCGGCTTCCACTGGCCGAAAATCATCACCGCCAGGGCAAGGAAACCCATACCGGCAACGCCCATTTCAAAATTCCACTCGCCCACGGCAGGGACGATATAAGCCACGCCGCCAATGCCGCCCAGGACACCGGACATGAGCACCCCGGCCCAGCGCATTTTATACACGTTGATGCCCACGGAATCCGCCGCCTGAGGGTGCTCGCCGCAGGCCATCAGCCGCATACCGAACCGGCTGCGGTAGAGGATGAACCAGGCGGCAGCCAGGGCGACCACCGTAACCAGCAGGAACCAGTTCAACGTCAGCGGCCCGATGTTAAAGGAAAAATGGGAGCTGTTAAACACCGCGTTGGAATTGGTGGAATAGACGATCTTGGGAGAATCGGAGCCATTGATCCGCTTGGCAATGACCATGGCCAGGGCCGTGGCCAGCAGGTTCAGGGCCGTTCCGCCGATGGTCTGATCCGCTTTCAGATTGATGGCGGAGAAAGCCAGCAGGGAGGAATACAGAAGTCCTGCCAAGGCGGAGGCCAGCACCGTCACCAGAATCCCCAGGAAAACAGGCGCCCCCAAGGCATTCATGATGTTGATGGCTACCACGCCCATCAGGCCGCCGATGACCATGATGCCCTCCAGAGCGATGTTGATCACGCCGGAGCGCTCCGAGAACATACCGCCCAGCGCCACCAGGATCAGCACGGCGGCATAGAGCAGGGTGTACTTGAATAACAGCCACATTACGCTTTGTCCCCCTTTCTTTCAGCACTGGGTTTGCGGGCGAAGAGCTTCAGGATCCTGCCCTTGAACAGCAGGCTGAAGGCACACAGATAAATCACCACACCGGAGATAATATCCGACACCTCGCTGGGGAAGAGCTTTGCCGTCATAAAGCCGCCGCCCACGGTGATGTGGGAAATGAATATGGCGGAGAAGATGCAGCCGATGGGATTGGAGGAGGCCAGCAGCGCCACGGAGATACCGTTGAAGCCGGTGGCAGGCAGTGCCGTGGACACCAGGGGCTCCCACTCCTTGCTGCCGGAGAGGTAGAACAGTCCCGCGCCCAGACCCGCCAGCGCACCGGCAATGGTCATGGACAGGACGATGTTGGTTTTCTCGTTGATGCCGGCGTATTTCGCGGCGTTCTTATTGTGTCCGCAGGCCTTCAGCTCATAGCCGAAGGTGGTTTTGTTGATGATGACCCAGATGAGCACCGCCACAGCGATGGCGATAAAGATGCCGATGGTGGGCATGAACATCTTGCCGAAATAATCCTTGCCGCCTACGGTGACATTGAAGCTGGGCAGCAGGGACTGGGGGGCGGACTCTTTTAACGTAAAGGTTTTGGTGGTTTTCAGATTGAACATGGGCCCATTGCCGCCCTGATAAATCAGAGGATTCACAGCGTACAGGCCGATCCAGTTGAACATGATGGCGGTGATGACCTCATTCACATTCAAATACGCCTTGAAGAAGCCGGGGATGGCGCCCCAAATGGCTCCGCCCACCGCCGAGGCAATGAGGCATACCCACCAGGGCATTTTCAGCACAATGGCAAAATACAGCGCCATGAACGCGCCCACGGTATACTGCCCAGCCGCGCCGATGTTGAAAAGCCCGGTTTTATAGGCAAACGCAACGGACAGGCCCGTCATGATCAAGGGAGCCGCCTGGAGAATTTCCATTCGCACGGCCATGCCCATCACATTGGACTTGGCGTAGAAGCCGCCCTGGACAATGGGCTTAAAGCCCTGCTCCCAGGTGATTTTCAGCAGGTTGATCAGATTGAATTCTTCGCCGTTCTGGCTCATGGTGATCCCACCCAGCACCAGCAGCGCCACAAAGCCCACCGCCAGGCCGCACAGGACGCAAACCAGCGACGCCATGATGGTTCCGACACCGCCGGAAAAACCGGAAAGCCGGGGGGTATGTTTTCTCTTCTGCATCACGCTTCCTCCTTAGCTGTTCCGTTTGGCACCGGCCATATACAATCCGAGGGTCTGGACATCGGTGGTCTTGGGGTCGAACTCGCCCACGATCTCCCCCTCGTACATGACAAGGATCCGGTCGGACAGATTCATCACCTCATCCAGCTCCAACGAGACCAGCAGCACCGCTTTTCCCGCGTCCCGCTGGGCAATGATCTGCTTATGGATATACTCAATGGCGCCCACGTCCAGGCCACGGGTAGGCTGGACGGCAATGAGCAGCTGGGGATCCCGGTCGATCTCCCGGGCCACAATAGCCTTTTGCTGGTTGCCGCCGGACATGCTCCGGGCAATGGTGACACTGCCCTGACCGCTGCGGACATCGTACTGCTCAATCAGCCGGTCGGAATAGGCCCGCACCGCCCTGCTGCGAATGAAACCAAAGCGCTGGAATTCCGGCTCCCAGTAGCGTTGGAGCACCATGTTATTCTCCAGAGAATAGTCCAGCACCAGGCCGTGCTTGTGCCGGTCCTCCGGGATGTGGGACATGCCCAATTTGCTTCGCTGCCGGATGGAGGCCTTGGAAATATCCTGGTCGTTCAAAGTGATTTTCCCGGCGCTCATTTTCTCCAGGCCGGTGAGGGCATAGACGAATTCTGTCTGGCCGTTGCCCTCGATGCCTGCCAGGCACACGATCTCCCCCTGGTGCACCTCCAGGCTGGCATTTTTCACCGCGTTGTTGCTGTGAACGCGGGAGGGGACGGTCATGCCCTCCACCCGCAGCACGGTTTTTCCCGGGGTTTTCTCCTGCTTTTGGGACACCAGCTGCACATCCCGCCCTACCATCAGCCGGGACATTTCCTCCACGCTGGTCTTGGCCACCTCCACAGTGCCCATGTACCTGCCCTTCCGAAGCACGGAGCACCGGTCGGCCACGGCCTTGATCTCCGCCAGCTTGTGGGTGATGAAAAGGATGGACTTTCCCTCTTTTTTAAAGGAGCGCATGATCTCCATAAGCTCGTCGATTTCCTGAGGCGTGAGGACGGCGGTGGGCTCGTCGAAAATGAGGATCTCATTGTCCCGGTACAGCATTTTCAGAATTTCCACCCGCTGCTGCATACCCACGGAGATGTCCTCGATCCTGGCATCCGGATCCACCTTCAGGCCATAGCGCTCCGACAGCTCCAGAACCCGTTTCCGGGCGGCTTTCCGGTCCACCACCGGGCCATCCATTGGTTCTGCGCCGAGGATGATGTTGTCCAGCACGGTGAAGCACTCCACCAGCTTGAAATGCTGGTGAACCATGCCGATGTGCAGGGCGGTGGCATCATTGGGGTTGTTGATTTTCACAATCTGGCCGTCCTTTTTGATCACGCCGGCTTCCGGCTGATACAAGCCAAACAGCACACTCATCAGGGTGGATTTGCCTGCGCCGTTTTCTCCCAGCAGGGCATGGATCTCCCCCCGCTGCAGCTGCAATGTCACATCGTCGTTGGCCTTGATGCCGGGAAATTCCTTAGTGATGTTCAGCATTTCAATCACATAGTCCGCCATATCGTCACTCCTCACCGGTATTATTGTTTTATTATATCTCTCTTCTCCCAAAAACACAATAGAAATCTTTTTCTTTGCAGGATATTTGGCGAAATTATCCATTTCTTTCCCAGCGGACAGGCAAATTCCAATTTCTTGATTTCTCCTACAAAAATTCCCCGGAGCCGAGGCTCCGGGGAAAATGGGGTCTATTTGGATTTTTCGTTAGGCGATCTCGTTGACAGTGATGGAAACCTCGGGCATAGCCTCGGTGGAGTTATCCACAACGATCTCACCGGACTTGATCTGCTCCTTCACAGCCTCGTAGTCCTCAACGGAGACGTTCTGCAGGCTCCAGGTAGCGGTGGGCAGGCCAACATACTCGCCCTCCAGCAGGCCGAAGTTGGTGACCTTGCCGCCGTAGGTTTCCCACTCGCCCTTGTTCAGGCTCTCCAGCAGGGACTCGGTGACGTTCTGCAGGCCCTTCATGGCGGAGGTGATGATCAGCGGGGAGATGTAGCTCTGGTCCACGTCCACGCCGATGACCTTGCCGCCGTTCTTCTCGGCAGCTTCCAGAGCGGAGGTGTAGATGCCGCCGCCGCAGGCGAAGACGACCTCGGTGCCGTTCTGGTACCAGCCCTCCATCTTAGCGGTGATCTCGGGGGAGCCGTAGAACTGACCGCCATAGGTGTAGTTGATTTCCACTTCCGCGCCGGTCTCGGCAGCAGCAGCGTCAGCGCCCTGGACGAAGCCATAGCCGTAGCGGATAACAGCGGGAACCGCCATGCCGCCCAGGAAGCCCAGCTTGGTGTAGCCTTCCTTCACGGCAGCGTAGCCAGCCAGGTAACCAGCCTGCTCCTCGGAGAAGGTCAGGCAGGCCACATTGGCGGAGGGATCGTAGTAGGTGGAGTAGTCGAAGGTCAGGTCGCCGGCGGCAACGTCAACGGCGATGAAATACACATCGGGCAGCTCATCCTGAACAGTCAGCACGGTGGTGCCGAACAGATAGCCGGGCATAACGATGACGTTGGCACCATCGTTCGCAGCCTGGAACACGGACAGCACACGGGCATCGGTGGAGTCCTCGGTGGGCTGATAGTAGGTGTACTCAATGTCGTTCTGCTTGCACCACTCCTCAACGCCCTGCCAGCAGGCCTGGTTGAAGGACTCATCGTCGATGGTGCCCACGTCAGTAACCAGGGCAACCTTGGTGATCACGCCAGGAACGGCAGCGGTTTCTTCCACAACAGCCTCGGTCTCCTCCACGGCGGCCTCAGTCTCTTCCACAGCGGCAGGAGTTACAACGGTAATACCGGTGATGTGGGTGTTGGCGCCATTGTACCAGTACAGGAAGCCCTCGATGTCCACCACATCGCCCTTGTTCAGGGCGCTGACGGCGGCATAAACATCGGTATCAGGGCCGGTGAGGTAAGCTTCCACGCAGAACTCAGCGGTGAGCTCACCCTGGGTCAGGGTCACATAGATGTCGTCGCCGGGCTCGTCGTTCTTGAAAGCAATGCTCTCAACCGTCAGGCCCTTGACGGTGACAAACTCGTTCTGATGGTCAACCAGCTCGGGAACACCCAGCAGCTCGGTCACATCGCAGGGCTCGGCAATGTAGCTGCCCTCCAGGATCTCAAAGGTGGCATCCACAATCTCCACCTCGCCGGACCACTCGGACTTGAAGCCGTTGACCAGGATCTTGGTGCCGGGCACCAGCTTGGCAGCGTCCTCTTCGGAGCAGGCCATGTTGTACAGGAAGTAAGCGCCATCCTCGCTCTGGGCGTAGACGGTGATCTTGCCATCCCACCAGGACTGATGGGCCTGGACATAGGTCTCCACGCAAACGGGGGAATCCAGCTCGGCAGCGACATACTCTTCGTGGGTCATGGGAGCGACGGAGGCGGTCTCTTCCACCACAGTCTCTTCCACAGCCTCTGTTTCCTCGGTGGCTTCTTCCTTGACCATCAGGGCCTTCACAGCGAAGCTGTTGATGTCCTCGGTGGCAGGAGCAAACCAGTAGCCATCGGCATAGGTATCGTCAATGGACTTGCTGTTCACCCGCAGGTGAGCAACCTTGTAGCCCTCGGCGGGGGTGACCTTAACAGCCAGCTGATTGCCGACGGTAACGGCCTCGCAGGGGGTCTCCAGGGAGGCGGCGTCGCCCTCGACATAGTCGAAGACCTCGATGACAGCGTTGCTGTTGTTGAACACCTTTACGGGGATCTTGGCAGCCTCGGCGGTCTCTTCGGTAGCTTCCTCGGTCACTTCTTCGGTAGCTTCCTCCGTAGGAGCCTCGGTGACTTCCTCGGTAGCCTCCTCGGTCTCAGCCTGGGCAGCAGGCTCAGCCTCGGTCACTTCCTCGGTGGGAGCCTCGGTAGCGGCCTCCGTAGGAGCCTCAGTCACTTCCTCCGTAGGAGCCTCAGTGACTTCCTCGGTGGGAGCCTCAGTGACTTCCTCGGTGGGAGCCTCGGTAGCGGCCTCTGTGACGACGGTGGTCTCAGTGGTTTCGGGAGCCTTGCTGGTGGAAGCACAGGCACACAGAGACAGAATCATGCACAGGGTCAACAGGATTGCGAGAAATTTTTTCATGTTCATCCTCCTCGACCATAATATGTTGTGCGGAACACACAGATTTATTATATACGATATTTCAAATAAATCAATGAGTTTTCTGCAATTTTTTCCTTTTTCATTTTTCCAGCTTCACCGGCACCGGCAGAGTGATGGTCATGCTGTCCGGCGTCACGGCGCAGGAGTACGCCAGCACCTCCACCCCGGCTTCCGCCGCCTGGCGCAAACCGGCGGAAAAATCCGGGTCCGTCCCGTCATTTGGCCGGAGAAATCTCACATTTTCCATTTGAATCACAAAAAGCACGTATGCCCCGTACCCCTCCCGTGCGGCATCCGCCAACCCCCGCAGGTGCTTGCTTCCCCGTGTCGTGGGGGCATCCGGAAAGGCGCAGACGCCATCCTGCTCCAGGGTTACTCCCTTAACCTCCAAAAAGCATTGTCTTCCTCCCAGAGTAAAGGAAAAGTCGAAGCGGGAATCTCCGTGGACCGTCTCCGCCCGCAGATTCTGAACCTCCCCCAGGCCGCCGCCGCGAAGCCACTCCCCTGCCGCCGCATTGGGAGCCTGGGAATCCATGTTGATCAGGCGGCCGTTTTTCTCCACGGCAATCAGGTCGTATTTCGTCCTCCGGCCGGGGTGCTCCAGATGCTGGCAATACACTCTGGCTCCTGAAACCAGCAGCTCCCGGCAGCGTCCGGTGTTTTTCACATGGACGGTTTCCACAGTCCCGCCAATCTCCACATGAGCCACAAACCGGTTAGGCCGGTCCAGGAATTTCCCAGGAACCACCTTGGAATAGTTCATCCGCTTCCCCTCCGTTTCCTCCCCATCTTATTGCCCGGCAGCAGAAATGTCAAGAGCAGAAAACGCCCGCGTTCAAAACAGAACGCGGGCGAATGGAATCAGCCAATCAGGTGTATTTAAAGCTGCAGGTAAAGGATGCATAGAAGTCGTCGTCGCAGGTGTAGGTACCCTCGTTCAGCTCGTGGGATCCGTTGAAGGTAAAGCTCTGGTACTTCACGCTCAGAGGGGCGATGGAAAACTGGTTGATATCGCCGAAGTCACCCTCCACCAAAAGATCGCCGGAGAGATAGACCTTCATCTCAAAGTCGGTGAAATTCTTAACGGTTACATCCTTGTTCAGGTTCACGAAATAACCCTCCACCGTCACCTTGTTCTCAAGAACTTCGATCTGTGTAGGCAGGAAGCGGATCAGGTCGCCCATATCCGCCTTGGCGCTGACGCAGAACAGGCAGGCAACCATCATAGTAAGGGCCAGCACAAGCGCAAATAGTCTTTTCATTCTCTCTTACTCCTTATTTTTTATTTGCCGCCGGTTCGTTTCCTGAATTGGTACGCGCTGCAAATCAGAACCAAGGGGCTTAGTGCAATACTAACATATTATCCGTAATAAAGCAATTACTTTTTATTATTTTTTACTGATTTCTGAAATCATCAAGCGTGTGCGGGAGAAGCGGCTGCGGGAAAAACCTGAAGAATCGGTATCCGGTCAAATTTTTTAAGAAAAAAACCCTCGAAAGCATTAAGCCTTCAAGGGTTTGGTGGAGACTACGGGACTCGAACCTGTGACCTCATGCGTGTGAAGCATGCGCTCTAACCAGCTGAGCTAAGCCTCCATACCGGGAACAAGAAGCATTATACCAGAATCCCGAGAAAAGTCAAGCCTTTTTTTGAAATTCCCCTCCCCCAATTTCCGGGAGAGGGGAATAGGAGAATTACTTCTCGTTTTTACGGCCCCAACCGGTGAGGACGGAGAACAAGAAGGTGAAGAACAGGGCAAAAGCATAGATGGTTCCGCCAGCCACAGCCAGGGGGGACATGCCCGTGAGGGCCGCGCCGATGAACACGAAAGTGCTCATAAAGGGAACGATGGCGGGAAGACTGTTGGCAGTGCCGTCCAGCAGGTTGGCCCGGCGATAGGGATGGATGTTCTTGGCGGAGCCGATCTTATTCAGAATGGGGCCAAAGGTGAGGATAGAGGCGCTGGTCACACCGCCGAAGAGAATGGTGGTGGCGGAAATGCCGGCCATGCACAGCAGCTCGGCACCGGTCTGGGTCTGTCCGGCCTTGCTGTTGAGGATCTTTTCGGCCACATAGTCCAGCATGCCCGCGTCGTTCAGCACGCCCATGATGCCGAACACGGAAATCACCAGAGCCACGGTGGGCAGGATGCCGTTGATGCCGGAAACCAGGAAGCCCACCGCCGCGTTGTTGGCGGGGTCATTGGCGAACACATCGCTCATTCCGAACAGTCCGGAGAGCAGGCCCACGGCGGTGCCCAGGCTCAGGCCCACCAGGATGCCCAGGTAGATATTCCGGGTCTTGGTGGAGACGGCCAGCATGATCACCACGGGAATCAGCATCACCAGGCTGGCGGGGTTGGAGGCCGCCTCAATGGCGCCGCCCTGGTAGGTGCCGCCGATACCGCCCACGATGCCGAAGAGGATCAGGGAGATGATGCCCGCCACTGCGCTGTAGCGCAGACGGCTGGTAACCACACCACCCACATCGGCGGGGGTGCCATCCTGGAACTGCTGGGTGGAGGCGGAGGCAATGGTGGTGTCAGAAATGGGAGCCAGGTTATCGCCGAAGATGGCGCCGGACACGATGGCGCCTGCCAGCCACATGGTATTGGCACCCAGAATGGAGCCGGCGGGGAAGAAAATGGGGAAAGCGATGAACATGGTGCCGATGGAGGAACCGGTGGCAGTGGAGACAATGCAGGTGGTCAGGAAGGTAAATGCCACAAACAGGCCACCCTTGATGCCAATGGCGTTGGCCAGCCACACAAAGCCGCCGGAGATGTTGCTGGTTTTGATCATCTGGCTGAACATGCCCACCAGCAGCAGGATGACCACCACAGAAACGGAGGTGATGGAGGAAATGCCCTTAATGGCGCTGTCCCAGTACTTTGTGTAGCTCTTGCAGAAGATGCCGCCCACCAGAAGGCCCAGGAAGCCGCCCACTGCCAGTGCCTCCATGTTGAACGCCTTAAAGCCGATGAAAAGCGTTACACAGAAGCCAACGTAAATCAGCACCGGAATCAGCGACATTGCCATGCCGCCCCGGAATTCCAATTTCTTCTTTTCTGCCATGTTGATTTCTCCTTTACCATAATATATTATCAGCAGAGACCTTTTCTCTCCGCCAATTTCCAGAAAGCTGCCGCCATGCGGTCCATAGCCGCGTAGCAATCTGCGTCATTCCAGAAGCACCCCGCCACCAGACGGATGTGGCCCTGGCCCTGGTCGCCGTAGAACTTGCCGTCGTTGGCGCAGATCTTCGCCTCCTGGATCAGGTACTGGGTTACCTCCGTGGAGGTTCCCAGCTGGGAGACGTTGATCCACTGCAGGAACGTAGCCTCGGGCATCTGCATGGACACACCGGGAATGGTATTGAACAGCTTGTAGGCATACTGTCTGCGGTTTTCATACTTCTGCATATAGCCCTGGATGAAGCTGTCGTCCTCAAAGGCGGGCATCACGGCCATCTGGTTTAAGGTTCCGGTGGCACCCTGCATATTCACGGCGGAGCCGAAGTAGGTGTCCATGATCACATCATTGGCATAAATCCAGCCCACCCGGAAGCCGCTGAGCGCCATGCCCTTGGAGGTGGAGCAAACGGTAACGGTGCGCTCCCACATACCGGGCAGGGAGGCCATGCACACCATCTCATGCTCCGGGAACACCGTGTCCTCAAAGGCCTGATCCACCACGCAGACCAGGTTATTCCGGATGCAGAAATCCGCCAGCTGCTCCAATTCCTGCCGGGTGTAGGTTACGCAGGTGGGATTGTTGGGATTGGTGAGCAGCACCATTTTGGTTCTGTCCGTGAGCCGCTTTTCGTATTCCGCAATGCGGATATGCCAGCCGTCCTCCTCATAGGTGGGGACCCGGACAGTAACGCCTCCCAGCAGCTCCGGATTCAGGAAATTGCTGCCGTAGCTGGGGTCGTGGATCATCACCTCGTCCCCGGGATTGATCCAGGGGGCCATGGCAAACATCAGGCCCACATCGGAGCCGGGGTTGATGATGATGTTTCTCTGGGGGTCCAGCCGGATGCCGAAGCGCTCTTGGGTGCGCTTGGCAATGAGCACTTTCAGCTCCGGACTTCCGATGGGCATGATGTAGTGGGCAGGAGCGCCGCCTTTCAGCGCTTCCACAGCCGCTTTGGTAACGCAGTCGGGAATGGAGGGGTCCGGCATAAAGGGGTCAGCCCAGCTCATCATGGCCACGCCCATTTCCTTCATCCGCTGGCCCACGTCTCCCACGTCCGCCTTTTCCGTAACGGAGAACAGGCCGCCGTCCAGCTTGGCAAAGGCAGGCCGCATCAGGTCTTTGATATTCCCCATGGCGTCCACCCCTTACAGCTCGGCAATGGCCTCGATCTCGCACAGAACTCCCTTGGGCAGTGCCTTGGCCGCCACGCAGCTGCGGGCGGGCTTGGAGATGAAATGCTTCTCATAGACACCGTTGAACCGGGCGAAATCCCCCATATCCGCCACAAAGCAGGTGGTTTTTACCACCTTTTCCATGGAAGAGCCGGCAGCCTCCAGCACGGCGGCCACATTCTTGCAGGACTGCTCCGTCTGGGCCTCAATGCCCTCGGCCACCGCGCCGGTGGCGGGGTCAACGGGAATCTGGCCGGATACAAAAACCAGCTCGCCGACGATTTTGCCCTGGGAATAGGGCCCGATGGCAGCAGGTGCATTTTGAGTGGAAACGGTTTTCATTGGAAATTCCTCCTTAAAGAATTTTAGTAACAACTAAAATTAAATTTAGTTATTTTGAGTTTATTATAGGACTGTATTTCCTTTTAGTCAATCAGAATTTTGGCTAAAAATAATCTTTGTCATATTGTTAAAAAATACTCTGATTCTTTTGGAAAACATCACAAAGGAATCAGATTTTGTTCTTGCCTTTTCCGTATTTCTTTTGTAGAATAAGAACGCACGAAGGAAAGAGGTACGAATGCCATGAACGACAGGAATCTCACCGCAGAGGACCTGCGGATATTGGACAGCTATAAAACCCTTGCCGAGGGCCTGGCCGCCTACTTAGGCGGCAGCTACGAGGTGGCCGTTCACAGTCTGGGAGATTTTAACCACTCCGTCATCAGGATCATGAACGGCTTCCACACCGGCCGCACCGAGGGCTCCCCCATTACGGACCTGGGAATCTCCATGCTGAAAAAGCTGGAGGCCAACGATTCCGACCGGGATTATCAGGTGTATTTCAGCAAGAATACGCTGGGAGAGCCCATGAAGTCCACCACCATCGCCATCCGGGGAAAGGGCCGGCGAATCATCGGGCTGCTGTGCATCAACCTGTACCTGGGCACCCCGCTGCTGGACTATCTGTCCGAGCTGCTTCCCCAGGATTCCTCCGTGTTCACGGCGGAAAATTTCGCCCAGAATTCGGTGAACGCGGTGGAACAGAAGCTGCATGAGGCCAAAAACCAGGTCATGAATGATGCTTCCATTCTACCCTCCATGCGGAACAAGGAGATCATCCGGCTGCTGCAGTCCCGCCATGTATTCGAGCTGAAGAACTCCGTTGAGCTGGTGGCCAACGGTTTGGGCATCAGCGTGAACACCGTGTACTTCCATTTACGGAATCTGACAAAGATACCGGGCTGCGGATAATTGCAAGAAAAACGGCGTCTGATTTGGGTTTCCCAAGTCAGACGCCGTTGTCTTATGTCTGCATTATAGTTATTTCTTCCAAATTTGTCAATAGCTTTTTATACAAAATTACCGGGTTCATTCCAGTTCAAAGGCGCCGGTGTAGAGCCGGTAGTAGGTGCCCCTTTGCGCGATAAGGTCATCGTGGGTGCCCCGCTCAATGATCCTGCCATGATCGAGCACCATGATGCAGTCGGAATTGCGGACGGTGGACAGCCGGTGGGCAATGACGAACACGGTTCTGCCCTTCATCAGCGCATCCATGCCCGCCTGGACCTGAGCCTCGGTGTAGGTGTCAATGGAGGAGGTGGCCTCGTCCAAAATCATCACCGGGGGGTCTGCCACAGCGGCACGGGCAATGGCAATCAGCTGCCGCTGGCCCTGGGAGAGCCGGGAAGCGTTGCCGGTGAGCATGGTGTTGTAGCCCTCGGGCAGGCGGGTGATGAAATCGTGGGCGTTGGCCAGCTTGGCGGCGTGGATGCAGTCTTCATCGGTGGCATCCAGTCTGCCATAGCGGATGTTGTCCATCACCGTGCCGGTGAACAGGTTCGTCTCCTGGAGCACCACGCCCAAGGAGCGGCGCAGATCGCTCTTGCAGATTTTGTTGATGTTGATGCCATCGTAGCGGATTTTCCCGTCGTCAATGTCATAGAACCGGTTGATCAGGTTGGTAATGGTGGTTTTGCCCGCGCCGGTAGCCCCCACGAAGGCAATTTT
Source organism: Faecousia sp. (assembly GCA_034104845.1). Taxonomy (GTDB): domain Bacteria; phylum Bacillota; class Clostridia; order Oscillospirales; family Oscillospiraceae; genus Faecousia. The sequence goes on along the minus strand of JAXECZ010000128.1, from coordinate 10,349 downwards.
CTGGCCGGGCTTGGCATACAGCGACACATCATGAAGCACCATCTTCTCCGGCACATAGCCAAAGTCCACTTGCTCCATATAGATGTCTCCCTTGAGCTCCTGGTAGGTGGTGGTGCCGTCTGCCTTGTGGTAGTGCTTCCAGGCCCAGCGGCCGGTGCGCTCCGGGGTTTCCGTGATGCTGCCCGCCTCATCGATTTTGGCGTTGACCAGATGGACATAGCCCTGATCCTGCTCCGGCTGTTCATCCATCAGCTCAAAAATCCGCTCCGCACCCGCAAGGGCCATGATGATGGAGTTGATTTGGTTGGAGATTTGGGAGATGGGCATATTGAAGCTTCGGGACAGGATCATAAACGCCATCAGGCTGCCCAGGGTGAGCATTTTCCCCTGAGAGCCCACCACCATCATGCCGCCCACAATAGCCAGGATGGCATACTGGATATAGCCCAGGTTATTATTCACCGGGCCCATGATGTTGGAGAATTTTCCGGCGGCATAGGCGTTGGCGCAGAGCTTGTCGTTCAGCGCATCGAACTCCTTTTCGCAGACACTCTCGTGGTTGAAAATCTTCACCACCCGCTGCCCCGTGATCATCTCTTCAATATAGCCGTTCACCGCGCCCAGGGACTGCTGCTGGCCGATGAAATACTTGCCGGACTTCCCTGCCAGATATTTGGTGACGAGCACGATGGCGGAAATGGTAAACAGCATCACAAGAAACAGCAGCCAGCTGGTTTCGATGAGGCTCCAGGTCACCACCACCAGAGTGATGATGGAGGAGACGCACTGGGGGATGGCCTGGCTGACCATCTGGCGCAGAGTGTCGATATCGCTGGTGTAGCGGGACATGATGTTGCCGGCGGTATTGGAATCGAAATACCGCAGCGGCAGGCGCTGCATCTTCACAAACATCTCGTCCCGGATGGCCTTCTGGGCTCCCTGGGTCACGCCCACCAGCAGGTAGTTCATGAAGAAGGAGCCCAGGATGCCCAAGGTGAAAATCAGGGCAATTTTCGTCAGATAGCCCATCATGGGGCCATAATCCTGAGAGCCGGAGGCCACCATGGGCAGGATGTAGTCATCCACCAACGTGCCAAGGCTCCGGCTGCCCATGGTCTGAGCGTAGGAGGAGAGGAAGATGCACAACAGCACGATCAGCAGCGTGGGGGTGTACCTTTTCAGATAGCTTAACAGCCGCAGCAGCGTCTTTTTTGGGCTTTTCGCCATGCGGCCGTCGCCGCGCATTTTCACAGGAGGCATTATTCATCCCTTCCTTTCTGCTGGGTGTAGTAGAGATCCCGGTAAATTTTGGAGCTTTCCAGCAGCTGCTGGTGGGTGCCGGACTCCAGAATTCTGCCGCCGTCCATAATGAGAATCAGATCCGCGTCCTGAATGGAGGAGATTCGCTGGGCAATGATCAGCTTGGTGGTATTGGGGATCTCCTCCCGGAAGGCCTTGCGGATCATGGCATCGGTGCGGGTGTCCACGGCGGAGGTGGAGTCGTCCAAAATGAGAATCTTTGGCTTTTTCAGCAGGGCACGGGCGATGCAAAGCCGCTGCTTCTGACCGCCGGAGACATTGGAGCCCCCCTGCTCAATATGGGTATCGTAGCCATCGGGGAAGCTTTGAATGAATTCGTCCGCGCAGGCCAAACGGCAGGCGTGAACCAGCTCTTCCTCTGTGGCATCGGGATTGCCCCAGCGCAGGTTCTCCTTGATGGTGCCGGAAAACAGAGTGTTTTTCTGGAGCACCATGGCCACATTGTCCCGCAGGGCTTCCAAATCATACTCCCGCACATCCACGCCGCCCACCTTCAGGCTGCCCGCCGTCACATCGTACAATCTGGGAATCAGCTGCACCAGGGTGGATTTGGAGGAGCCGGTGGCCCCCAGGATGCCCACGGTGGTGCCGGAGGGGATGTGGAGGTTCACATTCTGCAGGGCATCCAGCTTGGCTTTCTCGGAGTAGCGGAAGGAAACGTTTTCAAAATCGATGGAGCCGTCCTTCACCTCTTTCACCGGGTTCTGGGGAGAGACCAGGTTGGGCTCCTCCGCCAGCAGCTCAGCGCAGCGGCGCATGGGTGCACGGGACATGATCATCATCACGAACACCATGGAAAGCATCATCAAGCTGGAAAGGATCTGGGTGGTATAGGTGAGCATGGAGCTGAGCTCGCCGGTGGTCAGGCCATTACCGGGCAGGTTCCCGGAGGCGATGACCATTCTGGCGCCAAACCAGGAGATCAGCAGCATACAGGCATAGACGCAGAACTGCATCACCGGGGCATTCAGGGCCAGGATGTGCTCTGCCCTGCAGAACAGGCGGTAGATCTCCCCGGAGATGCCGGTGAATTTCTCCACCTCTTTTTCCTCCCGGACAAAGCTCTTCACCACCCGGATGCCGTGGACATTCTCCTGCACCACATTGTTCAGAGCGTCATAGGCCTTGAAAACCTTATCGAAGATTTTGAACACCATGGGCACCAGGCCGAAGAGCACCAGCATCAAAAGCGGCAGCGCAATGCAGTATACCAGGCTCAGCTTCACACTGATCCGCATGGCGGAAACCAGTGCCAGCACCAGCATCATGGGGCAGCGGATGGCCATGCGGATCATCATCTGGAAAGCCATCTGGATATTCGCCACATCCGAGGTCAGCCGGGTGACGATGGAGGCAGTGGAAAATTTGTCGATGTTGGAGAAGCTGAACTCCTGCACATGGTAATACATGTCATGCCGCAGGTTTCTTGCAAAGCCGGTGCCCGCCTTGGCGGCAAACACCGCCGACGCGGAGCCGAAGCCCAGGGAGGCCACGGCGCACAGCATCAAAAGCAGCGACTGCTGCACCACCACCGTCATGTTCTGCTGCACGATGCCGTAGTCATAGAGCTTTGCCATCACCAGAGGAATCAGCACCTCCATGGTCACCTCGCCCACCATGCACACCGGGCTGAGGATAGCCGGCCATTTGTACTCCCGGACGCACCGGGCCAATCGTTTGATCATTCGTTGGTTTCCTCCTCTTCAAATTGAAAGCTGGACTGACCGCCCATGTTCTCCACCGCCCGGGTGAGCAGTGCGGCAAACTGCTCCTTTTCCTCCCGGGTGAAGCCCTGGACGACCCGTTTCTCATTCTCCAAAATCACATGGAAAATCCTTTCATGACAGTCCATACCCTTGGGCAAAACGTAAATCCGCTTGCAGCGGCCGTCCCTCTCGTCGGGACGGAATTCAATGAAGCGCTTCTTCTCCAAGCGGGACAGCAGCCCGGATACCGTGGGATGGCTCAGGTGGAATTCCTCTTCAATGTCCTTGGCGCAGAGGGGCTCTCCCCGCCGGACCAGAAAACCCAGGATGCGCCCCTGGGCCGAGGTCAGCTCCATCTGGGCCAGCGCCGCCGTAATGGACTGAGAGCTGGCGCAGTGCAGCAGCCGGAACATATGCCCATAGTGAAACACGCAATCACCCGCTTTCCTGAATTCGTGTCGCAAGCTACATAAAAGTGTAGCATACGACCTATCCTTTTTCAAGGGGGATACAGAAATTTAACATTTCCTACCTTGTCCCACCAGGAAGATATTACCATCCTATTAAGATTGTGTTACTTCCCTTGATTTTTTCCGATTTATTCGGTATACTTTCCCATATCTGGAAAGGATCGGAGGGACTCCTGATGCAATCATTATCCGCGCTTCTTCTCTCTGTGGCACTGCTTTTGGGCGCAATCGCCGTTCAAAACGCTGACACCGACGCCGCAGCGAAAACGGGCAGCTTCTTCATCCGGGTGCTGCAGGCTGCCATGCACATTGAGGCAAGCACGCCCACACCTGCCCTGTCCCAAAACATCGCCACCGTAAAAAGCACCGCCAGCCTGTACAGCTCCTACAGCCAAACCACGCGGGTGCTGGCACAGCTGAAAAAGGGCGACGAGCTGAGCATCAAGCGCAGGGCCGTGTTTTCCTCTGACGAGTGGGTATATGTCACCGCCCCGGAATACAATGTCTCCGGCTGGGTGCTGGTTTCCCAATTGAATATGCCCGATATTGTGACAGACGCTGACCTGAGCAGCGACGAAATCACCGAGGAATACATCCCCGCCTATGCCAAAATGGGCATTGTATCCACCAGCCAGCTGAACATCCGCACCGCCCCGGGCACCGGCTTCGACCGAATCGGCTGCTATCTCAGCGGCGACCGGGTGGGCATCATCGAAACCAACAACGGCTGGGGCCGCACCGCGAAAGGGTGGATCTACCTGGGCTATGTGTACATGGACGGTCAGGTGGGGCAGAACCCCATGGTGGGCAACGTCACCGCCGATCTGCTCAACGTCCGCTCCGGCCCCGGTCTGGATTATACCGTATGCGGCTCCTACCGCAAAGGAGAGCGGCTGCTGATCCTGGAGCAGGTCTACGCCGACGGCGGCTACTGGGGCTGCACCAGGCTGGGCTGGGTAAGCATGCATTACATTCAGGCCGACTGCATCCCGGGCACCCTCACCCCCATCTACGGCTATGGCACCATCAAGGACAGCGTCCTCTATGTCTATCCCACCGCCGGCACGGATCAGGCCCCCGTGGGGCAGATTCCCCAAAACAGTGTGGTGCCCATTTTGGAGGTCAGCAAGGTGGGCAATGTGCTCTGGGGCCGCATTACCGCCGGATGGATCGCCATGACCAACGTGGATATGCGGGCCGTTTTTGAGCAGACGATCATCCCGGCGCCGCCCATTCTGCCCGTTGTCCCCACAGAGCCTCCCACGGAAGAGACTACCGAAGCTACAGAATCGACCACAGAGGCCACTACAGAGGCTACCACTGAAGCAACCACGGAAGCCACCACCGAAGCCACGGAAGCTACCACCGAGGCTACTACGGAGGCCACCACCGAAGCCACGGAGGCCACCACCGAGGCAACCACGGAAGCAACGACAGAGGCGACCACGGATGCTGCTACCGAGGCAGCCACCGAATCTGCCTCCTGATTTCAAAAATAACGGCTGACTTTTGGTCAGCCGTCATTTTTATGTATGGAGAATTTTCTCAGCATCTTGTCAAATTGGAATTTGGCGGGAACCGGAATTGTTTCTTGTATATTTTGCTTGAATTTGAAAGGAAGAAGCAGTATACTGTGCACAGATAAAGGAGCGCGAGGTACGCATATGGAAATTTTATTCATCTCCGACTATGTATGCCCCTACTGCCTGGTGGCCAAGGAGGCGCTCCATCGGGCGCTGAGGAAGCTGGGAGTGGAGGCTAACATTACCTATCAACCCTATGAGCTGACTCCGGAGCCCAAGGAGCGGGTGGATACCTACCACGACCAGCGCCGCCGGGCAAATTATCAGATATTGACGGAGCCCTGCCGCCAGCTGGAGCTGGACATGAAGCTGCCGCCCAAAATCATCCCCCGGCCCTACACCCGTCTCGCCTTTGAGGGCTGGTACTATGCCTGCGACCATGGCAGGGGTGAGGAATACAACGATTCCGTCTACCGGGCCTATTTCATCCGGGAGCAGGACATTGGCGAAATACCCGTGCTGGCTGCTCTGGCGGAGCAGGTTGGGCTCGATCCCAAAGATTTCACCAAAGCGCTGGAGGAGGGGCGGTACACCGAAAAAGAACGCCAGGCCGTCCAATATGCCCGGGAGGTGCTGAAGCCCCAGGGTGTGCCCACCATCTATGTGGACGGGAAAAAGCTCACCCTCAGCAGCTACACAGAGGCAGAGCTGCTGCAGGCCCTGAATGATGCCGCTTTTTCCGGCCCCGGCCATTTCTGCGGCCCGGATGGCTGCTGACTGGATCATTTCCAAAGGAGTCTTAAAATGGAAACCGCATACAAAATGCTGGTCATCAACCCCGGCTCCACCTCCACCAAGGTGAGCTATTTTGAAAATGAGAAAAATGTCTATACCGAGAGCGTCTTTCACGATGCGCCATTGCTGCTGTCCTATCCCACCGTCAACGATCAGGTTCCCATGCGCCGGGCGTTTATCGAGGATTTTATGAGCCGCCACGGTTTGCAGCTTTCCCAGATCGATGCTTTTGTGGGCCGGGGCGGCAGTGCCTGGCCCCAGCAGTCCGGAGTCATGGAAATTGATGACCGGCTGGCTGCCGATACCGCTGCCGGGGTTGGGGGCAGCGATCATCCCGCGAAATTGGGAGTGATGCTTGCTTATGATCTTTGCAGGGAATTCGGCGGGAGGATGTACACCGTAAACCCCACCAATGTGGATGAGCTGTGCGACTACGCCCGTCCCACCGGCATCGCGGGGCTCTACCGGAGGGCCCAAACCCATGTGCTGAACCAGAAAGGCATTGCCGCCATCCACGCCAAGTCCATGGGCAAAAAATATGAGGACTGTAATTTCATCGTCAGCCATATCGACGGTGGCATCACCGTTACCGCCCACTGCAAGGGAAAGATGATCGACAGCACCGAGGGTGCCGGAGGCGACGGGCCCTTTACCCCAACCCGGCTGGGCTCCATCCCGGTGATGGAGGTGCTGACCTACCTGGAAGCCGGCCATACCACCCAGGAAGTGAAAACCATGCTCTCCCGCTCCGGCGGTTTTGTGAGCCATTTCGGCACCTCCAACTCCGATACCATTCACGCCATGGTGGAGGCGGGGGACCGGAAAGCCACCGTCATCTGGAACACCATGATCTACCAGCTGTGCAAATCCATCGGTGCCATGGCAGCGGTGCTGGAGGGAAAGGTGGACGGCATTTTGCTCACCGGCGGTCTGGTGCGCTTCGATGACATTGTGGACGGAATCCGGCAGCGCTGCGGCTGGATCGCCCCCATCACCGTCTATCCCGGGGAGTGCGAGCAGGAGGCCATGGCGGAAAGTGTGCTGGAAATCCTCCGGGGACAAAAAGAAGCCCACCGCTATACCGGTGAGCCGGTGTTCCAGGGCTTCGGATGGGAATAACAGGAACAGAAGTCCAACTGCTGCAAATAATAAAATCCCTGTAGATTGAGTGAATACCCAGTCCACAGGGATTTTTGTTCAATCGCTAAGAAATTCCAATAGGCTTTCCTCCGTCTAGCCTCTATCGGAGAGAACTACATCTTTAGGTTCCATCTTCGATGAGCGAATCATTAAAGGAGGAAGACCCGCGTCTACCGTAAGCCGGGCAATCAGATTCTGCACATAGGGAAACAGCAGGTTATAGGCCATTACATGCGCTTCTTTTTTCGTATCGTCAGAAACAATTCCCTCACAAGTAAACTGACCGCTTCCCTCGACAAGAATGCTCAATTGCTCAGGATCAGACTTGTGACGCAGCATTTGCTTCAACTCCGCAGTACAAGCGGAATTGTCCTCATTATAGTTTATATGAAACGAGAATGTACTCTCAATTTCAATCTCGGCGTTTTCTTTTAAGTCCACATTCATCTGAATTGTTTTAAACCGCTGCCGCTGCAATGTTAAATAGACCATAACACATCTCCTTACTAGGTTCCTGAGGAAGTCAAAAATTGCGTGAACTCGGGGGAAAACTCAACTTTGTAGCCGCCATTTGAATTGCCTGTATTATATTTCAGGAGGGAATTGGGACCATTGCTGGAAGACTCTGACGGAACGGATAACAATTCCCTGACAAGCTTAACAGCATTTTTAACTTCCGGTGTAAGATATCCAACCGTTGCAATTCTTGCGTTTTGTGCAACAACTGCGTCATTGATATACTGATTGAGGCTGATCCCTTGCTTTTTGGCTAGCTCTGCCGCCTCCTGGTGCACATAAGGGGCAACTCGCAAGGTCAGCTTGCCGCTGTATGCGTTGAGATGTTCCATGGGGATTTCTGGAATTGGAATTCCACATTCCGCCGCAACTTCCAGCCAGCTTGCCTCGTTTCCCTCAAGCTCTGCAACAGCCTCTTCCAATGTATCGCCTTGACCTACACATCCGTTTAACGCGGGACTTTCCGCGACCCAGAAAACATGTGCATCGACCTGTGTTTGGTATACACGAAATGGGTATTTCATGCTCAATCCTCCTCAAAGCTTTCAATTTTTCGGAATAGTTTTTGAAGCTCACCCACATATGCTTCCCCTACTGTGCTTCCGTGCACAGGTATTGGAATAACCGTTCCGGTGGGCCGGTGAACAATATGGTAGGAATGTCTGCCGCCTATGCGAACCTCACACCCATACGCTCTTGCCAGCTTCTCTATCTCCTCAAAGGTCATATCATTCCGGCAAGGCTTTTCAAACAGCTTGCTCTTTAGTTTTTCCAGCTTAGACAATTCCCACACCCCGCCTCGCCTGACATATCAATCTTTTGTGTATAGTATCATATATGCCACCATTTGTCAAGGCGTTCGCTTTCGACCACTGCCTCTGGCGTACGATTTCCGGAATTGTTCAAGCCCATCTCCGACAGCCGTTCCCCGAAAAAAGATCTGCCGAACGGTTTTACTCGGCGAATACCGCTTTGACAACAAGCTTCGTCAAGCCGGTCAGCATGTGAAAATGTTAAGACACAAAGAGGGACTTCCCAAACCAGGAAGCCCCTCTTTTTTAAAGAAGATATTTACTTCAGCTCCACATACCGGCTGCCGGCAACGTCCTTGCCCGCCTGACGCAGCAGGGCGACGACACCCAGGGCGGCAAACAGCAGGCCCATGCCCACATTTTTCAGGACGATTCCCAGGTATTCTCCGTCGTTCATCAGCAGATAGAGAATGGTTTCCGGAATATCCGAAATTTCCAATCCGGGAACCATGCCGGAGTTGATCAGATCAAAGAGGCCATAGCTCTCTGCCAGGAAGGTTCCCAGCACCACACCGAAAATCACTGCCAGAATCAAAATGGCAATTTTCCCTTTACCCTGTTTTCCTTTAAACAGATTGTAGCCCTTTTCTGCCAGGAAGCCGATCAGCAGGCCGACCAGAGAGGCGATGTAGCCAAAGCTCAGCACAACAGCCCACACCACCGCGCCCAGGGCGGCAAACAGCAGGGAGCCCAGCAGACCCGCAGCGTAGCTTCCTCTGTCCTCCTGGCTGCGGCGCTCCTGCTCCGCCTCCAGGCTTTGACGCACATGGGCGGCGCAGCCGGAGTGGTAGTGGTGGGCGATGCCGTTGACCATGGCCCAGCTGCCGCCGGAAATCTCACCGCCGCATTCGGGGCAGATATCCACCCCCGATGCCCCATAGGAAGCCAGCAGCGGCAGGAACCAGTCCAGAAACGCCTGGATCCGCTTCATGGTTCCCGGATTGTCCAGGAACGTGACCACGATCATTTTGGAACCCACCGTGAGCTCCGAAACCCGAAATTCCTTCTTCATGTCCCGGCCGGATACCGCGTCCATAATGCTGGTGCGGCCGGCGGGATTCACAAATTGGGTGGAGAATACGATCCGCTTCCAGCCGGAGCCCTCACACAGCGTGGCGGCGTAGCCCCCTAAGCTGCCATAAGCAATGCCTTTGTCCACCGTTAGTTGATGCTGTTTTGCAAGTTTTTTCAGTGCGGAGCCAATCATTGGTAGCACCTCTTTCTCTTTTCTTCCCAAATAAGATATCATACTCTCCTGAAAAATGCAATAGTTAGTTCAGCTACAGGGACTATTTTTTCTTTCGGATTTCATATAATACCAACAAGGCGGTGGTGGATATGAAATTGAATGAGGCGGTCAGCCAGCGGATACAGGAGCTCCTGGACCAGCAGGGAATGACCCAGTATCAGCTGTTTACAAAAAGCGGCGTTCCCAAATCCACCATCAGCAATTTGATCCACTGCTCCTATGATTCGGTGAAGCTGAGAATCATTCATGAGCTCTGCCAGGGCTTTGGGATCAGCATTGTCGAGTTTTTCCAATCCCCTCTTTTTGAGGAAGTCAATCTGGACCCTTAAGAAATGCTCTGCGTATCCGGTTTCCCGGGTTCGCAGGGCTTTCTGCCGATAATAGACGCAGGCGGATTTTTGTTTGGCAACGGGGTGCTTTGCGTGCCTTAATCGTTTTTCCTCCCGCCGGATCGCGCCATTTCGCTGGGATGACGGTTTTTAAGTATTTTCACCGAAATCTGTTGATTTTCCTTTCCGATTTTTGTATAATAAGCAGAGGAATTCTGCCGATCGGGCTGAAATGAAAACCCTCTACCATTTGAAAGGAGTCCAAAAGAAATGATTCACTATCACGCAAACCCTTCCCCCGAGGTGACTGCCAGCGAGCAGGCCCACAGCGACTACATCCGCCGGATTGCCGGTGAGTGCATGGTGCTGCTGGAAAACGACGGCACCCTGCCCCTGTCCGGCCCCCAGAAGGTCGCGCTCTACGGCAACGGCGCCCGGGCCACTGTAAAGGGCGGCACCGGCAGCGGCGAGGTCAACAGCCGCTACAGT
>JAXECZ010000062.1:0-71841 GCA_034104845.1 Faecousia sp. | reverse complement strand
GCAGATTTCATAAATTTTATGCCCCAAAAGATTCTTCCTTAGAAATATTGTGAAATATCAGAAAACTTTTTAGAAATGTGTGGACAACCCACATTTTATTTGATAGAATATATCGGCTGAATCAAAAAGATAGAGAAAGGTGCTGCTTCGCAGTCCAATTTAGGAGGAATAACGCAAATGAAAATCAATAGCGTAGAAAGAAACGGCAACAATGCCACCGTCGTGGTGGAAATCGACAAGGAACTGATGGAAACCGGCGTCAACAAGGCATACATGAAGGCCCGCAAGAACATTCTGATTCCCGGCTTCCGTAAGGGCAAGGCACCCCGGAAGATGATCGAGAGCATGTACGGCGCTCACGTTTTTTATGAAGACGGTCTGGAAGAGATCTTCCCCGAAATCTACGACTTTGCCATTGCTCACCAGGAGGGCTTCAAGGCTGTTGGCCGTCCCAACCTGGCGGATATGCAGATCAGCGACGACAATGTGGTTACCCTGACTCTGACCACCGAGGTCTATCCCGAGGTCACCCTGGGCCAGTATAAGGGCCTGGAGGTTGAAAAGGCCGAGGTCAGCGTGCCCGATTCTCAGGTGCAGGCCGAGCTGGAGCGGATGGCTCAGAATGTTGCCTCCACCGAGACTGTGGAGCGTCCTGCCCAGATGGGCGACACCGCCAACATCGATTTCGAGGGCTTTGATAACGGCGTTCCTTTCGAGGGCGGCAAGGGCGATAACTTTGACCTGAAGCTGGGCAGCGGTTCCTTCGTCCCCGGCTTTGAAGAGCAGGTTGTGGGCATGTCCGCCGGTGAGGAGAAGGACATCGACATCACTTTCCCTGAGGATTATCACAAGGAGCTGGCCGGTAAGGCGGTTGTGTTCCATGTAAAGGTGAACAAGGTCACCGTCACCCAGGTGCCTGAAATGGACGATGAGTTTGCCAAGGACGTTTCCGAGTTCGATACTCTGGAGGAGCTGAAGGCCGACATTCGTGCCAAGGCGCTGGAAAAGGCCGAGAAGAATGCCCAGAACAGCTTCGAGACCGCCTGTGTTGATAAGGCTGCCGAGAATGCCACTGTGGATGTGCCCAACGCTCTGGTGGAGCGGGAGCTGGATGTGCAGATGGAGCGCTTCGCTTACCAGCTGCAGATGGGCGGCTACTCCATGGAGCAGTATGCCAAGATGATGGGCGGCGACGTAGCCACCATGCGGAATGCTTTCCGTCCCGGTGCCGAGAAGCAGGCAAAGATCTCCGTCACCCTGGAGAAAATCGCCGAGGTGGAGAATGTGACCGTTTCCGAGGAGGATATCGCCGCAGAGATCGAGTCCCTGGCTAAGCAGTACGAGCTGGAACCCGCTAAGGTCAAGGAGATGGTTCCCGCTGAGGAACTCACCGAGAGCCTGAAGACCCGTAAGGCTGTTCAGATCATTGTGGACAGCGCCGTCGCTGTTGCCCCCAAGGCCCAGGAGAAGACCGAGGAATAAGCAGCCTCCCCAGTGGTTAGAATGTTTCATGCCCATGCCTATGAAAGGAGACATCACCATGAGTTTGGTTCCCTATGTTGTTGAGCAGACCAGCCGCGGCGAGCGCAGCTACGACATTTTCTCCCGCCTGCTGAACGACCGGATCATTTTCCTGTCCGAGGAGGTCAACGATACCACCGCCAGCTTGGTCGTGGCACAGCTGCTGTATCTGGAGGCCCAGGACCCGGATAAGGACATTCAGCTTTATATCAACAGCCCCGGCGGCAGCATCACAGCCGGCATGGCGATTTATGACACCATGCAGTATGTCAAGTGCGATGTGGCCACCATTGCGGTGGGCATGGCCGCTTCCATGGGTGCGTTCCTGCTGAGCGCGGGCACCAAGGGGAAGCGGATGGCCCTGCCCAACGCGGAGATCATGATTCATCAGCCCTCCGCCGGTACTCAGGGGCAGGTCACGGATATGGCCATCCACCTGAAGCGGTTCCAGACCATCAAGGAGCGGATGAACCGGATCCTGGCGGAAAACTGCGGTCAGAGCATTGATGTGGTCACCACTGCCTGCGAACGGGATAACTTTATGACTGCCGAGGAAGCCAAGGCCTTCGGCCTGATCGACCGGGTGCTGGAGCATCATTGATATTTTAGAAATGAGGTAACGGGTTCATGGCAAGAAATTCGGAACAGCAGATTCGCTGCAGCTTCTGCGGGAAGCGGGAGAATCAGGCGTCTAAGCTGATTGCCGGCCCAGGCGTGTATATCTGCAGTGATTGTGTGCGTGCCTGCAACGATCTGCTGCGGGACGAGATCGACCAGGGGCGCAGCGGCGCTCCCTCCATGGAGAAGCTGCCCTCTCCTGTGGAGATGAAAGCGTTTATGGATCGTTATATCATCGGTCAGGAGGAGGCAAAGGTTGCGCTCTCCGTGGCGGTGTATAATCACTATAAGCGCATTTATTTCGGTGGCGAGTCCGATGTGGAGCTGCAAAAAAGCAACATTCTTCTGATTGGCCCCACCGGTTCCGGCAAGACCCTCTTTGCCCAGACCCTTGCCAAGATTTTGGATGTGCCCTTTGCCATTGCGGATGCCACCACCCTGACGGAAGCCGGTTATGTGGGCGACGATGTGGAGAATATCCTGCTTCGTCTGCTCCAGGCCGCCGACTTCGATGTGGAGCGTGCCCAGACCGGCATCATCTACATTGATGAGATGGATAAGATCGCCCGAAAGAGCGAGAATACCTCCATCACCCGGGACGTTTCCGGCGAGGGTGTTCAGCAGGCCCTGCTGAAGATTCTGGAAGGCACCGTTGCCGGAGTTCCCCCTCAGGGCGGGCGGAAGCATCCCCAGCAGGAGATGATTCAGGTGGATACCACCAATATCCTCTTCATCTGCGGCGGCGCGTTCGACGGCCTGGATAAGATCATCGAGTCCCGAACCGACCGGTCCGCCATCGGCTTTGATTCCCCTGTGGAGAGCCGGAAAAAGCGGGATGTGGGGAAAATCCTGTCCCAGGTGGAGCCCCACGATCTGCTGAAATTCGGTATCATCCCGGAGCTGGTGGGTCGGATGCCGGTGATCACCAACCTGCAGAGCCTGACCCAGCAGGATCTGGTCCGCATCCTGGTGGAGCCGAAAAACGCCCTGACCAAGCAGTATCAGGCACTTCTGGAGATGGACGGTGTTTCTTTGGAGATCACCGAGGAGGCATTGCAGGCCATTGCCCAGAAGGCGTTGGATCGGGAAATCGGCGCCCGTGGCCTGCGGGCCATTATGGAAAAAATCATGACCCAGATCATGTACCAGATTCCTTCGGATTTGACCATTCAAAAGGTCGTGATTACGCCGGAATGCGTAAATGGAGCAGAGGCTTCCATTTTCCGGGACCCCAACCATCCCAGAGAAAAGCTTGCCGGCAAACGATAGTTCATGCATACGAACGGAAGGGGGTAGAGTTCTATCCCCTTTTTCTATTACGCGATAAGGAGGGATTATCCCTTGTCTGAGATTACTTATGCGGGCGTGATGCCTGTGCTTGCCCTGCGGGGACTGGCTGTTTTTCCGGAGCAGACAGTCCATTTTGATGTGGGCAGAACCAAGTCGGCCCTGGCTTTGGAGGCCGCAATGAAAAAGGATCAGCTTCTTCTCCTGGTTCCCCAAAAGGATCTGCTGGTGGATGATCCCAAGCTGGCGGATCTTTATGCCGTGGGCACGGTGGTCAAGGTGAAGCAGCTTCTGAATGCGCCGGAAGAAAATCTGCGGGTGCTGGTCACCGGCCTGACCCGGGGCAGAATCGTGGAAATGCAGCAGACGGAGCCGTTCCTCTCTGCGGTGGTGGAATCCATTCCCTGCCCGGAGGAGACGGATACCCCCAGAAGCAAGGCCCTGCGGCGGGAAGCCTGCACCATGTACAATACTTATGTAGAGCTGACGGAGCATCCGGCCCAGATGGTTCAGCTTCGTATCCTCGCCAGCGACCAGAACGGGTTTGTGGCGGATTCCATCGCTCAGAACTCCGGTTTGGATTTTCCGGAGAAGGCAAAGCTCCTGCTGCAGCTGAATCCCACCCGGCGGCTGGAAATGGCACTTACTTACCTGACCAGGGAGATTGAGGTGCTCCAGCTGGAGTCCGAGATCCAGGACAAAACCCGGTCCGCCATCGACCAGAATCAGCGGGACTATTATCTGCGGGAGCAGATGCGGGTGATCCGGGATGAGCTGGGCGAGGGAGAAGAGGACGATGATTTTGACGAGGATATCGCCAAAATCAAAGGGCTGCATCTGAAAGAGGAATACGAAAAAAAGCTTTTAAAGGATGTCCAGAAGCTTCGCAAGCAGCCTTTTGGCTCCTCGGAGGCCTCGGTTCTGCGGGGTTATTTGGATGCGGTGCTGGACCTGCCCTGGAACAAATGCTCCAAGGAACGCATTGACGTACAGGCTGCCTCCAAAATTCTGGAGCACGACCATTTCGGACTGGAAAAGGTAAAGCAGAGAATTTTGGAAACCATTGCCGTCCGGCAGCTGGCGCCCCATATGCCGCCCCAGATCCTCTGCCTGGTTGGCCCTCCGGGCGTGGGCAAAACCTCCATTTCCTATTCCATCGCCCGGAGCCTGAATCGGAAAATGGTTCGCATTTCTCTCGGCGGCGTTCATGATGAAGCGGATATCCGGGGGCACAGGAAAACCTACGTTGGCGCGATGCCGGGACGCATCATGGCAGCCATTGCCCAGGCTGGCACCTCCAATCCGGTGCTGCTGCTGGATGAAATCGACAAAATGGGCTCTGATTATCGGGGGGATCCCAGCGCCGCTCTGTTGGAGGTGCTGGATTCCGAGCAGAATCATGCCTATCGGGATCACTATCTGGAAATACCCTTTGACCTGTCCAATGTGATGTTTATCACCACGGCCAATACCCTGGATACCGTACCAAGACCCCTGCTGGATCGGATGGAGGTCATCGAGCTCAGCTCCTATACGGACGAAGAAAAGCTGATGATCGCCAAAAACCACCTGATTCCCAAGCAGCTGGCCAAACACGGATTGAAAAAATCCCAGCTGCGGATCACCGATGATGCCATCCGGGAGATCATCGAGTGCTATACCAGAGAGTCCGGTGTCCGCAATTTGGAGCGCTCCATCGGAGACATTTGCCGCAAGGTGGATATGCAGATTCTGAATCAGGAGGATGCCAAGCGAATCACCGTCAATGCCGCAAGCATGGAAGGCTACCTGGGTGTCCGGAAATATCTGCCGGAGCGGCTGCCCAGTTCCGACCAGGTGGGCCTGGTCACCGGTCTGGCCTGGACCAGTGTGGGAGGCGAGACCCTGGAGGTAGAGGTCAATGTGATGGAGGGCTCCGGAAAGCTGGAGCTCACCGGCAATTTGGGGGATGTGATGAAGGAATCCGTCCATGCTGCCCTGAGCTATATTCGTGCCAACGCTTCCAAGCTGGGGATATCCACTGATTTCTATAAGACCAAGGACATTCATGTTCACTTCCCGGAGGGTGCGGTTCCCAAGGATGGCCCCTCTGCCGGTGTGACGGTTACTACCGCCATTGTGTCCGCTCTTACCGGTATCCCGGTGCGGCGGGATGTGGCTATGACCGGAGAAGTCACCCTGCGGGGGAGAGTGCTCCGGATCGGTGGCCTGAAAGAAAAAACCATGGCTGCTGTTCGTCACTGCATCCGTACTGTGATCATCCCTGCGGATAATCAGCGTGATTTGGAGGAGATCGATCAGACTGTCCGGAAAAAGCTGAATTTCATCACCGCTCAGACTGTGGATACGGTTTTGGAGGCTGCTCTGAATCGACCGGCGGATGCCGCTCCCACCGTGCTGGGAACCATTCCGGAGGAAGCGGCAAAGCTGCACCGGCCCAGTCTGCAGCAGTAAGGGAGGAAGACTGTGAATTTCCAAAATGTGGAATTTCTGATTTCCGCTGCGTCTGCCAGGGATTTTCCCGGTACCAGGCTTCCGGAGATTGCTTTCGCGGGAAAGTCCAATGTTGGGAAATCCTCGGTGATCAACCGGCTGCTGCAGCGGAAAAACTTTGCCAGAGTGGGGGATAAGCCGGGGAAAACAGTCCACGTTAACTATTTCATTCTGGATAAAAGGTGCTACCTGGTGGATCTGCCCGGCTATGGCTTTGCCAAGGTGTCTCAGAGTGAAAAAGAGCGCTGGGGCAAGCTGATGGAGGATTATTTCGCTGCCAATCGGATCACCCTGGGGGTCCTGATCGTGGATTACCGGCATCCGCCAACGAATAATGATATCACCATGGCCCGGTGGTTTTTGGACAGCGGCTGCCCCTTTGTGGTGGTAGCCAACAAAAAGGACAAGCTGAAGAAAAGCGAGCTGGAGCCCAATCTGAAAACCATTCGGGAGGATCTGGAGCTTCCGGACAGCTGCTGCGTGATTCCTTTTTCCGCTGAGAAAGGCGACGGACGGGATGAACTGGTACGGCTGATTCTCAACACCGTGGAAACATAAGAGAAGTCCTTGCGGCACCACTGCTGCAAGGACTTTTTGTCGATTTTACGGGAAAGGAGCACCCATTCCGGCGAGCCCAG
This sequence comes from Faecousia sp., assembly GCA_034104845.1. Taxonomy (GTDB): domain Bacteria; phylum Bacillota; class Clostridia; order Oscillospirales; family Oscillospiraceae; genus Faecousia. The sequence continues at coordinate 65,284 of JAXECZ010000062.1, read as the reverse complement.
TTGGCTAACCAGAAAAAACCGGGTGCTTCCGGAGAAATCGCTGGGTTTCAAACCAGGGCGCGGTTTCTTCCTCTGGTTTTGGATAATGAAACTTCCTTATGGATTTTGCTGCCTGTTTATCGAAAAAATAAGGCTCTGACAAAAGTTTTTCCCCTGTTACCGATGCTTCGGGAGCCCGAGCCATCTTTCGCAGAGCTTTTGCTCTCATTATGCAGGATGCCGACGCGTAAGGGCGTTCGATTCCCCGGAGGACAGAGACGGTTAGACCTTTTTCCACGGAGAAGCTGTGTATACTGAATCCAAAATCATTTGAGGGAGGATTCAGAAAGATGGGAAAACGGGTCGTTTGTTTGATTTGTGCGGGCTTGCTGCTGGTGGCTGCCCTTTTCTCTGTTCGGATCTGGGCCCAGGGCTGGGACGTACCCCGTCAGGCTCTCCCCGGCACCGGTTTGCCGAAGCTGGCCAAGGGAATCGTGAAGCATAGTCCCAATCCGCTGGCATCCGCCATGCTTCTGGTCCTGGCGGGGGTTGCTCTTTCCATGCTCTTCGATAAAAAGAATAAGCGGTGAATTCTGAAAAAGCCTCCTCCGGGTGGTTCCGGGTCTTGCGATTTGACCGGAAATCTGCTAAAATAAGGCCGAGGTGATTTCCGTGGTAGAGGTCTGTTACCAGGATGCGGACATTCTGGTATGTGTCAAACCGGCAAGAGTGCTTTCCACAGATGAACCCGGCGGCCTCCCGGAGCTGCTTCGTATGCAGTTGGGCGACCCAGGGGCGGACCTCCGGACGGTTCACCGGCTGGATCGGGTTGTCAGCGGCCTGATGGTGCTGGCGAGAAATCCCCAGGCTGCCTCCCTGCTGTCCCGTCAGGTGCGGGAGGGGGAGTTTCAAAAGACCTATTATGCCGTGATCCATGGCGCCCCGGAGAAGGAAAGGGACACGCTGGAGGACCTTTTGGGCAGGGATAAGGCGCGGAAAATGACCTATGTGGCAGCCCAGCCCGGCAAGGGTATCCAGCAGGCCAGCCTGAGCTATCGTATTCTGGGTAGGGCAGGGGGATTTTCAGAGCTGGAAATCCGGCTTCATACCGGCAGAACCCACCAAATTCGGGTTCAATTTGCCAGCAGGGGCTTTCCCCTGGTGGGAGAACGAAAATATTCCACCCTGGACGACCCCTGCGAGATCGCGCTGTATTCTCGATCCATCGGCTTTCGACATCCCGTTTCCGGGAACTGGATGCACTTTCAGCACGAGCCGCCGGAGTGTTTCCCATGGAGCCTGTTTTCGTGACCGTTTTTTGTATTCTGGAAATGAGGTGGCAATATGAGCCATTATGATTTTTTTCAAAACAAGGAATGCGAGTATTTTCCCTGCCATCCCGGGGCGGATCCGGAGCGGTTCAGCTGCCTGTTTTGCTATTGCCCCCTGTATGCCCTGGGGGATGACTGCGGCGGTTGCTTTACCTATAATGAAAAAGGAATCAAGGACTGCTCCCGCTGTCTGCGCCCCCACTGCCGGGAAAACTACGGCAGTATTTGCAAAAAGCTGGGGGAAGTATTGGAGCTTGTAAAAAAGAATCACAGCACCGGTGAAAAGCCTTGATTTTTCCACAAACGGCTGGTATAATACTCCTGCTGTGCGAAGCGGTACGGAGATGTATCGAAGTGGTCGTAACGAGGCTGACTCGAAATCAGTTGTACTTTTGGGTACCGGGGGTTCGAATCCCTCCATCTCCGCCAAAAATGCCCCGGAATGGGGGCTTGAGAAGAGATAACGGATAATAGAGTATTGTGTATGGATTCCATCCCACGTGGGGGTGATTTCTGACACGATTATCTATTCTCCGTTATCTCTTTTTTTATGTGTTTATCGTTTTTGTATGCATATGGACAAGCTGGTATTTGCCAAGATGTTCCGGCGAATGGAATTCACGCAAACCACAATGCATTGATCTACCTTATAAAGCTGAAAAATCCCCTCTTTTGCCGGAAGCAAAAGAGGGGATTGGCAGAGGATGAGGGATTCGAACCCCCGCAAACGGAGTCAGAGTCCGGTGTGCTACCGTTACACAAATCCTCTATACACTTACTCGATTATTATACCTGCTTTTTCAAAAAAGTCAAGGGGAAATGGGAATAACTGTAATTTCCTACAATCTTTTCTAAAATATCACTGTGGTATTGAAAAAAGGAAAATATATGTGATAATATAACGTAGATATATGGTACTCTGACACGGAAAGCCTCTTAGGCGAAGGGTGCCGTGGCGTTATCTTTGCGGGGAGAATGGTTGTTGTGAGTGGATTTGCATTTTTGATGATCGTTTTTTCTCTTGTGTGTATGATTGATGTTATCATCGCGATGAAAGCGATCGACCACGGAGGGAAAAAGGGCATATGGATGGGGTGTGCCTGCCTGGGGGCCTTTGCAGTCACATTGAGCTATATCATCAGTTTGTTTGTTCAGGACTATTTTCTTTATTCTGTTCTGTCCAGCATCTACTTTGGCGGTATCGATTTTACGCTTTTCACCTTGCTGATCTTCAACTGGTATTTCATCAATCCCTCGGGTGATAAGCCGTCAGGATGGCTCTATAAGGCAATTTTTGCGTTTACGGTGCTGGATATCCTGGTTTTCGCCGTGAATCCTTTCTATGAAATCGCCATCAGCTATGTCTACCATCCTGCCAAAATCTCCTGCTATGGCTATGAGATGCACTGGCTTTACCGTGTGCACCTGTTCTTTGACTATTTTGTGATTCTGCTGGTGCTTTATGAACTGATCAAGAAGTGCATCCATGCCCCGAGAATCTATGCCAGACAGTATTTTTATACCGTTTATGCCCTGATCGTGGTTGTTCTCATCAATGGGGCATACCTATATGCGCCCGGGCTGTTCGGCGAGGAGAATGTGGACTATTCTCTCATTGGCTACAGTGTAATCGCCCTTGCCTACTATTGGAACAGCTTTGATTATGCATCCCATGGCCTTTTGAACCATTTCCACAGCTGGATTTTTGAAAATATCGATCAGGCCATTGTGCTTTTCGATTACGATGATAAACTGATCCTCCACAACCGCAAGGCAGAGGAAATGCTCCCGTCCGGCTTGTTTTCCGGGCAGCAGGTCACCTTGCAGGACTTTCTCACCCGCTGTGGCATTCGGCGCAGCAGGGGAGTCCCCAGTCAACGGTCTTCTTTCCAGTGCTTTATCGACAGTCGTCCAATGCGCTGTGATTATTCCGAACAGCGGGATCGCAAGCACAGGCGGTTGGGCTGCCTTTTTGTTTTCTCCTCGGTTGCTACCCAGTATGATCTGCTTACCGGCTTCCGCACCTGGACGGATTTTAAAGAAAACGCCGATGCGCTTTATCCGGTGACCACAGAGTGTCAGGTGGTTGCCACCTGCGATATCAACAGTCTGGGGGATATCAACCAGAAGTTTGGGCGCAATAACGGCGACCGGGTGATTCAGCTGCTGGCGGAGGAAATGCGGGCGGAATTCCCTGTGGGTACCATTTTCACCCGTTCCAGAGAGGCCGCCGTTGCTGCCATTACCACGGAACTGAATGTGCCTGCCGTGGAGGCGATCATTGCCCGGATTCAGGATAAAATGCAGAAAAGCGGTGGGGTGGATTATCCCATCCAGCTGCAGAGCTCCGTCAGTGTCCGGGGGAATGAAAGCGTGGTGGAAACCATCCGGCGCAATCTCCAGTCCATGCGTACCAAAAAGCTGATGGACAGAACCTCCCTCCATTCCGAGCTGCTGCGTTCCCTGCTTCAGGCCCTGTCCCAGTGCGACACGGATACCGGTGAGCATGTGCAGCGCACCCAGAAGTCCGGCCAGGAGCTTGGACGCCGTATCAATCTGACAGACCAGGAGCAGAGCAGCCTGGCACTGCTTGCCATCATGCACGATATCGGAAAGATCGGCATTCCTTTGGAAATTCTGAACAAGCCCGGCAAGCTCAATGATTCCGAATGGAACATGATGAAGACCCACGTTCAAAAGGGCTACCAGATTGCCAAGAGCTCCCAGGAGTTCAGCAACATCGCCGATATGATTTTGTACCATCACGAGCGTTGGGATGGTCGGGGCTATCCCGAGGGACTGCGGGAGGAGCAGATTCCCCTCCTTTCCCGCATCATCGCCGTGGTGGATGCCTATGACGCCATGACCAATGACCGGGCCTATCGGAAGGCGCTTGCGGAATCCGCCGCCCGTTCAGAGCTGCTGCGCTGTGCCGGAACCCAGTTCGACCCCAATATCGTCCGGGAATTCATTGCTATGCTGGAGGAAAGTGACCGGGAGCGGGGCGTCACCGTTTCCACCATGTCTCAGGAGGAATCCGCGAAATCCGTGGAGCTCATCCCGGCCAGAAAACCGGAAATGGGGTACGCAGCTGGCAAAAATGTCCAGCGGGTCTTCAGCTGTATTTACTACATAGAGGAAGATTTCACCATAGTTCAGGTGGATGATCAGTTCGAGAAGCTTACCGGCTACAGCAGAGAGGATGCACTGAGTAAGCGGATCAACCATTTGTCCCTGATTTTTGAAGAGGACAGGAAGGAATACCTGGAGATTGTCCTTCCGGAAAACGGCAGGGGAGAGGATCTCTATCTGAAGCATCGTCTGCGCCGCAAGGACGGCTCTGCCATCTATGTCTACTGTTATGGACATACGTTCTTTGATTCTGCCGTTGGCAAAAACCGTGCCCGCATTATCGTCGTAAACAGCGACGATCCTTTTGGAGAACAGCAAGCATCAAATTGATTCCCATACCGGTCGAATGCTTTTAATAGGATGGTTCTATGGGTGTTTTTCGCTTTGGAATCGGCATCCATGAAGAATTTTTCGTTCGTGGGTGCGATTCAATAGGGGACGAGGATCCAAAGATACCGAAAGCTTTGTGGCACACGGCCTTGCGGAATCGCCCGTTGCGTGATTTGCTCTGAATTCTTTTCCCAAATCGCGATTCTCAATCCTTTCAACCAGTTTTACCAGAAACCAACAGTGATATTCCCGAAAAAAGCGGTAAAGCTATGACTGCGGAAGAAAAACCGCGGAAAACGTCAAAAGGAGAGAATCGAAAATGAAGAGCAACAACCAGATCAACGTTCCCCAGGCACGGGAAGCAATGGACAAGTTCAAGATGCAGGCTGCCAATGAGGTTGGCGTGAACCTGAAGGACGGCTACAATGGCGATCTGACCTCCCGTGAGGCCGGGTCCATCGGTGGCCAGATGGTCAAGAAAATGATTGAGTCCTACGAGCAGGGCTTGCAGTAACTGCCACGGCGCGGATGGTCAAATAGGACCGTCCGCGCTGCTTTTTGGAGAAAACGTATAGGGATGGCCGGAGAAAGCAAGCAACTTTTCTATATTAAGAATTATCAAACTTTTCTTGCCTTTCTTGCATTTCCTGTTGTGATATGCTATAATTTCAAAGAATTGTGTATTTATCGGAGGCATCTGCTGGATGAAACCGTTTCGTGTTATATTCACCCTTTTGCTGCTCTGCCTGGGACTTACCGGCTGCGCGGAGCTCTTCCCTAAGTCAGGCCAAAATGTAAATCAGCCCCCGGTGACCGCAGGGGTGGAGGAAACGGGTTCCGTCCTGCCGGAGGAGTGGAATGTGACTACCCAGCCCACCGATAAGCTGACGGTGGAGGAGCTTTCCATGGTGGTGACGGAAAGAACCATCCGGGAGCTGGAGGAATACCCTAATCTGAGAAAGCTGGATCTGTCCGGCAGCACCTGCTACACCGCCATCATGGTCTACATCCAAAATCATCCTCAGGTGGAGGTTTCCTATTCCGTGGATTTGGGCAGCACCTGGGCCGCCGACTGGGTGGAGCATGTCTCCCTGCCTGCCGACGGGGTGACATTTCCCATTCTTCGGAACAATCTGGTTTATCTGTCCAATCTGAAAACCCTTCATCTGCCCAACACTCAGCTGAGCTATTCGGAAATTCAGGCCCTTCGAAATTCCTATCCCCAGCTGGAAATCACCTACACCGTGGGCTTCCGCGGAATGGAATTTGACGAGGCAACGGAAAGTGTAGACCTTTCCGGCATGACTGTGGGGGAAATTTCCTCGGTAATCGGCATACTGGAAAGCCTGCCCAATCTGAACTATGTGGAGCTGATGAATGCCTCCGGAACCTGCGACCTATCCAAGCAGGATGTTCGCCAGCTGGTGGAGGCTGCCCCCACCGTCCGGTTTCACTATGTGTTCAGCCTCTTCGGCCGGACGGTTTCCACCACCGACGAGGAGATCGCGTTTCAGCAGCTCAACCTCAACGCCGGCCATGAGACGGAGATCCGGGAGGCCCTCAGTATTATGGCCCCCGGCTCCAGCCTGATCCTGGACCGCTGCGGCCTGAGCAGCGAATTCCTGGACTCCATCCGTCAGGATTACGACCATGTGGATTTGGTGTGGCGGGTTTACTTCGGCACCAACGGGCAGTATTCCACCCTGACCAACGACGATACCATCCGGGCGGTTTATAACGTCACCGACGATACCGTATATGAGATGCGCTACCTTCGCAGTGCCAAATACATCGACATGGGCCACAATGATACCCTCACGGATCTGAGCTTTCTGGCTTTCATGCCGGACCTGGAGATTCTCATTCTCTCCGGCTGCGCGGCATCGGATCTGTCCGGCATTGAAAACTGCAAGAAGCTGGAATTCCTGGAGCTTGCCAACTGCATGAAGCTGTCAGATATTTCTCCCCTTGCCGGGTGTTCCAGCCTGAAATATCTGAATATCTGCTACACCAAGGTCAGCAGTCTGATGCCCCTGGACGGATTGGATATCCAGAACCTATTCTGCAAGCAGACACGGGTGAACGCCGAGGAGCAGAAGCAGTACAAGGAGATCCACGAGGGAACTGTGGCGGTATTCACCGGCAGGGATCCCTACGCCGGTGCCGGTTGGCGATATGTAGATAATGGCTATACCTATACGGAGTTCTATAAAAAGGTCCGTGAGGTTTTCGACCTGGACGAAGTGGATGCCCGGCTGCGGGCCCAGCAGGCGGCGGAAAACAAGTAAACCATCCTACCGGGCCGGATTGCTTCCGACCCGGTTTTGGCTTTTTGGGTGACTCCCCCCATAATGGCGGGGAAATTGGCAAAAGGAAAGAGGAAACGCATGTCCTATCGTTACGAAACCCATCTGCATACCTGCCAGGGCAGTGCTTGCGCCTCGGCAACCGGGGCGGAAATGGCCCGGGCCCACCTGGCGGCAGGGTATAGCGGGATTTTCATCACCGATCATTTTTTTAACGGAAACACAGCCATTGACCGGAATCTGCCCTGGAGGGAGCGGGTGACGCAATTCTGCCTGGGCTTCGAGGATGCCCTGCGGGAGGGGGATAAAATCGGCCTGCAGGTGTTTTTTGGCTTTGAATACAACTACCATGGAGCGGAATTCCTGGTTTATAACCTGGATAAGCAATGGCTGCTGGAGCATGAGGATGTGGACCGGCTTTCTCCCCGGAAGGCGTTGGCGCTGTTCCGACAGGGGGGAGGCTTTGTGGTTCAGGCCCACCCTTTTCGGGAGCGGGACTATATCGACCATTTCCAGCTTTTTCCCAGGGATATTGACGGGGTGGAGGCCATCAATGCTGCCAATATCGGACCGGAGGGAAAGCTGATGAACCAGAGGGCCTTTACATATGCCAGCATGTTCCAGCTTCCGGTTACCTCCGGCTCCGACAGTCACCATGTGGATTTACTCTATGGCGGCGGTGTGGAGGTTCCCAGGCAAATGGAAACCCCTAAAGATTACCTCCAATGGATGATATCCGGAGAATTGAAGCTGATGGGCCAGTGAGCGGCATAAAAACGAGGAAGAGCCTTATGAAAATACTGGATGGTACGGCCTTTTTTATGGGCCCGTTGATCGCGTTTTTTAATGAAAAAATCGCCCGGCCCATGCTGGGAGAAACGACATGATCAGCCAGGTTCCGTTTAGAAGAGGGAGGATCCTCTGCAGCTGAATGGGACGTTTCTTCATAAATATTTCACAATGAAGAGATAAGATTGTGCTTGACGAATTGGAGAGCCTGTGCTATACTTTTGACATAAATAAGAATTATTCTTATTTAGGAGGACCCCGATGGAAAACACTGGTAAGCACTTTCGCAAGCGCAATGCGATACTTGCCTGTCTTCGCCAGTCTGAGGCCCATCCCTCCCCAGAGGAGCTCTACCGCAGCCTCCAAAAGGAGCATTCGGATATCTCTCTTGCTTCTGTCTACCGAAACCTGAAGCTGTTTAAAGAGGAAGGGCTGATCGTCAGCCTTGGCTCTGTAAACGGTGTGGAACGGCTGGACGGCAGGGTGGATCCCCATGTGCATTTCATATGCAGCTCCTGCGGTGCTGTGATGGATGTTCCAGAGGTGGAGGTTCCCCAAAGCGTATCCCACGCGGCGGCCCAGTTCCTGGGGTGTCGGGTGGATGGTACCAGGCTGGTTCTGACCGGCATCTGCAAAACCTGCAACCAAATTAAAAAATGAATCAGGAGGAATTATTTATGAAAAAGTTTGTCTGCCCCGTCTGCGGCTACGTCTACGAAGCCGAGGAAATGCCCGCCGATTTTAAGTGCCCCGTCTGCAAGGTGGATGGCTCCAAATTCAAGGTGATGGAAGAGGGCAAGCTGGCTGCCGAGCATGAGTACGGCATCTACGCCAAGACCGTGAAGAACAACCCTGACATCTCCGAGGAGGACAAGAAGTTCATCTTCGAGCAGCTGATGGCCAACTTCAACGGCGAGTGCAGCGAAGTCGGTATGTACCTGTGCATGGCCCGGATCGCCCACCGTGAGGGCTATCCCGAGATCGGCCTGTACTGGGAAAAGGCCGCCTACGAGGAGGCAGAGCATGCCGCCAAGTTCGCGGAGCTGCTGGGCGAGGATCTGGAGCCCAACATGAAGGCCACCACCAAGGACAACCTGGCATGGCGTGTGGACTGCGAGTTCGGTGCCACCGCCGGTAAGTTTGACCTGGCCAAGGTTGCCAAGGCCAACGGTCTGGACGCCATCCACGACACCGTCCACGAGATGGCCCGTGACGAAGCCCGTCACGGTAAGGCTCTGAAGGGCCTGCTGGAGCGCTACTTTCGCTAAGCGAGAGAAACCTGCGGAGGACCCCATGGCGCTTCGCAATCTGACCTATGGTCTGTTTGTGATTACCGCCAGGGAGTCAGACAAAGATAATGGCCACATTGCCAACACCGCTTTCCAGGTCGGAGCCAATCCCACGCGGATCGCCATTTCTGTGCAGACCGGCAACCTGAATAAGGAGCTGATTGAAAAAAGCGGCAAGTTCAACGTCAATGTACTGACCGAGAGCGTTCCCTTTGAAACCATCCGGCATTTCGGTATGCAGTCCGGACGGGATGTGGACAAGTTCGCTGATTTCAAGGCAGTGGAGCGCAGCCGCAATGGGCTTATCTACCTGACGGAGAATGTCAACGCCATGTTTTCCTGCGAGGTCAGGGAGAAGTTCGACCTGGGCAGCCATATGCTCTTCATCGGCGAGGTTACCGAGTCCAAGGTTCTGGGCAAGGGAACACCCTGCACCTACGCTTACTACCACAAGGCAATTCGGCCCAAGGTTTAAGCCTGCCTGCAGGTTGCCTTACAGATAGGCTTTTTTGATACTTGGGGGGGCTTATGTCCCCCTGAGAAAAACAAGGGAGGAAAAATATGAAGTACGTTTGTAATGTGTGCGGCTGGGTCTATGACGAGGAAGAGACCGGTGTGAAGTGGGAAGACCTGCCCGAGGATTTCGCCTGCGAGCTGTGCGGCGTGGGCAAGGATGATTTCAGCCCTGAGGAGTAATCGCTATGAAGATTCGGATCAACAAAGATGTGGTGGAGTTTACTCCTGAGCATGCTGCGGAAGCTGCTGAACTGGAAGCCCTTTGGATCAAGATGGGCAACTGTGTCGGCGGTAGCAAGACACTGTCTCCCATCGGTGTCTATATCCCCAGCGAGAACAAGACCGCCGTGTTCCATATCGACGGTCTGTCCGAGCAGGAGGCTAAGGAGGTTCCTGTAATCCGGGCTCCTTATGACACGGATGTTTATTGCGTCACCTGCAACAAGACGCTGCACGTCAAGGCCGGTGAACCCATTCCTTTCTGCTGCGGCAGACTGATGGAGATTCTGGACTAAGCGAATACAGAAAAAGGAAGCGGCGAAATGTCGCTTCCTTTTTGTCGGGTAAATCGTGATTGATGTATCCAAAAAATGAAGAAATTATGAAGGAACTATGAAGAGAATTGTTGACATACCGTTAAATATGCCTTATAATACCTGCGCTGCGGTGGTTTGCTGTGGCATCAATTCGTAGGCGGTTGTCTGCAAAGAAAGGGGTATCCCTATGGAGGGTAATGTAAATGTTAACGTGAATGTCAATGGTGACTATGGTTACCGCAACACTCCTGTAGCTAGTCTGAAAACCAATCGCGGACTTCTGAAGACCATTCTGTTGAGCATCATCACCTTTGGCATCTATCCCATTTTTGTTATGTCCGGTATCAGCACGGATATCAACCTGATTGCTAGCCGCTACGATGGTAGAAGAACAATGCACTACTGCCTGGTTTTCTTCATTTTTTCCTGGCTGACTTTCGGCATTGTGCCCCTGGTTTGGTTTCACAAGCTGAGTGCCCGCATTGGCAACGAGCTGATGCGCCGTCGGATTGCCTACAGCTTTGGAGCCGGTTCCTACTGGGGCTGGGCTATCCTGGGCTCCCTCATTTTGGTTGGGCCTCTGGTTTACATGTACAAGCTGTTCCATGCCATGAACTTACTCTGCGCCGACTTCAACCAGAACGGCTGATTCTCGGCAGCAAACAACATACACCAAGGGGCGGAGCAATCCGCTCCTTTTTCTTCCGAAAGATGGGAAAGAACTTGTTATTCTTCATCGTTTTTTTCTGAGGTACGCTCGGATGCACACGATGAACCGGTTTTCACGGTAAAAAAATCTCCCACCCATGTTTTTGGGTGGGAGAAACATTTATTACTGCGCCTTTGCTTCGGCATCCAGTATGGCCAAATACTTCTTGACACTCACCAGCTTCACCACGCAGGTGAAGACTTTCATGGCCAGCTCCAAATCGGAATTGGCGGGGAAGGAGGGGGCGATTCGGATGTTGCTGTCGTGGGGATCCTTGCCGTAGGGGAAAGTGGCCCCGGCGCCGGTGAGAATCAGTCCCACCTTTTTGCATTTGGAAACGATCTCCTTAGCGCAGCCGTCCAGGGAATCAAAGGAGACAAAGTAACCGCCCTTGGGGTTGGTCCAGGTGCCGATGCCCAGGCCGCCCAGCTCAGCTTCCAGGGTGTTGCGGACGATCTCAAACTTGGGCCGCAGAATATTGGCGTGGAGGCGCATATGCTCCACCATGCCGTGAATGTCCTTGAAAAAGCGCACATGCCGCAGCTGGTTCACCTTGTCGTGGCCGATGGTCTGTACCTTCATCTGTGCCCGGATGTCCACCAGATTATTCTCGGAGGCGGCCATGGCGGAAATGCCGGAACCGGGGAAGCTGATCTTGGAGGTGGAGGCGAACTTGTAGGCCAGGTCGGGATTGCCTGCCCGCTTGCACTCGGCCAGAATCTCAATCAGGTGGTCCTGGTCGTGGTCGTACAGGTGGTGAATGGTGTAGGCGTTGTCCCAGTAGATCCGGAAATCCGTGGCGGCGGGCTTCAGCCTGGCGAAGCGGCGGACGGTCTCGTCGGAGTAGGAGATGCCCTGGGGGTTACTGTACTTGGGCACACACCAGATGCCCTTAATGGCCGGGTCGCTGGAAACCAGCTCCTCCACCATGTCCATATCCGGGCCGGTGGGCAGCATGGGGATGTTGATCATTTCAATTCCAAAATACTGGGTGATGGCGAAATGCCGGTCGTAGCCGGGCACCGGGCAGAGAAACTTCACCTTTTCCAGCTTGCACCAGGGGGTGCTGCCCATGACGCCTTGAATCATGGAACGGGCCACTGTGTCGAACATCACGTTCAGGCTGGAGTTGCCGTAGATGATGATCTGATCGGGCCGAACCTCCATCATGTCGGCCATGAGCTCCTTGCATTCCTCAATGCCGTCCAGCACACCGTAGTTCCGGCAGTCGGTGCCGTCCTCACAGGTCAGGTCGCTTTCGCTGTTCAGCACATCCATCATGCCCATGGACAGGTTCAGCTGTTCCTGCCCCGGCTTGCCCCGGGCCATGTTTAAGGTCAGCTTGCGGTTCTGGTACTCGTCGTATTCTGCTTTTAGTGAAGCCTTTAGGTCCAGCAGCTCCTGGCGGGTCAGTTCGGAATAAGGTTTCATAGCTACCTCCGATTGATCAATTGATTTGCAAGTCTCTCTTCGCTATCTTGCATAATATCAATATATTACTCCGAAATGCCCAAAAAAGCAATGGTGAGTATCTACAGATTCCGCATCCTGCAAGAGGGAATTATGCATATCCTGCACATTTTTGAAGCCAATGACGGCAAAATATGTTGCAGATTATTTCTGCTTCTGCCTGTGCTGCTTTTGCAATGCATCACCGTTTACGGTTATTCGATGCTTTCCCAGGGTTATCTTGATCTCAGAGTTGGCTTGAGGATAGACCTTAATAAGGGATATTTTGTCAAGGCTGTCATAGTTAACCTTGATGGCGTGAGCGTCGCATTTTAATGTAAAAGCATTTTCTTCCATGAGCTGTCTCCTTTAAAATGGAAAGAGAATGTTGCGGTTGTTTTTTCAAAGTATTCCGCTTCCGTCCAATATTAAAATACCATAGTATTTCTAATTTGTCAAGAATATGTTGACAATAGTATTATTATCTTTGAATTCAGGAGGAAAATATGCTGGGTCAACGAATTTGTGAATTGCGGGCACATTTGGGGTGGAGCCAGGTGGAGCTGTCAAGGAGACTGCGCGTTTCCAAGCAAACCGTCTCCAACTGGGAAAACGACAACATTCAGCCCTCCATTGAAATGCTGGTGAGGCTGTCGCAAATCTTCGGCGTGACCACGGACTACCTGCTGGGGCTGGAGGATGTGCCCCGGCTGAACGTGGAGGGACTGCCGCAAAATGTGGTGGCCCACCTGACGCTTTTGATCGAGGATTATCGGAGCAGATGATTGGCAGGCACATACCCCCATATTCCTGCTTTTTTTACCGTCAAAACGCATATTTATAAAAAGCATGATTGACAAAACATTGGTGAAGATATATAATCAGATTGTAAATATTTACCAATGGAGGTTGGAATTATGAAGAAAATCTTAGCAATTGCGCTTTCCCTGGTAATGGTTTTTGGCTTGTTTGCCGTTCGCGGTGTGCAGGCTGAGAGCATGGACGATCTGATTGCCGCTGCCAAGGCAGAGGGCGAGCTGATTGTCTACGGTTCCTGCGAAGAGGAATACCTGGCTGCTGCCTGTGAGCATTTTGAGGAGCTGTACGGCATCAAAGTGAAGTATCAGCGCCTGTCCACTGGCGAGGTTCAGAGCAAAATCGAAGAAGAGAACGGAACTCCCTCTGCCGATGTCTGGTTTGGCGGCACCACCGACCCCTACAACGTCTGCGCGGCGGAAGGCCTGCTGGAGCCCTATGAGGCTCAGAATGCTTCCCACCTGCTGGGCGACGCCTACAAGGATGCCGACGGCCAGTGGTACGGCATCTACAAGGGCATCTTGGGCTTCATCGTCAACATTGACGAGCTGAACCGCATGGGCCTGGAGGCTCCCCAGGATTGGGCTGACCTCCTGAAAGAGGAATATAAGGACCTGATTTGGCTGTCCAACTACAATACCGCCGGCACCGCCAAGCTGGTCATCAACACCATGATTCAGAAATACGGCCACGACGAGGGTATTCAGTATCTGGCTGACCTGGATAAGAACATCCATGTCTACACCAAGTCCGGCTCCGGCCCCTCCAAGAACGTGGGCACCGGTGAGTGCGTCATTGGCATTGGCTTCCTGCACGACGGCATCACGCAGATCGTGGACAATGGCTATGGCAACATCCAGCTGGTCATTCCCTCCACCGGCACCTCTTTCGAGATCGGTGCTACCGCCATCTTCAAGGGTGCCGCCCATCCCAACGCTGCAAAGCTGTGGATCGAGTATGCCCTGAGCCCCGAATGCGTGGAGCTGGCCCAGGAGAATGGCTCTTATCAGTTCCTGGTCATCGACAACGCCAAGCAGCCCGAGGTGGCTGAGGAGTTCGGCCTGAATCCTGAGAACGTCATGGATTATGATTTCGAGGATGCCAAGGCTAACATCAAGACCTACATCGCCGAAGTGATGGATGCCCTGGGTGGCGGCGACGACCGGTTCAAGACCGAGTAAGCGTTTTAAAAAGAATACCTGAAAGGGGATGGAGTCAGTCTCCATCCCTTTTCCTTTCTGGATAATCCACACTCTGAAAGGAGGAATCTGCCCATGGCCAGCCGCCAGGGAGCAGCTTTGGATCGAAAAAAGCTGCTGGGTGACCCTGTCATGGTCACCACCATTGTGGTTCTCATCGCATTTCTGACTCTGTTCATTCTCTATCCGCTGGCAATCTTGCTGGTGGATAGCATCTACGGTAAGGAAACCGGTCTGACCCTGTCGGTTTTTCAGCGTATTTTTGCCATGAAAAACTTCCGCAGTGCCATCTCCAATACCCTGAAAGTGGGCTTGACAGTGGGAATCCTGTCCACCGTGATTGGTCTGCTCTTTGCCTATGTGGAGGTTTACGTCAAGGTTCGCACCAAATTCATGGGCGGACTCTTCCAGGTGGTTTCCATGCTGCCGGTGGTTTCGCCTCCCTTTGTGCTTTCCTTAAGTATGATTATGCTCTTCGGCAAGGCGGGCATCATCACCCGGTTCCTGCTGCACATCTATGACAACAGCGTCTATGGCTTCGGCGGCATCACTGTGGTGCAGACCCTGACCTTTTTCCCGGTGTGCTACATGATGCTCAAAGGTCTGCTGAAAAACATCGATCCCAGTTTGGAGGAGGCCGCCCGGGATATGGGCGCGTCCCGATTCAAGGTGTTCACCAGCGTCACTCTGCCGCTGATTTTGCCGGGGCTGGGCAACGCATTTTTGGTCACCTTCATTGAGTCCATCGCCGATTTCGCCAACCCCATGATCATTGGCGGCTCCTATGACACCTTGGCTACCACCATTTATCTGCAAATCACCGGTGCTTATGACAAGCAGGGGGCTGCAGCCATGGCTGTGGTGCTGCTGTCCATCACGCTGCTGATGTATCTGGTGCAGAAATATGTGCTGGAAAAGAAAACCGCAGCCACCCTCACCGGCAAGGCTTCCCGGGCCAGAATGCTCATTGAGGACCGGTCCGTCACCCTGCCGCTGACGGTGCTGTGCTCCATGATTGCCCTGTTCGTTATTATGATGTACATCTGCGTTCCCTTTGGCGCATTGTTTAAAACCTGGGGATATGATTTCCACCTGACTACCAAATGGTTTGTGCAGGTCTTTAAAAAGTATAAGGGCCTGAAGGCGTTTAAGGACTCCTTCCTCCTGTCGCTGGCGGCTGCCCCCATCACGGCGCTGCTCAGTATGATCATCTCCTATCTCGTGGTCAAGCGGGATTTCAAGGCAAAGGGCTTTATTGAGTTTGTTTCCATGCTGGCCATGGCGGTTCCCGGCACTGTTTTGGGCATCGGCTATATCCGCGGCTTTGTCAAGGGCGTGTTTGGCACCGGCCTCCTGGCCGGGCTCTATGGCAGTGCGGCAATCCTGATTATCGTGTTTGTCATCCGCAGTCTGCCCACCGGAACAAGAAGCGGTATTTCCGCCCTGCGGCAAATCGACAAGAGCATCGAGGAGTCCGCCTACGACATGGGTGCTGGCAGCTTCAAGGTGTTCATGACGGTCACCCTGCCGCTGATCAAGGATTCCTTCCTCAGCGGTCTGGTCACTGCATTTGTTCGCAGCATCACGGCCATTTCCGCCATCATCCTGCTGGTGACGCCGGAATTTCTGCTCATCACCGTGCAGATCAATGAGTTTGCGGAGAAAGGCGCCTATGGCGTGGCCTGTGCCTTTGCCACCATCCTGATTGCGATTACCTATGGCAGTGTTCTGCTGATGAATCTCTTTATCAAGTTTTTCGGTACCAGCCGGAAGATCAAGGAGGAAAACTGATATGGCGAAAGAAAGGAAAGGCGTTCGCCTGGAGCATATTTCCAAAATTTACAAAGACCCCAAAACCGGCAAGGATTTCTATGCCGTCAAGGATGCCAATCTGGAAATCAAACCAGGCTCCTTTGTAACCCTGCTGGGCCCCTCCGGCTGCGGCAAAACCACCACCCTGCGGATGATTGCCGGATTTGAAAGCCCGGATGAGGGCGAAATCTACCTGGGTGGGGAGCCAATCAACGCCCTGACCCCCAACAAGCGGGATACCGCCATGGTGTTCCAGAGTTACGCCCTGCTGCCCCATTATAACATCTTCGACAATGTGGCCTATGGTTTGAAGCTTCGCAAGCTGGATAAGGCCACCATCAAGGAAAAGGTGACGAACATCCTCAAGCTGGTTGGACTGGAGGGCATGGAGGCACGAATGACCAATCAGCTTTCCGGCGGCCAGCAGCAGCGGGTGGCCCTGGCCAGAGCCCTGGTGCTGGAGCCCGGGGTGCTGCTCTTCGATGAGCCCCTCAGCAATCTGGATGCCAAGCTTCGGGTGAGTATGCGGACGGAGATTCGCAGGATTCAGCAGGAGGCGGGCATCACCGCTATCTACGTTACCCATGACCAGTCCGAGGCCATGGCTTTGTCCGATCAGATCATCATCATGGAAAAGGGCGTGGTGGCGCAAATCGGAAGCCCCCAGGAAATCTATTATCACCCGGCGAGTGAGTTCGTGGCGGACTTCATCGGCGAGGCCAATTTCCTCCGGGGCAAGCTAATGGAAAAGAACGGCGACCAGGGCAAGGCCTTGATCGAGGGCAGCACCGTGAGTGTTACCGGCGTTCAGGCCATGGAGCAGGGGAGTCAGTGCACTCTGGTTCTGAGGCCGGAATCTGCCGTGCTGGCGGACAAGGGGCAGCTGCCATGCAAGGTCATCGTCTCCTGCTTCATGGGCTCCTATCAGAACTACCATGTGACAGTGGGCGATACCCTGGTGAAGATCACGGACTTCAATCCCAAAAATAAGAAAATCTATCAGGTGGGGGATACCGCCTGGGTGGACTTTGAGAAGGAAAACGTCCACGTCCTGTAAAAGCCATATTCCAAAGGACGCCTGAGCCATTCGGGCGTTCTTTTTTGTGAATTCCTCTTGTAAACCGGGAACATCTGTGTTAAAATCCAAAAGAAATGTCTTTATTTAACCGTTAGGAGGCAGCCACATGCGTTACGCTCCAACGTAGCGTTCTTCCAAAGAAGCAGCGTTATCAAATCAAACCACTTTGGAGGAACCCACTATGTCAGAATTAGTTGAACAAATCAGCCGTCGCCGGACCTTTGCCATTATCTCTCACCCAGACGCCGGTAAAACTACCTTAACCGAAAAATTCCTGCTCTACGGCGGCGCCATTGCCCAGGCTGGCGTGGTCACGGGCAAGAAGAATGCCCGTGCCGCCACTTCCGACTGGATGGAGATTGAAAAGCAGCGTGGTATTTCCGTCACCTCTTCCGTGATGCAGTTTCAGTACGAGGGCTTCTGCATCAACATTCTGGATACCCCCGGACACCAGGACTTCTCCGAGGATACCTACCGCACCCTGATGGCGGCGGACTCCGCTGTGATGGTCATCGACGGCGCCAAGGGCGTGGAGCCCCAGACCCGGAAGCTCTTTAAGGTCTGCGCCATGCGGCATATCCCAATCTTCACCTTTGTGAATAAAATGGACCGGGAGGCCAAGGACCCCTTTGATCTGTTGGACGAATTGGAGCGGGAGCTGGGCATTGAAACCTATGCGATGAACTGGCCCATTGGCTCCGGCAAGGACTTCCAGGGCGTCTATGACCGGGAGAAGAGTCAGCTGCTGTTCTTCTCTGGTGTTTCCGGCAAGAACAAGGCGGAAAAGCTGGAAATTGACCTGTACGATCCCCAGGTTGCCCAGTTGCTGGACAGCAGCGAAAAGCATCAGCAGCTGATCGACGATGTGGAGCTGCTCTCTGCCGGTCGGGAGCTGGATTTTGAGGAAGTGAAGCGGGGGCAGTTGAGTCCGGTGTTCTTCGGCTCCGCCCTGACCAATTTCGGTATCGAGCCGTTCCTGGAATCTTTCCTGAAGCTCACACCTCCGCCCCTGGCCCGTGTTGCCGATTGCGGAGAGATTGACACCTTCAGCCCGGATTTCTCCGCTTTTGTGTTTAAAATCCAGGCAAATATGAACAAGGCCCACCGGGACCGGCTGGCTTTCATGCGTATCTGCTCCGGCAAATTCCAGCGGGACGCGGAATACTACCATGTCCAGGGCGGCAGGAAAATGCGCCTGTCCCAGCCCCAGCAGCTGATGGCCGCGGAGCGGGAAATTGTGGACGAGGCCTATGCCGGGGATGTGATCGGCGTGTTTGACCCGGGCATTTTTTCCATCGGCGATACCATCACTGTTCCGGGGAAGAAATTTCGGTTCTCCGGCATCCCCACCTTTGCCCCGGAGCATTTTGCCCGGGTGTCCGCCAAGGACTCCATGAAGCGCAAGCAGTTCGTCAAGGGTACGGAGCAGATTGCCCAGGAGGGTGCCATTCAGATTTTCAAGGTTCCCAATTCCGGTATGGAAGAGGTGATCGTGGGCGTGGTGGGCACACTGCAGTTTGACGTGTTCCAGTACCGGATGAAGAGTGAATACGGTGTGGATCTTCGGATGGAGGGGTTGCCCTATGAGGAGATCCGGCTTATTGACAGCTATCCGGGGGACTTGAGTGATCTGAACCTGGGCAGCGACGCAGAGCTTTTGGAGGATTACCGGGGCAGGAGCCTGATTGTATTCTCCAGCTACTGGGCCATCGACTTTACCTGCAAGAGGAATCCGGGCCTCCAGGTGTCGGAAATCGTGGTGTCGGAAGGATAATGAAAATGAAAGCCTTTGGGCATTTGAAAACCATCACCCTCCATCGGTGGCGGGTTCTGTTGGGCTGCTTTCGGATCGGCCTGTATCGCCAGGGACTTTGCCACGACCTTTCCAAGTACGCTCCCACGGAATTTTGGCAGGGCGTTCGCTACTATCAGGGAAATCGCAGCCCCAACGCCGCCGAGCGGGAGGAAAAGGGGTACAGCGAGGCCTGGATGCACCACAAGGGCCGCAACCGGCATCACTACGAATATTGGACGGATATGAACCCGCAAACCCACCGCTATGAGCCGGTGATGATGCCGAGGAAATACCTGGCGGAAATGGTGATGGATCGCCGGGCCGCCTGCATGACCTACCAGGGAAGCAACTATCATCCCGGCGCGGAGCTGGAATACCTGGAGAAGAGCCATGAGCGTCTTTTGATGCACCCGGAAACCCTGCATCAACTGGAGTACATTCTCACCATGCTGAAGGAGCGGGGAGAGGAAGAGACGTTCCACTACCTGAGGGAAAGCGTTCTGAAAAACAAGCCCTTTCCCTGGGAAGCATCAGGCCGGTAATTTGCTCATCGGTGGCCGTAGCAGTCAAATAAATTGGAATTTGGCGGGGCCTCCCCGCCAAATTCCAATTTGCCGCCGGTTAATCCGGCGGCCTTTCAATTTTTAAGAATGGTTAAAGTTTCTGCCAGGGAGATTGACAGTGGAGGGAGCCGGTGTTATCCTTATTTTACCAAGAATCAGGAAAGGATGGATGGAAATGAAACGCAATCCATTACAAAAAACCGGACTTGCCCTGTTTGTGTGCCTCGCTATGTTTGCCTGCCTGCTTGCCGGGGTTCCCGCCCGGGCGGAGGACATGCCCAAGGAGACGGAAAGTGTCAATACCGTCCAGGTATCCACGGTGGATGAATTTCTGGCCGCCATTGCGCCGGATACCGAGATCGTCCTGGCCCCCGGTGAATATAATCTGACCCAGGCTACGGGCTACGGACGCATCGGCGGCAAATACTACCACTGGGAATCCACCTTCGATGGCTGTGAGCTGGTGATTACCGATGCCAACAACCTAACCATCAATGGGCAGAATTCCGCCCAGGTGACCATTTCCACGGAGCCTCGGTATTCCAACGTACTGCGCTTCGATTATGCCGCGAATCTGAAAATCGAGAATATCACCCTGGGCCATACCAAGGAGCAGGGCAGCTGCATCGGCGGCGTGCTCTATGTGGAGTCCAGCAGCAATGTGGAGATTCAGAATACCCGGCTCTACGGCTGCGGCGTCCGGGGTATTGACCTGCGAAACTGCCAGAATGTCCGGGTGGACTGCACCGATGTGTATGAATGCAGTCAGGGATGCGTGTATGTGGAGGGCAGCAGCAATGTCCTCCTGGAAAACGGGAAATTCTACAATTGCGTGCTCTATGGCGGCGTGTTTGAAATCTACAGCTCCTATGACATTGCCGTCATCAATTCCGAAATCTACGGCAACTACAGTGATTTTGGATATTGCAGTCTGGTGAACTCCGATGGCCCGGGCATCTACCTGGGAGGATTGGATGTCCACGACAACCAGTTCGATTGGGTGTTCCAGGGCAATGGAAAGCCTGTAACCGTGGAAAGCTGCCGCTTTGACTATGTCGATCATGCTTGGGCGGAAAACGTGATGCCCGTTGACGTTGACGGAAAGGAGCTCACCGAGGGAGACCTGAACTTCATGAAGATGCGTACCGTCACCTGGGAGCCTGCCGGGCTGCCCGGAATGCCCAAGGTAGAAAAGAGTGAGGACGGCAAGGTTCATGTGACCAATGTGGATGAATTCCTGGCGGCCATCGCACCGGATACCACCATCTATTTGGAGCCGGGGGAATATAATCTGGCCCAGGCCACTGGCTATTCCGCTCTGGGAAGTGCCTACTGCCACTGGCAGAGTACCTACGACGGCTATGAGCTGGTGATTCGTGGGGTGAACGATCTGACCATTGAGGCGGCAGACCCGGAGGCGGTGTCCATTGTCACGGAGCCTCGGTATGCCAATGTGCTGCGGTTTGTAAACCTGAATAACCTGTGCCTGAAAAACATCAAGGTCGGACACACCCTGGAGCCCGGTGCCTGCTCCGGCGGCGTACTGATGCTGGAATATGTGAATGATTCTTCCATTGAAAATTGCAAGCTCTTTGGCTGCGGCACCGTTGGAATCGAGGCTGTGAGCTGCAGCGGCCTGAATGTGGCGGACACGGAGATTTATGAATGCAGCAGCGGCGGCGCCTGGTTCTATCGCTGCACCAATGTCCGTATGGATGGCTGCGACATCCACGACATCGAAGGCGAGGAGCTTTACGCGGACTATTTCTCCTACGATGTGCTGGTGGACGGAAGCCCCATATCCAATGATTTCGCCTGAGATTCACAAACAAATGTATGATATTTACCCGCCGGAGCCAAGGTTTCGGCGGGTAATTTTTGCCAAAAAACGTAGAATCGGTACGAATTCAAAGAACAGTAACAATTTGTAATTGCGCTGAAGACGGCTATGGTGTATAATTCAAAATCGTATGAATATGTACTCTTGTAAGGGAGTTATTTTTTGTATGAAAACATATGATATTTCTGAATATATTGTTCCCGGCCGGAGGGTGCACCTGATTGGCATCGGCGGCGTTTCCATGCGGCCCCTGGGACTGGTGCTCAAGGGCATGGGCCTGGAGGTTACCGGCTCCGATATGAGTGCCTCTCTCTCCACCGAGGAATTGGAGGAGCATGGAATTCATGTGGCCATCGGGCACCGGGGAGAGAATGTCCAGGGCGCGGACTGCGTGATCCGTACTGCCGCCGTCCACAATGACAACCCGGAAATCGCCGCTGCCCGCAGCGCAGGCATTCCCGTGTTCGAGCGGGCCCAGGCCTGGGGCGAGATCATGAAATCCTACAAAAACGCCATCTGCATCTCCGGCACCCATGGAAAAACCACCACCACCTCCATGATGACCCACATTCTCATGGAGGCAAGGATGGATCCCACGGTGATGATCGGCGGCTATCTGCCCCTGCTCCATGCGGGACATCGGGTGGGGCATGGGGATACCATCGTGCTGGAAAGCTGTGAATACTGCGATTCTTTCCTGAATTTCTTCCCCACTCTGGCGGTGGTATTGAATGTGGAGGCAGACCACCTGGACTATTTCAAGGATCTGGCAGACATTCAAAAATCTTTTCATAAGTTTGCCGAAATGGCTACCTTTGGCGTGGCTGCCAACGGGGACGATCCCCACACGGTAGAGGCCATGAAAGGCATCCAGCATGTCTCCTTTGGCCTGGGGGAGCAGAACCGGGTCCGGGCGCAGGAGATTTCCGAGGATTGGCGGCATTTTAACGTCACGGTGGACGGGGAGTTCTACTGCCATGTGGACATGGGCGTCATGGGCCGGCACAATGCCCTGAACACCCTGGGCGCTGCTGCGGCCTCCTGGATGCTGGGTATTCCCGGCGAGGCGGTAACCCGAGGTGTGGCCTCGTTCCATGGTGCCGGACGGCGGATGGAATTCAAGGGCAGCTTCCACGGTGCGGATGTTTATGACGACTACGCCCACCACCCCGATGAGCTGCGGGCCACTCTGGATACCGCCAGAACCATGGGGAACCGCCGGCTGGTGGTGGCTTTCCAGCCCCATACCTATTCCAGAACCCAGGCTCTTTTCCAGGATTTTGTCCGGGAGCTTTCCAAGCCCGATGTCTTGGTCCTGGCGGAGATTTATGCCGCCCGGGAGCGGAACACCAGCGGAATTTCTTCTCAGGATTTGGCTGACAAAATTCCTGGCGCGGTATACTGCGAAACGCTCCCCGAGGTGACGAATTATCTTCGTTCCGTCATTCGGCCTGGGGATCTGGTGATTACCATTGGTGCGGGGGATATTTTCCGTGCCGGAGAAGCACTTCTCAAGGATTGAAAAAGTGAGGCTGTCATCGTGAAAAAACTCAGTGTATGTGTCCTGTTCGGCGGCATCAGCCCGGAGCACGAGGTTTCTCTGCGAAGCGCGGAATCCGTTCTGAAAAACATGGATCAAAGCAAATATAATATCTTCCCCATTGGCATCACAAAAGAGGGAGACTGGATTCATTATGTGGGCAAGGATTATTCCCTGCTTCCCACCGGGGAGTGGCGGGATTATCCCGGCAACCGGCGCTCCACCATTTCTCCCGTGCGGGGGCAGGGCCTGCTGTGCTTCGAGGGCGACTGTGTGGTTCGGGAGCGCATCGATGTGGTTTTTCCGGTGCTCCATGGTGAGAATGGAGAGGATGGCACCATCCAGGGGCTTTTGCAGCTGGCGGGCATTCCCTATGTAGGGCCCCAGGTTGCCGCCTCCGCCGTGGCCATGGACAAAACCCTGACCAAGCTGGTGGCCGGTCAGGCAGATGTACCCCAGGCGGATTGGTTCCTGGCCCGGCGGATAGAGCTGGACTGCCATATGGAACATGTGATTTCTCAGCTGGAAAGCCGCTTTGATTATCCCATGTTTGTTAAGCCCGCCGGTACCGGCTCCTCTGTGGGCGTTTCCAAGGCGGCCAATCAGGATCAGCTGCGGGAGGGCCTGCTTTCCGCTGCGGTGTATGATGATAAGGTGCTGGTGGAGGAATACATCCGGGGCAAGGAAATTGAGGTTGCCGTCATGGGCAATGAAAGTCCGGTTGCCTCCGTCTGCGGTGAAATCGACTCCGGCGCGGAGTTCTACGATTACGATGCCAAATACATCACCGATACCTCCGTGTCCTACATTCCCGCCCGGATTTCCGAGGAAACGTCGGAGCAGGTTCGGGAGCTGGCTGTCCGGGTCTATCAGGCCATCGGCTGCACCGGGCTGAGCCGGGTGGACTTCTTTGTCACAGAGGATGGCAGGCCGGTGTTCAATGAAATCAACACCATTCCCGGATTCACCTCCATCTCCATGTATCCCAAGCTCTTCGCCGCCAGCGGCATTCCCTATTCCCAGTTGATTGACGAGCTGATTCAGCTGGCCATGGAGGAAGAGGAATGAGAATTCCCGTCATTTTGTCCATCCAGGGGCGGCAGACCTATGTGGGCCAGGAGCCGGAGGTCATTCGGCTGGACACCGAGGGAACCATGGAGTTCCGTAACGGCGGATGGGACATCACCTATGAGGAAAGTGAGCTCACCGGCCTGGCGGGCGTGACCACCACCTTCCGGGTGGAGCCGGATAGGGTCACGCTGGTTCGCACCGGAAAGCTCACCAGCACCATGGTATTCCAGGAGGGGGTGCCCCACGATTCCCTCTATCGCATGGAGTTTGGCGCCTTGATGATCTCCGTCAATGCTACCCATCTGTTTTTCGACATTGTGCCCGACGGCGGCTCCATCGACCTGGCGTACAACATCATCATCGAAAACACCGAGGCCGGCGTCATCGACTACCATTTGGACATCCGGAAGAAATAATCCAGAAAGCCACCTTTTCGGAGGTGGTTTTTTGCATAGTTGCCCTAAATCGATAATCCGAAATGCTGCTTTGTGATTTTTGGAGATTATTCTGGTTAAACATTGGTTAAAATGTTGAAAAAAGCGCGAAAAATAAGAGAAAAATATGTGAATAATACTTGCAAAACGGTGCATGGGTGTGGTATAATGCAACCATAATCATACTCTGGGGGAGAATCTGGTTTTTCGGAAATGCAATCCGGATTTCCACCGATCCGTTTCTGAAAGGGGTAGAAACATGAAGCGATTTCAAAAAGCGTTCGTTTTCCTGCTGATTGCCGCCCTGGTGCTGAGTTTGTGCAGCTGTGCGGAAAAGGTGAAGCCGGAAAAAATCGATACCAAGAATTTCAGCCGTGAAATTCGGGTGGAGAGCTCCGGAAATGGCCCGGAGATTGTTCATGCTGACAAGTCTGCCCAGAGCGCCCAGCAGGGAGAAACCCTGAAAAGCGACGATGGTGTGCGGGTCGGCGATGGCGGGGAGCTCTCTCTTGGCGCCGACGGGGACAAGTATGTCTATGTCGAGGAAGCGTCCCAGCTCCAGCTGGAAGCCTCCGGTACCCCCGAGCTGGGCAAAACCAGAATCGTCCTGAAAGCGGGCGGTGTGCTTCTGGGCACGGAGGAACCCCTGGCAGAGGGAGAGCTGCTGGAAATTCAAACGGATACCATCACCGTCTCCGTTCCGGAGGGCGTGGTTCGCGCCGCCAAAATTCAGGAGAAGGATGCCTCCTATACTTTGATCGAGGTGTTTGAGGGCGAGGCCCAGGTTACCATCCGTGCTAACGGAGAAGCCTCCCAGCTGGAAGCGGGAGAGGCTGCACTGGTTCAGGAGAACGGAAAGAAAACCCGGTTTATCCTCTCCGATGAAATTGATGAAGATTTCTGGCGATCCGTGGAAACCACCGGGCTCAAGGTGAGCAGCCAGGGCACCGGTTCCAAAGAGCTTTCCATTCCCTACGGCAAGCTGCCCGCCGGTGTGCTTCGGCAGCTGCTGGAGTATGTCCAGAATGGATACGCTCTGTCCGTATCCCAGTCTACGCTGACCAATCTTCTGGAAACCGGCCACGACTATGTGGAAACCGTGGTGGCGGAAGCAACCTGCATACAGGATGGCCTGCTTGCGCTGGAATGCAGCCTCTGCGGACACCGGGAGGAGCAGAGTATTCCCGCTGCAGGGCATATTGAGGAAACGGTTCCCGGTGTGGAAGCTGCCTGTAGCCAGACCGGTGTGACCGAGGGGGTTCGCTGCACCGTCTGTGGAGAAATCCTCTCCGGCTGCGAGGAAATCCCCGCTCTGGACCATATCCCGGAAACGGTGGAGGCGGTGGAAGCCACCTGCACCGAGAGTGGGTTCACTGCGGGCACCCGCTGCCAGCTTTGCGGAGAAGTACTCTCCGGCTGTGAGGAAATTCCTGCTCTGGGCCATACTCCGGTGACGGATGAAGCGGTGGAAGCTACCTGCACCGAGGATGGGAAAACTCAGGGGGAGCATTGCAGCGTCTGTCAGGAGATTCTCATTCCCCAGCAGAGGATCCCTGCACTGGGACATGAGGAGTCCGCCGCTGCCGATATCGCCCCAACCTGCACGGAAGCAGGGCTGAAAGGGGAGGTGCGCTGCGCCGTATGCGGCAAGGTTCTTAGGGAAGAGGAAGCCGTGGCTGCGCTGGGCCACCAGTTAGAGGAAATTCCGGCTGTGGAAGCCAGCTGCGAAAAGGCCGGAAGCACTGCCGGTACAAAATGCAGCGTCTGCGGTGAGATCATTACCCCGCCGGAGACGGTTCCCGCCCTGGGCCATCCATGCGAAATCGTTCCCGGCAAGGCAGCCAGCTGCACCGAATCCGGTTTGACGGATGGCCAGAAGTGTACACTCTGCGGAAAGCTGGTGGAGCCCCGGAAGACCATTCCCATGCTGGAGCATCAGCCGGAGACGGTTCCCGGCAAGGCTCCCACCTGTACCAAAACCGGTTTGACCCAGGGGAGCCGGTGTGTGGATTGTGGAGAGATCCTGGTGGAGCAGGAGGAGATTCCGGAGTTGGGGCATACGCCCATTGCCACTCCCGGCAGAGAGGCGAGCTGCTCTTCCATTGGGCTGACTGCGGGGCAGCGGTGCCAGACCTGCGGCAAGATTCTGCTCCGGCAGTCCGTCATTCCCAGACTGGAGCATACTCCCAAGAAGGTTCGTGGCCTTTATGCCACCTGCTTCCGGGATGGCTACACCGAGAGCGTGGTCTGTGAGGTCTGCGGCTATGAGATCGAACCCAGCCAGGTCATTCCCGCCCTGCCCCATACAAGAGGCGGCCTCTCCGAAGTTCCGGCCACCTGTACCTCCACCGGCCTGACCGAGGGACTTGCCTGCCGGGTGTGCAGCTATGTGATGAAAGCCCAGGAGGTTGTGCCCAAACTGCCCCATACGAAGAAGATTCTGCCCGCCGTGGCAGCCACCTGCACCCAGGACGGCCTGACCGAGGGCACCGTGTGCTCCGTGTGCGGAGAGGTGCTGACGGCTCAGAAGAAAATCCCTGCCGGCCATCAGATGACAGCCGGAGAACGGTCTTTCAATTCCGCAGAGCCGCCCCTGGACGCCAGCGGCCATTTGAATACCGGCTCAGGCAGCGCCTGGTGCTATTCCATAACCCATTCCTGCAGCCAATGCAGCTACAGTTATCCGGAGTATGGAAATCACGTTGCCGGGGCCGCCGTCACTGAGCCAGACGGCTCGGATAGCTACAGCGTTGTCAGATGCACAACCTGCAATCAAATCATCAGCAAGGTCAAGATGGATTAACGGATACATCATTCATCTCCGAAATACGGCGCCGCACATTCCAAAAACGGAGTGTGCGGCGCGGTTTGGTTTTTGAAAAGGAAAAGGCAACCATCTCATTGCGGATTTACCGCATCAGATTCTTTCCCGATAATCCAAAAGCAGATTATCACCTCAATCATGAACATAGCGCCGATTCTCCCGTTGGAGAGTCAGCGCCATGCTTTTTGCGTTCTGATTTTTAGACGTTGAACAGGAAATTGACAATGTCCCCGTCCTTCATCACATATTCCTTGCCCTCGCTGCGGACCAATCCCTTTGCCTTGGCGGCTGCCATGCTGCCGCAGGCTTTCATATCCTCAAAGGCAATCACTTCCGCACGGATAAAGCCACGCTCAAAGTCGGTGTGGATTTTTCCGGCGGCCTGGGGAGCCTTGGTGCCCCGCTTGATGGTCCATGCCCGGCATTCATCAGAACCGGCCGTGAGGAAGGAAATCAACCCCAGCAGAGCGTAGCTGCTGCGAATCAGCCGATCCAGGCCGGATTCCGCAACGCCCAGCTCCTCCATGAACATGGCTTTTTCCTCCGGGTCGTCCAGCTCGGCAATGTCAGCCTCCAGCTTGGCACAGATGGGAAGCACCTGGCTGCCCTCTGCTTCAGCCAGCTGCTTCACAGCCAGATAGTGCCGGTTGCTATCGGGGTCGTTGACCTCACTCTCGGAGAGGTTGGCAACATAGATGGTTTTCTTCAGCGTCAGCAGATCACTGGTGGCGATCAGGGCCATGTCTTCCTCACTGCCGTCAAAGGTTCGGGCCAGCTTACCCTGGTTCAGGTGGGTAAGCAGCTCCCCAAATACCTCTGCTTCGTGGAGGAACCGCTTATCGCCCCCCTTGGCGGCTTTCTGGCATTTGTCGATGCGCCGTTCCACCATTTCGATATCCGCCATGACCAGCTCCAGATTGATGATATCAATATCCCGCAGGGGGTCGGTGGAGCCCTCCACATGGGTGACGTTGGAATCCTCAAAGCAGCGAACCACATGGACGATGGCATCGGTGGTACGGATGTTGCTCAGAAATTTGTTGCCCAGGCCCTCACCCTTGGAGGCGCCCTTTACCAGGCCTGCAATGTCTACAAACTCAATGACGGCGGGAGTGACCTTCTTGGGGTTGTGAAGCTGGGCGAGCCAGTCCAGCCGCTCATCTGGCACGGACACAACGCCCACGTTGGGGTCGATGGTGCAGAAAGCATAGTTGTCAGCAGGAACGCCTGCGTTGGTGATGGCGTTGAACAGGGTGGATTTGCCCACGTTGGGCAGACCAACGATACCTAATTTCATTTATTCTCAAATCTCCTTTATTCTCTAGGGTTTTTCGATTTTTGGTTGTGTATTCTACGCCGTTTCTGCTCCATTTTGATTTCTTTGCGGAAAGGCAAGGGGGCCGCAGCAAAAGAAAAACTGTAGAAATAAGCACAATACATTGCTTTACAGTATAGCATATCATTTTTGCTTTTTCAATACACAAAGCATCTGTGCACACGAATTTGAACTATTGACTTCATTTGGCTTTGCGGTTATAATACATCGTACAAAGGACTGGAAAACGGACCACGGTCAGCTTTTCTTTTGGAGGGGTTGGATGAAACAGGGAAAACGCTATCAGCGTACGGAACAGACCCGTGCTCAGGTGCTGCGGTATGCGGTTGTTCTTTTCCTGAAGCAGGGCTATCGAGAGACGACTCTCGACCAGATCGCCAGGCGGATTGACCGGACAAAGGGGGCTTTGCTTCGTGCATATCCGGATAAGGAGTCCATTCTGTACGCTCTGGTGACCCACATGTTCAGCGCACAGTTTTTTGCTGCACGGTCAATACTGGGGGATAACGCGGATCCGCTGCTGGTTTACTGCGTGGAAACGGCGCTGCAGCTGCATATCTGCGAACTCGGCGAACCGCTGCAGGATCTGTATACGGCGGCGTACACTCTGCCCACTACGGTGGATTACATTTACAAAAGCACTGCACAGGAGCTGCAGCAGGTCTTTAGCAAATATCTTCCAGATGCGTCACAGAGCGATTTTTATGAGATGGAACTTGCCTCAGGCGGCGTGATGCGCGGACTCATGGCACGTAAGTGTGATTTGTATTTTCCTATCGAAAAGAAAATCACGCTATTTCTGCGGTGCACACTGAAGATTTACGAGGTGCCGGCCCAGGAGCGGGAAGCGGTGATTTCCCAGGTGCTGGCGATGGACCTCGCGGCTATGGCGAGCAGCATAATCGAGAACACGGTTCAGCAGGCTCAGGAGGGCTTCAACAGTGATACGCTCCGGGCTTCGGCTTCGGATGTGCGAGAGGGGGATATGCTGTGATTTATGAATCGTCTCAGCAGGCAGCGGATCGACTGGGCGTAACCATCCACACCATCCGGAAGTGGGCGAAGGAGGGGCGGATTCCCGGAGCCATGCAGCGCGGGCATTCGTGGATGATTCCGGCGGATTTCGTTCCCACAGAAGAGCAGGATGCACCTATGGAGCATGTGGAGCCGCAAAGCACGATTTCCGAACGGGCCGTCCGAACCGCCATGCCGCTTATGAACAGCGCCTATCCCGTTGGAAAATGCCGTGCATTCATCGACACGATCCCGGACGAGGATGACAGGACGATTGCCTTGGGTGAGTACTACTATTTCTGCGGACAGGCGGAGTTGGCAGCTAAGACGATGGAACCCTATCAGGATAGTGCCGACCCCGTACTGCGCTATTCAGCCAATCTTGTGGGATTCTTCTCCAACTTCACCAGAGGACACACCCGTCAGGCCATGTATGCCTTTGAACGGGTACAGGCGGATCTGCAGAGGGATCTCCGGACGGATTCCGCACCTCAGCTTCGTGCCATCGGTGTGTTTGCGGCCACGGCATCCTCGGTTCTGCTGCACCTGCCCATGTCCGGCAATATTGATCTTCAACGGTATATTTGCTATCTGCCGGAGGGCCTAAAGCTGTGGGCATGCTATATGCTGGCGCATAGGGAATATCTGGAGAAAAACTACAGCGGTTCCCTGGCTATCGCGGAACTGGCGCTGTCCATCAGTCCTCAGATGTATCCTGTGGCTGCGATCTATATGCATCTTGTGATCGTTATGAACCTGATGAGTCTCAGGCGCGTGAACGAGGCGAAGCAGCACATCGAACAGGCATGGGCGCTGGCGCAGCAGGATGGCCTGATCGAGCCTTTCGGTGAGCATCACGGCCTTTTGCAGGGAATGATTGAACTCTTTTTCCAGAAAGAGTATCCGGAAGCGTTCGAAAGGATCATTGCCATTACCTATTCCTTCAGCGCAGGCTGGCGCGAAATTCACCGCCTGGTTGCCAAACAGGAGGTGGCGGATAATCTGACCACAACGGAATTCACCATTGCCATGCTGTACAACCGCGGATGGACAGCAAAGGAAATTGCCACATACATGCTCCTGTCCCCGCGCACCATAACGAATACCATCCAGGTGATCTACCAAAAGCTTGGCATTTCCAGCAAGCGGGAACTGGGGCAGTTCATGCTTGCATAAAACATGATTCCCCTACAAATCCGTTCATGAAAGTGAAGGGATTTGTTTTTTTGTTCAAGGGATACCCTCTGCTTGCCTAAGTAAAAAAAGTTCTGAAATTGCTCTGTGAAATCGGATGAACCCACTGTATAATGGTTCCAGAAAAGGTAGAAGGAGGCAGCCTGATGCAAAATGAACGACTGAAAACCTTTCTGGTTGACGGCGATCAGCTCACAGTGCCATACCATTACGATGAGGATGCAGGAATCTTCATCGGGCAGTTTCCTGAATTCGATGCGGAACCACGGTACACACCGAGCGGCAGACCGTGGAGAAGCGTCGTCAGTGATGGCTGCCCCTATGCCGCGGGCGACTATGACGATTGTGGCTCATGCCCGTATCTAATCAAGGAGGAAACCAGAGATATCATAGGCGTCTGCTTTCATGAAAAACTGAGAAGCAGGGCCGCCCTGGAAGAAGCAGATCTGATCGTGAAATAACGAAATCAACTGGCTATTGAAGGCAGGAGGACAAAAAATGAAGTCATATTTCAGAAGAATCATTTCGATGATCCTGGTGATCGCCACGATTGCCAACATCAGCCTTACAGGCTTTGCAGAGACAACTGGCGGTGAACAGAGGTCTTCCGGCGATGTGTTTTCCTTTGCGAAGGAGGTCACATGGGCGGAAGCAGCCAAGCAGATTGCCGGTATGCTGAGCTTTATTGTTGAAGACGCGGCAAACATCGATCTTACCGCATATTCAGAGCGCATTGAAGATTTGAGCCTCGAGGACGACAGCGTCTATCTGGCCATCCTTGCGGAAAATGGATATCTGCCCGAGGAAGCCCAGCGGATCGATCCTGAGGCTGCCATCACTGCCGATGAATATGTGCAGCTGATGGAAATCGCGTTCCCCACCGTGGTCGATTCCCAGGGAGCCATCGACAGCCTTCGGGGTGAGAGCAAGCCGGGCAATATTGCCATTTTGGGTGACGGCCTTTCCGTCTCCACCATGCTGCCGGAGCGCCTTGCGGTTGCGACGGCGCAGCGGCTGACGCTCACCGCTGTCAAGGCCACTGCACTCTCGCTGAATGCCAAGAGCAGTGTCGATTTAAGTGAATGCGAGATCACCCGTGTACATATCCATGATACCGCGGTGAAAGAGGAAGAGGAGCCTGAGGAAGAAGCAGAGCCGGATGTGATTTACCTCCATATGGACTCCGGCACGCAGCTTCCTGAGGTTATTGTCAAGGGTGCCGACCAAGTGGTTATCGAGGGCAGCGGCGCCTTGGGCGTGGTTCGTGTGCAGGAGGCTGTGGGCTCCCTGACCGTCCGCGCCACCGGTTCCGTAGTCAATGAAACGGAGGAGCCCTTTGAAGTGACCGGTCCTGATGCCGAAGTCGTGGAGCTGCAGCCCGGCGAGCAGGTGGACTTTGTGCTGAGCAAGTGGCTGGTGTCCTTTGTCACCGAGGGTACACCCGTTGAAACCCAGGAGATTGCCCCTGGTGGGATGATTGACTTTTCTGAGGCGGTTACCACCTTGGAGGGGAAGCTTTTCACCGCATGGTACGAGGATGCTGAATATACCACTCCCGTTTCCCGGCTGGCCTCTGTGGATCGGCAGACGACATTGTATGCCCGATTCGTAGACGAATCCGAAGCGGCGGTTATTACCTTTGAAACTTTCGGCGGTCGTGAGTTGGAGCCAATGGTGTTTGCCAAGGGCGAGTATCTGCTGACCAAGCCGGTGGAAAGCCTGTACACCTCGAAGGAGGGCTATTCCTTTGTGGGCTGGTGTGTGGATGAGGAATGCACCACCGGTTTCGGCTATACCGATCCCATTGAGCAGAGCATGACCCTTTATGCCATGTATGCCTCCTATGAGAAACAGACGCAGGAAGACCCCGGCAGCATCGCTGAGCTTGAGCTTCCCGATGCAGAGGCGACCATCGGACTGGTATTGCCCGAGGGTATGTCCGCAGACGAAGCGAAACAGAGCATTACCGTGGAAGCCGGTACCGGTTTGGAGATTCCCGAAATCGCCGTCCGGGAAACCGAAAGCGGCGCGGAGCTCTATTGTGAAAAGGGATTCACTCCCGGCACCAGCTTCACCCTGTATGTACAAAACGGCGTGCGGTTTGCCGGATATCCGGAGTATATCGACACGCTGACGGTGAGTGTCTTCCGGGAGCAGGTGGAAGTTGTTGAGTTTGCCGAGGGGCTGACCTACGTTCTATGGGATAAGGTGACCGATTACACCCCTGTGAGCAAAACGGCGGTGGAGTACAAAACCGATTATTCCTTGGATGGCACAGTCCATGATGTGCTTGAGGATCATGCTGCCGAGGGCGATGTCATTCCCGGTAAAATGACGATAACCGGCGAGGTGGATTTCCAGCCGGAGCAGATCGTTGTGTTCTACGACGGCGAAATCAATCGAGATGAAGCTACCATCGACGCATGGGAGGGCGGCGATCTGGCAGGCTATGTGCTCTTTGCAAAAATTGAAGCCGTGGAGGACAATAAAGACGGCACCAGTGAGGTGACCTTCTCCTACGCAGACCCCGAGACCTACATCTCCGAGATGGATGTGCACACCTCCGAGGAAGTGAACATCGAGGAGCTGATGGACGACGAGCAGATTGCCCAGGTGGAAAAGGCCATCGCCAGTCAGCTCACTTCCAACGACGAGCTGAAGGCACAGATGATGGTGGCCGTTATGACCAACGAGGAGACTCAGCGGATGCTGGATGAGAAATATGGTGCGAACACCTATTCCCTTGCTTCGCTGATACCCATTCCTACCGACCCGAAGCTGGATATTAAGCTGTCCATCGATGGCAGTACCGCCACTGCCGGCATCGGCGTTGGCATTACGATTTACCTGAAGAGTCCCCAGGGCATCCTTGCCACCATTACGCCTTACCTGTACTTTGAGGAGCAGCTGACTCTGGATGTGAATGTGGACGGCGGATTCCTGTGGCTGGATATGGCTGTCCTGTTCAATACCAAGACCACTGTGAGCCTGCAGATCAAAGCGACCACCGGTGATGGTATGGACAATGTCCTTGATGAGGCGAAAACCACGCTGCAGAAAATCGTCAACGCTGACGGCACCGCATCCGAAGACGTCGATTACCAGGAGGCTGCCGACACACTGATGAACACCATGCAGGAGCTGATCGGAGCGGAGCTGGAATACCAGGATCTGTTTGCTGTGCCTCTGTTCAAGTACAAGTATCCTTTCTATGGTATCATCACCCTGGGCATCAACATCGACCTGGTTGGCCAGGCCGGTGTGGTTGCCACCTTTGGCGTCACCGTGGTGGCGGAATACGGTCAGAAAATCGGCTTCAATTATAACTTCCTGAAATTCAAGGGCGGCTCCTACAAGGAGAAGCTGGGCAGCGAGGTGACCACCGAAATCTATCTGATCGGCAAGATCGGTATACGCGTGGGCATTGCGATCACCCTTTCCGTCAAGCTTCTTCAGAACGTGACGGTTTCCATCACCGGCGCGGTCTATGCCTATGTGGATCTGGCGGGCATGTTCATGTATGTATATGCCTTGTCGGCGGGCGGAGGCAACTATGCAGGCGCACTGTACCTGGAGGTCGGCATCGATGCGGAAATCGAGCTGGCGCTGGAGGTGGAGGTACTCTTCATCTCCAAGGAATTCAACTGGACGCTGTGGAGCGCACGCTGGCCGCTGTATAAAAAATCCATCGGCATGACCATGAGTGTGGTGCAGAGCGATGAGCTCAATGAAATATGGGAACAGAATATGGAGGACGCGAATGCGAATACCACATTCCCATTCCCGTATCTCCCGATGAAGTCCTACGACATGCTCACCGCTGTCTGCACCGAAAACCAGCTGCTGTTTGAAAACCTGAAGGATGGAAAGATCACAGCAGAGCTGACCCTGGAGAACATCGTCCTCAACGGGGAGCCTGTTTCCTCCGACGACCCCCGCACAAGCGTCATGTATGTCGGTGACGGCGTAAATGGCAGATGCGGTGTGGTATACGCGGATGAAATGGCAGCCGCCGCCTACAAGGTGACGGACTACGAATGTGACGTGGTGCTTACCTATCATAATTCGAACAAGTCGGAGCTCATCAAAAACCACCGGCAGGTCTTCCACTTCGCCCGGGAGTTCAAAATGGCCACCACCACCGTCAATGTGGATATCCGGCTGTACGACTGGTGCGCCCACGCCTGGGGCATCGAGGGAGCCGAATGGGACAACGATGTGGTGTATGCGGGCAAATTTGAGAGTACCCATGTTCTCGGCTGTCCCGTGAAGCCCACCGCTACCGGCACCATTGATTTGAATGCCGTCATGGATGCGGTGAGGGAGCAGTATCCCGAAATCGACGGCGCGGCGCTTTCCTGGTTTAGTCCCACGCTCAACCAGGTCAATCGTACTGTGCAGTACAGCACCCCGCGCATCAGCAGTATGTGCTACATGACGCCGGAAAGCAATACCATTCGTTATGACGTGTTCTCAACCACCAACGAGTATAACCTGACCTATAACCTGTTCGCCAGCCGTTATCCCGGCTACAGCGGTGAGATCACCTACATCATTGAGTCGGAGCAGGAGCTGAACGATGCCGTGTTCACCCTCCGGGGAAGCGACCAGGGAGAAACCCTGACATTCACACCGATGATGGGAGGTATCGATCTTCCCACGCCTACAGCCGCAGCCTCCATGGGCAGCACTGCCTCCAACAAGCCCGGGATGACCACAGGCAATATGGGGATCACCGACACCGCCGCACCCGGTACCCAGACCGCAGAGCAGAATTCCGCCGGCGACACCACGAAGTACCGCTGGATGCTGACCACCAAGCGCTCTCTCTTCAATGGCAGCGAGCGGGCCATCATGATGAGCCTGAACGGCGGCATGGCGGTTGCCAGCGGCTTGATGGTCACCGGACGGGAAGCGGAATCCGTTGTGATCCTGAGCCTGGGCAATCTTTCAAAGGTGCTCACCGTGGCAACCGGAGAGGGCATCAAATCCTGGAGCTGCGTGAGCCCCGATGCCTCCCAGCTGTCCGCAATCACTCCCGGTTCCACCGTCACGCTCTCTGCTGTTCTAAAGGATGGCTATAAGAGCCTTCGGCTGACCTCCGAGCCCGAGGGGCTGCAGTATACCATTGACGGCAGCACGGTCACGTTCACCATGCCGTCCTATGATGTGAAGGTCACCCTCCGGGGTGTACGCAGCTACCAGGCGAACTTCCTGTATAACTATGATAAGCTGGGCACTTACCAAAGCTTTGATGTGGTGCAGGGCGACACCATTCAGAAGCCTGCCAATCCCTATGTCAAGGGCCTGACCTTTGCCGGTTGGTACGACAATGCCGAATGCAAGGGAGAAGCCTACGATTTTAGTCAGCAGGTGACCGGCAATGTCACGCTGTATGCTGACTGGCGTGTGAATGTCACCGTGGACTTTGGCGGCGCGATGGGGCAGGCACGGTACGTGGAGAACGGTGTTTCCAAGCCCATCTTCTCCGGCGACGACAAGGAATACCGGCGCTTTACCTATACCACCCATAAGCTGGGCGATACCGCTCTGGAATACAGGCTGCCGGAATACAATGGCTATGATTTCATGGGCTG
Source organism: Faecousia sp. (assembly GCA_034104845.1). Taxonomy (GTDB): domain Bacteria; phylum Bacillota; class Clostridia; order Oscillospirales; family Oscillospiraceae; genus Faecousia. The sequence goes on along the minus strand of JAXECZ010000062.1, from coordinate 28,805 downwards.
GTATCTCACCTCCGACTTCTCCGGCGATCCGGTGGACCCGGCGGAGTATAAGCTCACCGGCGGCGTGACATTCTACGCCCGCTGGAAGCAGATTGCCGTTTTGACCTATGAGCTGAACTATGGCCAGCAGGAAGAGCCCTACGACATGGCGATGGAGTACGTGGGCATGCCGCTATCCCATATTCCGGTGGAGCCCCAGCGCAAGAATTACCAATTCCTCGGCTGGTTCCGTACCCAGGATGCCAACCCGGCCAATCTCATTGACCTTGATTCCTATCTTCCCGAAGGCAGCATGACGCTGTACGCCGGCTGGAAGCCCGTGGAGTATACCATTACCTATAAATTGGGCGGCGGTGAAAACGATCCTGCCAACCCGGTTTCCTACAATATTGAAAGCGGCGAGATTGTCCTCCTTGACCCCACCCGCAAGGGCTATACCTTCCTTGGCTGGACGGCAGCAGGGGAGGGGCTCTCCGGCAGTGTTGACCGTATCCCCGCAGGCTCCACAGGCAGCGTGACTCTGACCGCGGCCTGGGAGGTCAACACCTACACCATCAGCTATACCCTGGGCGGCGGTAATGTAGACGGGGAGAATCCCGACTCCTACACCGTCGAAGACGCGGAGATCACGCTGATCAACCCCAGCCGCAGTGGCTATACGTTCCTGGGCTGGACCGGAACCGATCTGACGGAAGCCACCCGGAATGTGGTGATCCCCACAGGCTCCACCGGCAACCGCAGCTACACCGCCAACTGGAGCTCCAACGTCGCTACTGAGGACATTGTTCAGGCGGCACTGGATGCCATTCAGGACCCGTACACCATGAGCGTGAACGACTTCGAGAGCATTCAGGATGTAAAGACCCTTGCCGTGGAGGATATCTCCAAGGATCCGATTTGCGCTGACTATCTCGACCAGCTCTCTGTCACAGTCGCCCAGGTGGGAGAGGCGAAAGAGGATGGCACTGGCTATTCCTACACCGCCAAGGTCACCGTTTCTTTCACCGATGACAGCGGCAATCCCATCACCAGAAACAAGAATGTGGCGCTGCGGGTGGAGAAGAATCCCGTAACCATCTCCGCGGAGGTTGTCTATTCCATTGGCGGCAAGTATGTTGCCTATGGTACAGTGCTCCAGGATGTGGAGCTGACCAACAATGCGGCTGTTTCCGGGGGCAGAAATGTGGCCGGGCAATTCCAGTGGGCGGACGGCACCATCGTTCCCGTGGCGGCGGACAACGGCAAGCTTCTCTACAAGCTCCGGTTCACCCCCACGGATACCGCCAACTACTGCACCGCGGAAATGCTGATGGTTGTGAATACCCAGATCGGTGTGCAGATTGCAATGGATGCGCCCACAACCATCGCGTACACGGGAGGCAATCTGGGACTATCCGATGTCGGTTTCTATGCAGTGAATAAGGATACCGGCGAGAAGCTCGAGGGCGTGAGCCTCGATTTGGCGGGCGCTGTGCTGGAACAGTCCCAGTTCACCCCCGGCAAAGCTACCGTCACGTTGAAGAGCTTCGACTCCTGCCAGCTTCTTGGCGTTTCCGACACCAATCTCTATGCCATCGTCGGCAGGGATGTCAGCGCGGAAGTGACCATCAACCGGGCAAAGCCGATCATCAGCGGCACTACGGGCTACAGCACCGATTACGGCAAGCAGCTGAAGGACATTTCCCTGGAACTGTATGCGGCAACCGTTGCGGAAGACTCTGTGGAAGGCAATTTTGCATGGGAGAACCCCAACACTCGCCTGGGTGAAGTGGGCGTATTCTCCTACAAGGTGACCTTTACCCCGAAGGATCTGAACTGCTACGAAAGCGTGAGTCTGGATGTAAAGGTGACCGTCAATGGTGTTCCCGGCAAGGTCACCTATATCCTCCAGGCGCCGGACGCCCCTGCCGACTCCCAGTTCACCATCAGCGGTGCCATGGAAGCCATGAGCTTTGCGCCGGTGGAGGGGAAGACGAACGAGTGGAGCGTGACGGTAAATCGTGCCGCTTTCGCAGAGAACAGCGAGTGCCCGATCCTGCTGAAGCGCAGCGGCAGCACTGCCATTGAAACCGGACTGACCGTCACCGGTCGGGAGGCAGATGACCAGGTCATTCTCACATTGGACAATATCCCCAGAAAGCTCTCCGTTACCTACACGGACGGCCTTGACGGCTGGCAGCTGCTGAAACCCGAGAATCTGGATATGAACACCATCGCTCCGGGTACGGAGATCACCATCTCCGCCAATCTGCTGGAAGGCTTTAACAACCTGCGCCTCAGCTCCGATCCCGAGGGCCTGAGCTACACTTCCTACGGCGAAACTCTCACTTTCACCATGCCGGCGAATGATGTGGATATCGAACTGCGCGGCGTAAAGAATTATCTGCTGAACTGCCTGTACAACTACAATGACATGGGCATCTATTGCAATGTGGAGTCGGCAGAGGATGGCAGCGTTACGAATCCTGCGGATCCCACCATTGATGGCCTGACCTTTGCAGGCTGGTATGACAATCCTGATTTTACAGGGGAACCCTTCGACTTCAGCCAGAAGATCACCGGGAACATCGATCTCTACGCCGACTGGCGGGTGAATGTCACCGTGGACTTCGGCGGACAGAAGGGTGTGGCGGCCTATTATCCCAAGGAAACCGGCGGAGAATGGGTACCCCCCGAGGTGGTTGATCCCGGCGACGGATTGGGTGGTGACTACACTTTGATCTTCCCCGGCGACAGTACCGAAAAGGAGCGCTTCACCTATTCCACCCAGCGGGTTGGGGACACCATGCTGAATCTGGTCATTCCGCAACCCGAAGACTATGGATTCTTCGGCTGGTATCTCACGGCTGATTACTCTGATGAAGAGGTGAATCTTTACGGCTATGAGCTCACTGAGAGTGTGACTTTCTACGCAAAGTGGAAGAAATTCGCCAAGCTGAACTACATGTGGAATGACGGTACGGAAGACCAGTGGGATGAAGTTGTCGAATATGTGGGCGACTTGGCGCAGAGAGCACCCAGCGATCCTGCCTGGGACGGCTACGAATTCACCGGCTGGTACCGTACACCGGCTTGTCAGGAAAAAGACAGGATCGACCTTGCAACTTACCAGGTGGAAGGCGACTTGACGCTGTATGCAGGCTGGAAGCTGGTGGATTACACCATCAGCTACACTCTGAACGGCGGTGTGAACGATTCCCGCAACCCCGAATCCTACACAATTGTGGATGAAAAAACCGACATCTATCAACCCACCCGTGAGGGCTATGCGTTCGATGGCTGGGATTATTCCGATGAAGACCCTGTTGCGTGCAACGATGCTTTCGACTACTGGATCCCCGCCGGCTCCATCGGAAATGTCAGCCTGTCCGCCAGATGGGTGCCCATTAAGTACTTCATCAGCTATGAGCTGAATGGCGGCACGGTGACCACGGAGAATCCCGAGGATTACAACATCGAAAGCGCGAAAATCACGCTGAACAATCCCACCCGCAAGGGCTATACTTTCCTCGGCTGGACGGGGGATGGCCTGGAGAATCCTACGACGGATGTCACGATTCCCGCCGGCTCCATCGGCAACCGCAGCTACACCGCCAACTGGCAAATCAAAACGAGCGTTGCGGACATCGTGAAAGCGGCGAAGAATGCCATCTCCGATACGCTCACCTATAGCTTTAAGGCCGATTTCGACAACAACCTCAATGTGGGCCCGGCGGAGTTTGCACCCAAAATCCAGGAAATTCTGTCTGGGAATGCCACCTGCGCCGACTATGTGGGTGATCAACTCACAGTGCTGGTTGTGCAGAACGGTGAAAAGAAGGAGGATGGCACAGGCTATACCTACAATACCACTGTCACCGTTACCTTCACTGATGACAACGGCGATGTCACCAGCCAGAATAAGACCGTCAACATCCGCTTGACGAAAGCCGCCGTGAACATCAGCATTGCGGAACCTGTCTGCACGGTGGATGGCAAGTACATCAAGTACGGCACCAGTCTCAAGGATGTAAAGCTCTCCGATGATTGCGAGGCAAGAGGCCCAGAAGATGAATTGGTAGCGGGCTCCTTTACCTGGGCGGACGAAACCATCGTGCCCAAGGTGGCGGACAATGGTACGGCCAAATACAAGGTTCTGTTCACGCCGGATGCCGAACGTGGCTGGGCCAGCTATTACAGCACCGCGGAAACCATGATCGTGGTGAATACCCAGTTCGGTGTGAAGCTTGGCATCGACGCGCCGGATTCCGTCGAGTATATGGGACGCGGTCTGAAGCCTGACGAGTGCAGCTTCTATGTGGTGGATCAGGATACCGGTGAGAAGCTTGAAAGCGCGGCTGTCAGCTGCACCAGCGTCGTATTGGATCAGACCAGCATTGTCCCCGGTACTGCCACCATCACGCCGAAGAGCTTCAATGGGTTGAATATCACCGGCATCAGCGGCAACAGCCTCTACGCCCTCGACAGCACTTACACCGGCGATACCTTCACCATCACCCGGGCTACTGTGAGCATTACCGGCGAAACTGCCTATAACGCCCTCGTTGGCACCAGCCTGACCGATATCACGCTGAACCTCAAGGCTTCCACAAAGTATGAGAACAGTGTGAGCGGTAATTTCAGCTTCGACACCAACGACACCACGCTGAACACCGTTGGCACAAAGTCCTACGATGTGAAATTCACGCCAGAGAATGTGAACTGCTACAGTGTCCCCTCCGCAAAATCGGTGACTGTAACCGTGGCAAAGAAAGAGGTGGCGGTTCCCAAAATTAATCCTGTGGTCTACGATGGAAAGTCCCACGCGCCCAACGTTTCCGCAACCGACGACTATACGGTGACCGGCAATGGAGCGCAGACGAATGCGGGGAATTACACAGTTACCCTGACGCTGAAGGACACGAACAAGTGCAAGTGGGCGGATGGCGACGAAAACGCCACCAAGACGCTGACCTTTACCATCCAGAAAGCGAACCTGACCGTCACCGGCACTGCCTCTGTCAAGGAGCTGGCCTATGGGCAAAAGCTGAAAGCGGGTCATGAGACGTCTAGTGAAAAGAAATACCAGACCACAGCGACGGAAATGATCTCCGGCTTGACCATCAAGGATGCCTCCGGCAGCAATGTGACCGGCTACTGGGAATGGGACGACGAGAATTATGTCGACAAGACCCTGGGCGCCAGCAAGAAAGGCGTCTCAGGGGACAATGGCGAGGGCTACGAGGTGAATGCCAAATTCACAGCGACAAACGCTTCCTATTCCCAAAACTACAATGAACTGAGCAAGAGCTTCCATGTGGATATTAGCCGTGTGACTCCTACCGCTGACAGTAGTATGTTCAAGGTAAAGGAGGGAGCCATCTATATGCCCAAGGATGCTAGAGAAGGATTAGCGCAGCCGGTGAACCCACTGAATGATTTCACCCCTGCTTTCTCCGGCTCCGCAAGACCCTATTGTCCCAATGACACCAGCCTTACGGTGGATGGAACGCTGAGCTGGGAAGATGGTAGTCGGAAACCGAAGTACTCCGAAACAACTGCCACCGCTGTGTTTACTCCCTCTGAGGGATACAGCAAGAATTACACAACAGCGAATGTGGAGGTTCCGCTGGAATACAAGGAATACATGACTGTGAAGATCATTTGCGATCACTATCTGCTGTTCAATATGCTCTATCAAAGTGAGGCAAACACGGTGACGGCGAACTGGGCTCCTGATTATGCATGGGAAAATGTGAATTTCTTCTCCATGAAAGTCTCGGGTGGGGCAGAGAATATTTGTGTTTATAGAGCTACTGTCTATGACTCAAAAGGAAACGTGGTATTGCAAACAGAGTTCCCGCAGTATGATCCGGCTACCTTCCAGCCTAATAGATATGGTAATATTATTGGCCCACAAAATCCCCCCCTTCTGCTCAAAACCGTACCCCATGGGACCCGAACAGATGTAATTGGTAATATGGTGACATTCCCGCCGGATACGACAGGGAATAACTATATCTGGAATCGTACTGATGTCACCATCAAAATTATATTGGGTACAATGAGTTCACTTGATGGAGAAGTCTATCCTAGCTTTGGTGTTTATAGCACCAGAGCCGCTGCCCCCACTATGTTGATGGCCGCTGAACCCACCACCGAGCCCACTGAACCCACCACCGAAGCCACCGAGCCTGCGGAGATCCCGGAGCCCGGGGAAATCGGCAGTGTGGTCAGCATCCGGCCGAAGCAGGAGGCGGAGCAGTATGGCGACTTCTGGGTGATTCCCCTTGAGCAGGATCAGGAGCTGGTGGAATTCCAGTGGGAGACCAGCGAACCGGCCTCCAAATACTACCTGTACACCATGGACGAATTCGGAAATCTGGAGTTCTACGCCGAGACCACAGAAACCAGCGCCATGCTCTTCGCGGAGGATTACGAGGGTAGCAACACCCTGTATGTGGGCGCGGTTCTGGAAGACGGCAGCGTCACCTGGGGCGAAGCGATGTTCCAGCTGATCCCCTTCGAGGAAGCCACCGAGGAGACCACGGAGCCCACCGAGGAAACCACGGAGCCTACCGAGGAGACCACCGAGCCTACCCAGGAGACCACGGAGCCTACCGAGGAGACCACGGAGCCTACCCAGGAGACCACGGAGCCCACCCAGGAGACCACAGAGCCTACCGAGAAATCCACACAGAAGCAGCCTACCGAACCCACTACGGAATCCATCCCGGAGCCGACCTTCGCGTCGGCCCCGGCACCGGAGGAATCTACCCCCGGGACGCAGCCTGCTAAAGAGGCGGCCTGAGGAATGTGGGAATCGGAAGCAATATGAAACGCGCCTTTTTCGCCCGTTCCGGAAGAATTCCGGCTCTTTTGGCCATTCCGATCCTTTTCGCAGCCTTTTTGTGTACCTCCTGCCGCGCTGAGAAGACGGTTACGGTCTGCATCCTGGATTCCGGCTGCAGTGACGATCACTCCAAGGGAAAAAGCTTTCTGGGGGTCTCTGACGATTTGACGGATTCCATCGGCCATGGCACTCACATCTGTTCCCTGATTCGCGAAGGCGCACCGGAGGCGGATGTGGTGATGCTTAAGTGCTTCGATGCACAGGACAGTTTGAACGAAGAGGCCATTGTGGCAGCGCTGTATGCGGCTGTGGACACGTATCACGCCGATGTCATCAACATGAGCTGGACGCTCAGTGAGGAAAGCGACCTGCTGCGGGAAGCCATACTCCATGCTTATGACCAAGGGGCGATCCTTGTGGCCTGCGCCGGAAACCTGAGCATGAGCACCGGCCTCGGCACCATCGCCTATCCCGCCGCCTGGGATGAGGTGATTGGCATCGCGGGCGTTGATCTGAATGATTTGGGAGAGCCGAAAACCAGCCTCTGGTATCTTTACGGAGAAGCCGTGGATTTCTGTGCCCGCGGCGACTGCGGTGATGACAAAGGCTCCTCCTATGCCGCCGCCCGGATCTCCGGCCTGATTGCCGCTGCCCTCCAAAACGGGGTGGAGCCTTCACGGGTTTCCCAATACCTCGAGGCATTGGCACAGGATATGGGCGACGCCGGATACGATGACCGATTCGGCTTTGGCTATCTCGAAACATCCTAATATCCATCAACCCCACCGGATTTGCCGGTGGGGTTGATTGGTATGTCATCCATATGGAATTCGGTTTTACAAAGTCAGCGCCAAGTATGTTATCTTCTATGATTCCGGTGAAAATCCGCAAGTTGCGTCTTTCATTTGTGGCTGAAATATGTTATAGTCATATTGCATATCGCGTAACGTTCCGGATGGTGCAATATGCCATAATCAAAGAAATGCATTCCAGGGGAGAGCAATGGACAGCAATATTTTCTTTTTCTTCGGGGAGCATATGGAGGCTCTGCCGATTTACCAGCGGCTGGAGGAAGCGATTCTGATCCGGATTCCCGATGTGAAAATCAAGGTTGCAAAAACCCAAATCACCTTTGCCAATAAACGGGGCTTTGCCTTTGTGTCTTTCAATCCCTGCCGCAAGGCAAAGGAGCGCCCAGCGGTCTGGATGACGGTCACATTCGGGCTGGGCTACCGCAAGGAATCCCCCAGAATCGATGTGGCGACGCAGCCTTATCCGGGCAGGTGGACCCATCATGTGATGGTGGGAAATCCCGATGAAATTGACGGGGAACTGCTGGGCTGGATTCAGGAAGCGGCAGCGTTTTCCAGCACAAAAGGGAGAATGAAATGACCAACGAAAAAGTATTTGCCATGTCCTTTGCCAAGGTGTACCCCATGTTGATTGCCAAGGCAGAGCGAAAGGGGCGCAGCCGGGACGAGGTGTTCACCGTGACCAAATGGCTGACGGGGTACACAAATGAGCAGCTGGAAGAACTGATGGTTTCGGATATCACCTACGGCGACTTCTTCCGCAACGCCCCGGCACGGAATCCCGCCAGAAAGCAGATCAAAGGCTCTGTCTGCGGTGTAAAGGTGGAGACCGTCGAAGACCCGCTGATGCAGGAGATTCGGTATCTGGATAAATTGGTGGACGAGCTTGCCAAGGGAAAGCCGATGGAGAAGGTATTGAGAGTATGAAAATGCTGTGCTACGGGGACTCCAACACCTATGGCTATGACCCGAGGGGCTTTTTCGGTGACCGCTACCCTGCGGAATGTCGTTGGGTGGATATTCTTGCCCAGAAGCTGAAATGGGAAATCCAGAACGAGGGACAGAACGGCAGAGAGATTCCCGACCGGCCGTTTCAGTATCAGCGTGCCGGGGAGCTGCTGACGCAGAGTGCGCCGGATGTCTTTGCAATTATGCTGGGAACCAACGATCTGCTCCGGGGTTATTCTGCTGAGGCAAGCTGTTCCCGTATGGAAGCCTTTTTGCGGTACCTCCAGCCTAAATGCAGAGAGATTCTGCTGATTGCCCCGCCGCCCATGAAGCGGGGCGAGTGGGTCACAGAGGAAAAATTGATTGAAGAATCGGTGAAACTGGCAGGGGAGTACCGAACCCTGTCCCTAAAGCTGGGTATTCTCTTCACGAATGCCGGGCAGTGGAATGTGGAGCTTACATTCGATGGTGTCCATTTCACGGAAGAAGGACACCGTGCCTTTGCCGAGGGCCTCTATGCGTACCTGACGAAATAGAAAAAGACAGACTTCGGGAGATTTGCCTATTCCTCAGATTTCCCGGTTTGATGCGTTACAAAGGAAACTTTTGAGAGTATCATAATATATTTCAAAACCGCCAGTTTTCAGAAAGAAAACTGGCGGTTTTGGTCCGAGTGGCGAGACTCGAACTCGCGGCATCCTGGTCCCAAAGAATTGATGGAACTTTTTCCTAATCTTTTCTGTTCGTTTCTGGTGCTTTCTGCTCAAGTTACCATGCTTTCCGGAACTCTTCAGTCCGCTGTTTCCACGTGTTCCAGAGCTGTCTATGGTCAAAAATGTGGTCAAATCCTAATGCTCCCCGAGAGATGCTCCTGCACACCACACAGCGTGGTCACTTGTCGCAGCGCTCCGCTCTCCGGGGAGCAGTTTGCTTTTCTGAGGTGTCGTGATTGTAGCTTAGAGTGGGGCAGTAGTCAAGTACTTTCGTGCGCTCAATATTTGGGATGCTGTAAACAAAGAATACGGAACAATGCACGGATATTGGGCGTAATTTTGAAGAATTCAGAAATGGAGAACGGATGTTGGATGCCAAGTTGGATAAAAATTGGTTCAATACCATAAAGAAGCCTATTGAGGAGCTGACTGACCTTCTGGAAGTCACCTATATGGCAGCAGTTGCTCGTAGTTATACACTGGAACAACTGGAGTAGGCGAGCTGAAAAGACGGCAAAATGTGGGAGATTTGAAAAGAGGATCCTTTTATTTGGAATTGGTCGAGGATTTCCTAATACTTAAAAACTTGCGAGAACTCGTTATTAATAATTTACATTCGTCCGTATTTGTGTTATGCTATAAAGAAAGAATTGATATTCTAATCGGCATCCCTATGCAAGGAGGAGAAAGCATGGCGGTTTCATATAATAAATTATTTAAGCTTCTGATCGACAAGAAAATGAAGAAAAAAGAGCTGTGCAAGTTAGCAAATGTCAGCGCCAGTACATTGAGTAAAATGGGAAGAGACGAGATTGTCTCCATGGAGGTAGTGGCTCGAATTTGTCTGGCGCTGAATTGTTCGGTGGATGATATCCTTGAAATCCTTCCGGACAAAATGTGAAGTTAGAAATCGGAAATGGATGACAGGCGCCCCGTAACGACTCCTTTCCGCACATGGAGGTAATATCCAATGGCAGAAAAATCAATTGCAGCACGCCGTGCGGCCAGTCCGTACAGTGCGGTGCTGACTAGAGAGCAGTATTTATTCTATGAAACCCGTACAACGGCCAAACTGATGTGTGATGGTCTGGGCGACAAAGCGGTTGTCAATAAAATTGTATCAGAAAACTTGTTTCAATATCCTACAGAAAAATCTGTACGAAAAATGGCACAGACCTGCATCAATCGGCTGCGGACGATGAATGACACTACCCTCGTGGCGGCTCTGGCTGGGCAGCCGTCTGACGTGGCAAAGCAGATCTGTCTGTATGCCATGATGAAGCAGTATCGGTTGGTATGGGATTTCATGATTACGGTGATTGGTGAGAAATACCGAATGCGGGACAACTCATTTGGGAAAATTGACTTGAACACTTTTTTTCTTCGTTTGCAGGAGCAGGACGATGGGGTTGCCACATGGAGTGAAAATACCATCGCAAAAATCAAACAGGTACTTGCCCGTATATTGGTAGAAAACGAGTATTTGGACGATACCAATGCCAATCATCTGAATCCGGTTTGGCTGAATCCCGTCCTTGAGACAGCGATCCGGGAGCATCATGACGAAATCGCATTCCCGGCATTTAACTATTTCTCTTGAGGAGGTGCGGTAAATGAAATCCATAAACGAACGACTGGATGAACTTCGCCAGTTGATTCAGGAGCCAGACTTCCTGGAGGGTAAGGGCTTAAGCAATGAAGTCAACATCCGGATTTTCTGTTACGACCCTGCTGATGAGATGGCCGTTCAGCATTTTGTGGACCAGATCACGACAGATCAGCGGGTTCCTTGCAGACTGATCGAATGCAATTTATATAAAATTTTTCTCTCCATCTGTGATGAGCTGGACATCACGGATGCTATCCCGGAGATGGAAGAATCCGATGGGAGCGAATTCCTTCTGGAGCAACTCCACTCGGCGATTGGCACAGATGAATTTATTGAAAAAATTCAGTATTCTCCTCATAAGCTGGGAGATGTGCTGCTGCTGACCGGTGTAGGAGATGCGTTTCCCTTCATGCGGGTACACACCCTGTTGGAAGCGTTGCAGCCGTACTTTTCCGATGTGCCGATCTTGGTCATGTATCCCGGAGAGTTTGACCGTTACCATCTGAAATTGTTCAACAGACTACAGCCGAACGACTATTATAGAGCGTTCAATGTGATTTAAGGAGGAACTGACCATGTTGATTCGGGACATGTTTGCCGAAGATATCAACCGTCCAATCAACGGCGTGATCAAGGTTGACCAGGATGCCACTGATGTCATCAAGCAGGAAGTGCGGGAATATGTCATTACCCGCGAACTGAAAAAGCATTTCATTTCTTTTTTTGATTATTACAGTGATGCCTTTGAAAAGCCAACTGCCGATATTGGCGTTTGGATTTCAGGGTTCTTTGGAAGCGGTAAATCTCACTTCCTGAAAATGCTGTCCTATATTTTGGAGAACAGGAAGATTGACGGCGAGACCACGGTAGAGTTGTTTCGCAAGAAGTTTGAGGAGGATCCGGCAACCTTCCTGCTGATTGACCGCGCAACCCGGGGCAAAACGGAAACCATTCTGTTCAATATCGATATTGAAGGTTCCATCAACAAGGACAAAACGGCGGTGCTCCGGGTTTTTGCCAAGATGTTCTACAATCACCTGGGCTTCTATGGCGAAAACTTGAAGGTTGCCATGTTGGAGCAGTATATTGACCAGCTGGGAAAAACCGAAGAATTCCGCCGGGTGTTTGAGGAGAAAAAGGGCAAGCCGTGGATCGACCAGCGTAAGGCCTTTGCGTTCAACGGAAAGTTCATTATTCCAACGTTGATGGAAGTCCTGGATATGAGCGAGGAGGATGCAAAGCGCTGGTTTACCGACAAGACGGCTGTTGAGTTCTCCATTGCCCGTTTGGTGGAGGACATCAAGTCCTATGTAGGCAGCAAGCCGGATAACTTCCGCCTGCTGTTCATGATCGACGAAGTTGGCCAGTATGTGGGCACGGATACCGATATGCTGCTGAATCTTCAATCTCTGACTGAGAAGATTGGCAGCGAATGCGGCGGCAAAGTGTGGGTGGTGTGCACCGGGCAGGAAGCCATTGACGAGATCATTAAGGTTCGCGCCGATGAGTTCTCCCGTATTCAGGCAAGATTTAAAACTCGGCTGAGCCTGTCGTCCTCCTCTGTGGATGAAGTGATCCAGAAGCGTATTCTGAAGAAAAAGCCGGGGGCGGAAACCGCGCTGGAGAAGCTGTACGACCGGAATGATTCTGTTCTTCGGAATCTGTTCAGCTTCACCGATTCCATTCTGGATATCAAGGGATACACCGGCCCAAATGAATTTGCAGTTAACTTCCCCTTCGTGCCCTATCAGTTTATTGTCATGCAGAAGGTCTTTGCCGAGATTCGGAAACACGGAAATTCCGGAAAGCACCTGTCCGGCGGCGAGCGTTCCATGCTTTCCGGCTTCCAGGAAGCAGCGCAGAAGATCCAGACCGAGGATGAATATGCCCTTGTGCCGTTCTTCCGCTTCTATGATACCGTGCATACCTTCCTGGATGGTTCTATCCGCCGGGTGATCGAGCGCTGCCAGAAAGCGGCAGACAGCGGCGATGGTATCGAAGCCCAGGATGTGGATGTGCTGAAGCTCCTGTATCTGATCCGCTATGTGGACGATATTCCTGCCAACATTGACAATATTGTCATCCTGATGGCGGACGATATCCGTACTGACAAAATTACTCTCCGTGAGAAAACGAGGGAATCCCTGAACCGTCTTCTCAGCCAGAACTATATTGGCAGGTCCGGGGATATCTATAATTTCCTGACCGACGAGGAGCAGGACATCCAGCGGGAAATACGGAACACCAGCGTAGATACTGCGGCCATTGTGGATCGTATCGCGCAGATGATTTACGGAGATATCTTCACCACCAAAAAGTTCCGCTATGGAAAATACGATTTTGACTTTGACAAGATGGTGGACGGCGTAACCACAGGCGCTTCCACCGGCGGCATGAAGCTGCGCTTCCTGACTGTGGCAACGGACGCTGTCGAAAAAAGCGAGCTTCGCCTCATGACGGAGTCCAGAGGTCAGGCAATTGTCGTTCTTCCGAATTCTCTGTATTACGAGAATTTGGAAAGCGCCATGAAGATCCGCAAATATGCGAAGCAGCGCATAGCCCAGCTGCCGAAGTCCGTGGAGGATATCATTCGTGACAAGCAGGAGGAAGCCAGCCGCTATGAGCAGGATGCCATGGAACAGCTGAAAAAAGCCATCGAGGCAGCGGCGTTCTATGTGGATGGTGAGCATTTGGAGATTCGCAGCGGCGATGCCAAGTCCAGGATCGAGCAGGCGCTGGAATATCTTGTCGTTCATGTGTACAGTGAACTGAATCTGATTACGAAAAACGCGGAAACGGATGGGGACATTTTGAATATTCTCTCCGGCGCGGAACAAATGATCCCTGGCACGGAACCGAACCGGGATGCAGCGGCGAAGATGGAGGAATACCTGATTGTTCAGGACAGGATCAAGCTGCCCACTTCCATGGCTGACGTTCAGAGCCGCTATCAGGGGATCCCCTATGGCTGGAAGGAAATCGATGTGGCTGCTGTGGCTGCTCTGCTGATCGTGCAGCAGAAAGTCACCATCAAATATGGCGGCACGACCATCCAGCCGGATAACCCGAAGCTGCCGGATATGCTGCGGAAAAAGAGCGAGATCGGCAAGACCAGTATCTCCGTGCGGCACATGGTCTCTGCTCAGAAAATGAAAGCGGCGAAGGAACTTCTGCGTGAATATTTCGACATCATGGATGTGCCGGACAATGAGGACGGCATGGTCGCCTTTATTGTCCGCAAGTTCACGGATCAGAAAGCGCATTATGAAGCCCTAGACCAGCGCTATCAGTCCGGCAGAAAGTACCCGGACCGGGATAAGGTACAGCAAGCGATTCAGCTGATGGCGGATATTCTTTCTCAGCAGAAGGATAACATTGCCCTGATCGACCGTCTCCTGAAGCGGGAAGATGACCTCTTTGACAGCAAGGAGAGTCTGGCGCAGGTGGAGGGGTTCTTCAAGAATCAGGTGCAGATTTTTGACGCGGCTGCCCAGATGGAGCTGGATCTGCGCAATGAGCTGGATTACCTCTCTCATGAGCCGGAAGCAAACCATGCGCTGAACCAGATTCGCCTGATTACATCGGTGTCCGGTGGCTTTCGCTACAAGCACATACCTGAGTTGAACGGCCTGATGGCAACTGTCCAGGAAGGACACAATCGTTTGCTGGCGGCAAAGCGTGAGGAAGTGATGGAGATTGTAACCCAGTGTATGGGTGCCATCCACCAGGCAGCAAACGGAAACCCCAATACGAGAGATATTGTCGACAAGGCAGATAAGTATTATACACAGAAGCGGGACACCATCAAGGAACTGAAGAGCCTTGCTCTGCTGGATGGTCTCGTTCCGCCGATGCTACAGTACAAGGATTCCGCCTGCGGCAGCATTGAGGTGATGTTAGTACCTCCGGAACCGAAGCCGCCTGTAACCTATACCAGTGGCGGAACCACAACACCTCCCGCGCCGAAGAAGATTATCAAGTCGTACAATCGGCAGGTCATCTTCCCGACGAAACGCCTGGAAAGCGAAGCGGACATTGATGCCTATGTTGAGAAAATGCGCCAGCAGCTAAAACAGCTGATGAAGGGCTGTGATGGGATTCAGCTGAAATAAGGGAAGCTCATTCCGTAAAAAAGATGACTGAGTTTTTGAGATAAAATAGTGATTCTTTTCATGATACGTGGTTAAACTTTTGAATATCGAGTATTCAAGGAAAGGTGATGCAATTTGTTTCTAAGTGATGCAAATATTCAGGATTTCCGAGGAATTGAGAACATCGATTTGGAATTTAATCCTGGTATAAACTTGATTATCGGTGATAATGGCGCAGGTAAGACCTCTATTTTGGAAGCTTTGGCAGTCGGACTAAACGGCCTATTAAGTGGCATTCCTGGCGTTCCTGCAAATGGATTTCAGAAGGATGATTTTCGCCAAAAAGTTTTGAGAGTAACAAATGCCTCTAATGTGATTTCATATGCTGGGCCTAGAGTTAATTTAGCAATTGACGTTGATGGAGAAATGATTTACTGTAGCCGCAGAAGAGATGATCCTTCGGGATATGGAAAGTCACTCACAACAGGTAGTGAGGCAAAGAAGTATTTACAGAATATTGCGAACGATGTAGATGCAGTCCTTCCTATTCTTTCTTATATGAGCATTTCGCGTGTTATCTCTTCTAAGAGAGCGGACTTTGGAAAAAAACAAAAGAACGAGTTAAATGACAGACGCTGCGGTTACATTGGCAGCCTAGATGGCATTCCTAGCAAAAACAGCATTATGGAATGGATAATGAAAATGTCTTATGAAGCGCATTTTCAGAATACAGAAATTCAAGAAATAGATTTGTTCAATAATACCATTTCTAAAATAATGAGAAGCATGAATGAGCTTGCAACGAATCCTTCTGTTCGATATTCTTCTGTTTTTCGTGATATCGTTTATAGAGAGGGGGATGACGAGCTCCCCGTTACGTTCCTAAGTGCAGGATATCAATCTGTTCTTTGGATCGCAATGGACCTTGCATTTCGTCTGGCGCAGTTGAATCCTACTATGAAGGATTCTTCGGATGCATCAGGCATTGTACTGCTTGATGAAATCGACATGCATTTGCATCCTAAATGGCAGTGGAATGCAGTTGGCGCTCTGGCAGAAACATTCCCTAATATTCAATTTATCATTGCAACCCATGCGCCGATTGTTATTTCCTCCTGTAAAACAGCAAAAATAATTCATATTAATGAATACCACGAAGTGGATTACCCCTCTCAAGCCTATGCTTACTCTATAAATGATGTTGTTGAACTTCGGCAAGGAAGTTCTGGGATTCCCAAACAGTTACAGCTTTTAAAGAAGAACTTTGAAAATGCGTATTATCATAACAATATGACCGTGGCACAGGATATGTACGAAAAAATGCTTGATCTTTATGGCCCCGATAATGCAGAAGTAAAAAGCGCAAAGCGTAAGTTGGACTTTTAAGAGTGGGAGAGGTTTATGCTATATATAGAGAAAGGACCTTGCCCAGAAGAGGTTCAGCAGAAAATCACACAACTAAAAGCCAGACCGTCATGGGCCAGTATTCCCTGCAACTTGGGCGCTCTTCCTGAGCATGAAAGACATCGATGGGCTAATAAACTTCGCAAGAATTTCTTTGACGAACTTCCGAAAAAAACGATTCGGGACGCGTTGTTGAAGGAACAGCACGGTTTGTGTGCATATTGTATGCTTCCTATTGAACATGATGGAGATAAAATGACTATCGAACATTTTTCTCCATTGAGCAGGGACAAAGAAAAGGCAATAGATTATTACAATTTCCTTGGAACATGTAAGGGTGGCAGTGATGTTGCACTTGGTGAAGGAGAAGAGCGGGTTATCTGCTGTGATGCAAAAAAGGGAGATAACGATAGCATGGTTATTGACCCAAGAAACGAGGAAATGATGAAACTAATCACTTATGATAGTGATGGAGTCATCAGTATTCGGGAGTCTGAGACTTGGTCACAGCAGATATTGCAGCATGATTTGGATGCAGTCCTGTTTCTGAACGGTAAGCTGGACGAAAATCATATATGTACGCAAGATACGACAACAGAACTGGTAAAGAAACGTAGAGATCTTTTCAAAGATACTGAAAGCTTATGCTTAGAGCGTCAGGAAGCGGGGACGCTTACTATTGATTTTCTCGACGAAAAAATAAGACGCTGTATTGAGGCAGAGCGACGCGAGCAGATGGCAGGTGTTAAACTTTTTGTCCTTCAATACTACCGGGATCGCCTTGCCGCAAAGCAGAATAACGGATAAAAGGTACATATATTATGGATAAAAATGCGATCAAAAAATACGCAGTCTGGGCGCGGCGGGAGTTGATCTCCCGGGTGTCCCAGCGGGCGGCGCTGTATGACATCAGCGAGGAAGGCTTTGGAGATCCAGCGGCGGACAGTGTTCGGGGCAGGGTTTTGACGCCCACCGAGAAACAACAGCGTCAGGCGTTGATTGCCCAGATCCAGCAGAAGGGCTATCGGGAGGTCATGGAAGAGGTGGCCTATACCTGGTTCAATCGCTTTGCTGCCCTGCGCTTTATGGAGGTCAACCGCTATCTGCCTACCCACGTGCGGGTGTTTACCGATGATGCGGGTGAATTTAACCCCAAAATCTTGACTGAGGCCATCGACCTGGAGTTGGAGGGGCTGGACAAGGAGAAGGTCTATCAGCTCAAGAATGCCGATAAAAAAGAGGAACTGTATAAATTGCTGCTCATTACCCAGTGTAACGCACTGAGCGGAATCCTGCCAGGAATGTTCCAAAGAATCGCGGATTATACGGAGCTTCTGTTCCCGGACAATCTGCTCCGGAAAGGCAGCGTCATTCAGCAGATGATCGAACTGATTCCAGAGAAAGACTGGACAGATCAGGTACAGATCATCGGCTGGCTGTATCAGTACTATAACAGTGAGAAAAAGGATGAAGTTTTCGCCGCTCTAAAGAAGAATGTGAAGATCACCAAGGAGAACATTCCTGCCGCCACTCAGTTGTTCACTCCGGACTGGATCGTGCGCTATATGGTGGAGAACAGCTTGGGCCGTCTTTGGGTTGAACACAACGCTGGCAGCGCTAGAGATGAATATGATGAACGCCCGGGAGATTTGAATGAACTCATGATCTCTCGCTGGAAATACTACCTTTTTGATGCACCTCAGGAACCAGAAGTACAGGCACAGATGGATGCAATCCGTAAGGAATGTGCAGCTTTGACACCGGAACAGATTAAGTGCATTGACCCCTGCTGTGGTTCTGGTCATATCCTTGCCTACATGTTCGATGTGCTGATGCAAATCTACCAGAGCTACGGCTATACCACCCAGGAAGCGGTAGCCAGTATTGTGGCGCACAACCTTTATGGTCTGGACATTGATGACCGGGCAGCGCAACTTTCTTACTTCGCTGTGATGATGAAGGCCCGGCAGTATGACCGGCGTTTTCTGACCCGGAAAGACGAGGACGGCAATCCTGATGTCCCCCAGCCCTATGTGTACGCCATCTGCGAGAGCAACACCATCAGCCGCGGTTCCCTCAAGTATTTCGGTTGGAGCATGAGCGATATCGAGCGGAATATGGCACTGGATCAGATGACGGATTTGCTGGATGCCATGCAGGACGCAAAAGAATATGGCTCCATCCTCATTGTCAAGGATTACGACTGGGAACTGCTGTATCGCTTTGTCGGTACGGTGGACTACTCTGGACAGCTGGATTTTGATGCAGGCAATTTGGGGGAAACCAAGGAAAAGCTGTGGCGTCTGGTTGAGATTGCCGCTATGCTGGCGCAGAAGTATGATGTGGTGGTGACGAATCCTCCTTACATTGGAAGTCCCAATATGGGAAATACGTTGCTAGAATACATCAAAGATAATTATGAAGATAGCAAGGCAGACCTGTATGCTGCCTTTATTGAAAGAAATTTTGTGTTTTCAGGAAGATATGTTTCCATGATTACACAATCCACATGGATGTTTCAAGCCCGCTTTGAAAAGATTCGTGAAAAACTCTATGAAAAACTTCTTATTTGTATGAACCATTTAGGCACACGTGCGTTCGATGAGATTAACGGGGAAGTTGTTCAAACAACGGCGTTCTGCTACATGAACAGTAATTATATTGCAAACTATAATACTTCGTTCATAAATTTAACGAGCTTCACTGGTGAGGATGCTAAAGAGAGTGCTTTCTTTGACCCGTTAACAAGAAATGTTCGGGATGTCGGCAAATTTAGAGACATTCCAGGTGAGCCCTTTGCTTACTACATTTCAGACATTGCAATTTGTGATTTTAGGAGAGGAAGCGCACTTAGAGAAAAACTAATGCCAAAGCAGGGAACATCCACAGGTGATGATGAAATGTTTGTTCGATATTGGTTTGAACCGTCTTATACTGAGCTTGGCTTTAACTATACTTCAACCGAGTCGGCCCATGCATCCTGTCTAACTTATTTTCCCATAGACAAAGGTGGTACATATAGGAAGTGGTATGGAAATAATGATCGAGTAATTCGTTTTGATACTAATAGTTATAATAGGTTGCTTGAAATGGGAAATCGCTTGCCATCAAGACAATACTATTTCCGTGAGGGGCTAACATGGTCGAAAATTGCTTCGGAATTGTCTGTTCGCTATTCGCCAGTAGGCTTTGTGTTTAGCTCTGTAGGCTTAAAGGGCTTTCCGGCTCAGGATGATATGAACTATATTCTTTCCTTTATGAATAGCAAAGTTTGCCAATATTTTGTCAAGGTGATATCGCCCGGAATGAGTATAGTTAGTGGAGATATAGAAAAATTACCACTTCTTGATAATCCGCAACAGGAAATTGACAATATGTGTGATGAAAATATTAAATTGTCAAGAATAGATTGGGACTCCTTTGAAACCTCTTGGGATTTCCAGCGCCACCCTCTGATTTCCGTGATTCCTAAGAACCGCCTGCTTTTTGATGACATTGACAGCATCGACCTGGCTGAATGCTATATGTGCTGGGAAAACGAGTGTGAAACCCGTTTCCAGAAGCTGAAAGCCAACGAGGAAGAACTGAACCGCATCTTCATCGAGATCTACGGCCTGCAAAACGAGCTGACCCCGGAGGTGGAGGACAGGGATGTGACCGTCCGCAAAGCAGACCTCCAGCGGGATATCAAGAGCCTGATTTCCTACGCCGTGGGCTGTATGTTTGGCCGGTACTCCCTGAACCGCTCCGGCTTGGTCTACGCTGGCGGCGAGTGGGAGGATACCTATCGGCGGAATGCACTGGCGGAAAACGGGGATACCATCACCTTTGGCGGCGTCCGAATTGCGGTGAACAAGGGGTATCAAATCCAAGTGGATGGACAGTGGCTGGACTGCACCTACAGCCCGGATACAGATAATATTATCCCCATCTGCGATGACGAATACTTCGAGGACGACATCGTTGGCCGCTTCATCAAATTCATCGAAACCGTCTATGGAAAGCAGAGTCTGGAATCGAACCTCCGCTTCATTGCCGATGCCCTTGGCGGCAAGGGTCGGCCGAAAGAGGTCATCCGCAGCTACTTCCTGAACGACTTCTATAGTGACCACTGCAAAATCTACCAGAAGCGTCCCATCTACTGGCAGTTTGACAGCGGTAAGAAAAACGGCTTCAAGTGCCTGATCTATATGCACCGCTACAGAGAAGACACCATTGCCCGGATCCGCACGGACTATGTGCATGAACAGCAGTCCCGCTACCGTACTGCTATTGCTGATCTGGAAAACCGCAGTGCTACCGCTTCCACCAGCGAACGGGTGAAGCTTAACAAGCAGCTGAAGAAACTACAGGAGCAGGCCGCCGAGGTCCATGTCTACGAAGAAAAGATTCACCATCTGGCTGACCAGATGATTTCCATCGACCTGGACGACGGCGTGAAGCACAACTACGAAATTTTCAAGGATGTTTTGGCAAAAATCAAGTGAGGAGGCGTGGAACAGTATGCTGGAAGGAACCATCAAAAATTCCAGGGAATTGGAATTTGCCGTATTCTGCATCGAAAATGTTGCCGCCAGACTGGGGGTGGGTGCGGAACAGGTCTATCAAGCCTTTACCCAAAAGAGCCGTATCCTGAACGAATACATTGTGCCGGAATATGAGATTTTGCATACCCAGAGCAAGGAATACATTGTGAATGACCTTGTCGATGTGATGAAGGAAAGGGGTGTGGAAGTATGATCGTTTATCACGGTTCTTTTCTGGAAATTCCCCATCCCGATTTGAAGCATTCCAGACCCAATGTGGATTTTGGCCTTGGATTTTATACCACCCCGCTTTATGAGCAGGCTGCAAAGTGGTGCGGCAAGTTCAAGCGCAGGGGAAAAGATGGAATTATTTCCCGCTATTCCTTCGACGAGGCACAGGAGGCTGGGCTGAAAACGCTGAAATTTGATACCTATTCCGAGCAGTGGCTGGATTTTATTTTGAACTGCCGAAGCGGAAAGGATTGTACAGACTATGATCTCGTAATCGGCGGCGTGGCAAATGATAAGGTGTTCAATACCGTGGAACTGTTCTTTGATGGACTGATTGACAAAGCGGAAGCGATCAGCCGTCTGCGGTATGAAAAACCAAATCTGCAAATTTGTTTCCGTACGGAAAAGGCATTGGCACAGCTGCATTTTGAAGGAAGTGAACAGGTATGAATGCAAACCCGATTTTGCTCCAAAAGAAATATGCCCGTGTGATGGAATGCTTTGCGCAAAAGGCAGGCATTTCCCTGGACGCTGCATTGGATTTCTTCTATGGTTCGCAGGTTTATCCACTCCTTCGGGATGGCGTGTCCGATCTGCACTGCATGAGTGACGAATATCTTGCCGAAGAACTGTATTTGGAATATCAGACGAGGAAGCGTACCTCCCAGCAGGGCAGGAACAGCGTTGAAATTGCCGGGGAAGAGGGAAATACCGATGGAAACCGATAAAATCATCCAGGAATTGAATCGCCGTTTTGCGGCGCCGCTGCCAGAATTTTACCAGCGCCGGATTATCTTCTGGCGCGATGAGGACCGGGAGTTTGAAGACAAGCTATCCGAGCTGGAGTTGAATCATGCCGAGGTGATTGTCCTGACCGGGAACAACACCTTTGCGGTAAAGAAGCTGCTCTGCGAGGAAAGAACCCATGACAACTTCCTTGTTTACGATCCCCGTTCGTTTCAGCGCGATGACGACAACTGGCTTATCAATGTGCAGCTGTACAGCGAGGAGTTCCGGGCTGATCTGAATTCCATCTGGATGGATGAGATGGGCCTGCCGTCTACTCAAATTATCCGCAAGCAGGTGAAGCATTACCGGAAGTTCTTCAATGCCAAGGCGCGGCGTGACGCAGTGGCCAGGCTGAACATCAACATCAGCACGGCTTCCCAGATGCATCTTGCTGTCATGGCGGCGCTTTGCGGCATTTCCGATACCCAGCTGGGCAGCATCATCCGTGCGGTCATTCGCTCCGGATTGGATATAGAGGAGAACAGCGTTTACCAGAGCTTTGTAACCTACGGCGCACAGAATGCGTTCTGGGCCATGGTGGCACGGGCAACCGGCTACAACGAAGGTGAGGAATCGAACCTCGGACGGTTGGCGATTCATCTTTTGTTGACTGCATCCACCAGAACCATACACCAGGACAATCTGGCAGGGCTGGATGCCTTCCTTTCTATGCCTCATCAGGCGTATTGTTATGATCTGGTATCCGACTGGCTTCACAGCGAGGATTGCGGGCAGCTCTACGAGGTAGCCCGGTACGTAGAGGAAGAAGCAAGGCTTCCCGACCGGTTCTGCCGGCTGGCGGCAGAGGATTTGGTGGATACGGAGTGCTTCCCCTGTATCAATGAATGCATCTTGACTATGCTGATGACGGAAATCAGCGACCACATCATCAATGTAGACGCCATACAAAAGGCAGTCGAAAAGCGCCGGACACTTGCCTGGTATGCGGATACAGCCTGTTACTATGAAGGAATTCTTCAGGTTGCCAACATGCAGGCGTTCTTCCTGGAGCACTCTGCCGGTTTTCATACGGTGGAGCCGCACAAGGTGTGGAAGGAATATACCAGCGATTATTATAAGATGGACAGCTATTACCGGCAGTACCACCTTTGTTTCCAACGTTCGTTACGGATTTCCAACCCACTGCTGGACGACCTGTTTAAGCATGTAACGGAAAAGGTAGAGGGCCTGTACACGCACTGGTTCCTCGGTTCCCTGGGACAGAACTGGTCGGATATCTGTGCTGAGCAGCTTGCGGCGTACGGACACATCCTGGAAGTGCCGCAGCAGACGGCATTCTATCGCGGCAGAATCGCGGGAAACGACAACAAGGTTTATGTTATTATTTCCGACGCGCTCCGCTATGAGGTTGCTGCCTCCCTGTCTGAACAGCTTCAGCGCGAAATGCAGGGCAAGGTGGAGCTGAGCAGCTGTGAGGGTATTTTCCCCACCATTACCAAATTTGGTATGGCGGCTTTGCTGCCTCATAAAACCTTAAGCGTACAGCCGAAAGTTGCTGGCGGTCTTGCCGTTTTTGCGGACGGCAAGCCCACCGAAATGCCAAACCGGGACAAGGTTTTGAAGGATGCACACGGGGCCAGTGTGGCCCTTCAGTATAAGAACATCGTCAAGATGAAACGCTCTGACCGGCAGGCATTGGTCAAGGGCATGGACATTGTGTATATCTATCACGATAAAATCGATGAAGCCAGCCACACCTCAGACAGCGCTGTGTTCCCGGCCTGTGATGAGGCGATTGAAGAGATCAAGAATCTGGTCCGCATTATCGTCAATGAGTTTGGCGGCACCAGAGTTTACATGACTGCCGATCACGGCTTCCTGTACACCTACAGCCCCCTGAAGGAAGATGACAAGGTGGACAAGTCCGGTTTCGCGAAGCATACCGTGGAATATGGCAGGCGCTATGCCATCACCCAGGCAGGCACAAGCCCGGATTATCTGATGCCGGTGAAATTTCTTGATGGGGCTGCGGACTATGAGGCGTACGCGCCAAGAGAGAACATTCGGATCAAGATGAACGGCGGCGGCCTTAATTTTGTTCATGGCGGAGCCAGTCTACAGGAAATGGTTGTGCCGGTGATCCAATACCAGCATCTTCGTTCGTCCACAAAAGCATACCAGCGCAACAGGGATAAAATCGACACGAAGCCGGTAGTGGTGAACCTGCTGTCTGCCAACCGGAAGATCAGCAACATGATTTTCTCGCTGAACTTCTATCAGACAGAGGCTGTGGGCGGCAATCGGGAGGCAGCCACTTATCTGGTCTACTTTACTGATTCCAATGGAAAGCAGATCAGTGATACAAGCAAGATCATCGCAGACAAAACAAGCCGAAACGGTCAGGACAGGACCTTCCGCTGCAGTTTCAATCTGCGCTCCCAGAAATACAGCAATCGCGACAGCTATTATCTGGTCATCGCGGATGAAAGCGGCCTTCAGGCTCCGCAGCGTGAGGAATTCCAGATTGATATTGCGTTTGCGGTGGATGAGTTCAATTTCTTTTGATAAAGGTTGTTCGGAGGAGGACGCAACATGGATACACTGGAAGAGGGCGTAAGCACCCGCGAAATAATCAAAGGCAAACTGCGTCAGAACTTCGACGGCAAAATTGTCCGAAAAGACTTAACGAAGAAAATTAAAGAGGGGGCCAATGTGCCCGTATATGTCCTCGAGTTCCTTCTGGGGCAGTATTGCAGCTCTGATGATGAAGAAGTCATCGAAAAAGGCGTCCAGAATGTGAAGCGAATTTTGGCAGACAATTTTGTGCGCCCAGATGAGGCGCAGAAAATATTGTCAAAACTTCGCAGCAGAGGTAGCCATACGGTCATTGATATGGTCACAGTGACGCTGGATATCAAGAAAAACAGTTATCTTGCTTCTTTCTCTAATCTCGGGCTGACCAATGTTCCTATCGCCGATGAGTATCCGGAAAAATTTGACCGCCTTCTTTGCGGCGGTATTTGGTGCATTGTCCAGCTGGAATACACATCTGATGAGGAAGGCTTTGGGAACAACATTGTTTCCGTATCTATGTTTGGCGAGAAAATCCCGTCCAAAAAGAAAAAGCCAGATGATTACCCTATAAAGATCCGCAAACTGACACCGATTCAGATGCCCCATATTGAGATGTCCGACCTGAAGCAGGGGCGGAAGGCGTTTACAAAGGAAGAATGGATGGACGTTCTCCTTCGCTCCATCGGTATGGAGCCGGACGAATTGACAGAACGCGAGAAATGGCTGCTCCTGACCAGAATGATTCCATTGGTGGAGAACAATTTCAACCTCTGTGAGCTTGGACCCCGCAGCACGGGCAAGTCACATCTATACAAAGAGATCTCGCCGAACAGTATTCTTGTGTCTGGCGGACAGACAACCGTAGCAAATCTTTTTTATAACATGGGGCGCAAGACGGTGGGGTTGGTTGGCCTCTGGGACTGCGTAGCCTTTGATGAGGTCGCCGGTATCCGATTCAAGGATAAAGACGGCGTTCAGATTATGAAGGACTACATGGCTTCCGGTTCCTTCGCCCGCGGGAAAGAAGAAAAAGCGGCTTCTGCTTCCATGGTTTTTGTGGGCAACATCAACCAAAGCGTGGATGTGCTGCTGAAAACCAGCAGCCTGTTTGATCCATTCCCGCCGGAAATGGGTATGGATACGGCCTTCCTTGATCGGATCCACTGCTATCTTCCCGGCTGGGAGATCCCAAAGTTTCGACCGGAGCACTTTACCAATGATTATGGATTTATCAGCGATTATCTTGCGGAGTTCATCCGTGAACTCCGCAAAGAGCAGTACGGAGACGCCCTTGACCACTATTTCCGGTTGGGGCGAAACCTGAATCAACGCGATACCATTGCGGTTCGGAAGATGGTGGACGGATATCTCAAGCTTCTGTATCCGGATGGTGAATTTACCAAAGAGCAGCTGGAAGAGGTACTGAAACTGGCACTTGAGATGCGTCGTCGTGTAAAAGAGCAGCTGAAAAAGCTGGGCGGCATGGAGTTCTACGACGTCAACTTCTCTTACATAGATTTGGAGGATATGTCTGAACATTATGTCTCGGTACCAGAGCAGAGTGGAGGAAAGCTGATCCCGGAAGGAATATGCAATCCCGGGCAGGTCTACACGGTATCTCGTGGGAAGAGTGGTATGATTGGCGTATTCCGCCTCGAAAGCCAGATGCTGCCGGGCAGCGGCAAGTTCGAGCGTACGGGCATTGGATCTGACAGAGATGCCCGTGAAGCAACAAATACAGCTTTTAATTTCCTAAAGGCTAATGGCAACCGGATCAGCGGCTCCATCAGCGCAGCGACAAAGGATTATATCGTCAACTATCAAGACCTTCAGGGTATCGGAATGACCGGGAAACTGGCACTGCCGACACTGATCGCCTTATGTTCTATTGCACTGGGAAAGCCAGTTCAAAGCTCCCTGGTGGTTTTGGGCGATATCACAATCAGCGGGACCATGATAAAAGTGGATGAGCTGGCTAATACGTTGCAGGTTTGTTTGGACAGCGGGGCAAAGAAAATTTTAATCCCAAGCACATCTTTTATCGATTTTTCCACTGTCCCGCCGGAATTAATGAGTGCATTTCAACTGATTCCATACCAGAGTGCGGAAGATGCCGTATTTAAAGCATTGGGCGTTGAGTAAAGGAGAGAAATTATGGCGCAGTTTGATGTTTACAGCACGTCAGTACAGAATATCATAAGCTGGATTAAGTCTGGCGAAGTCGCAATTCCTGAAATTCAGCGCCCGTTTGTTTGGGATTCTACTAAGGTGCGCGATCTGCTGGATTCTCTGTATAAGGGTTTCCCGGTTGGCTACATTATCGTCTGGAAGAATCCGGATGTCCGCCTGAAAGACGGAACTATGTCCATCGGAAAGAAAATCCTGATCGATGGCCAGCAGCGCGTAACTGCATTGCAGGCCGCTATTGCAGGAATGTATGTTACCGATGCGAACTACAAAAAGAAGCCTATAAAGATTGCTTTCAATCCTCAGACAGAGACATTTGAAGTTTGCAACCCGGCCATTGAAAAAGACAGCAAGTGGATCCCAGACATTTCTAAGGTGTTTGAGGCTACGTTTGAAGAGTTCCCATTTATCATTTCTTACTGCCAGATAAACGAACTGACCGGCCAGGAAAGCGCCATTTCCAAGACGATTAGCAAGCTGAAAAAAGTTCTGGACATCAACATCGGTGTAACCGATCTGAACCAGAGCCTCAGTATTGATGAGGTTACGGACATCTTTATCCGTATCAATTCTCAGGGCGTCGTTCTGTCTCAGGCAGATTTTGCAATGTCAAAAATATCAGCAGATGACAAATATGGCGGCACGGAGATTCGGAAGATGATTGATTACTTCTGCCATTTCATGAAGCGGCCAGCGGACTTTGAGACCATTGTGGAGAACGATACGGAATTTGCAAAAACCGGTGCCTTGCAAAAAATTAAGTGGGTAGTCAAGGAACAGGAGGACATTTATGTTCCAAACTACACGGATATTCTGCGTGTGCCTTTTACGCATAAATTCCACCGTGGTAAGATCGCCGACTTGGTGAGTTTGCTTTCGGGCCGTGATTTCGAAACCAGAGAGAATCTGGAGAGCATTGCCGAGGATTCCTTCAAAAAGCTCCGTCAGGGCGTTGAAGCGTTTGTGAGTGAGACAAACTTCAAACGCTATCTGATGATTGTTCGTTCCACTGGCATTGTGGACTCCTCGATGGTACGTTCCCAGAACGTGCTGAACTTCGGTTATATCCTGTATCTGTCGCTTCGAGAACAGAATGTGAACGCTGCAGTTATTGAGACTCTTGTACGCAAATGGATTGTTCTGTCCATGCTGACTGGTCGTTATTCCGGTTCTGCAGAGTCTTCTTTTGATTATGACATTAAACGCTTTACAGAGCAAGATCCTGTGAAGTTCGTGGCAACCACCGAGGCTGGTGAATTATCTGAGGCATTCTGGAATAACATTCTTGTTTCCAGGTTGGATACCTCCGTAGCCAGCAGCCCGTATTTCCTAGTGTTCCTGATGGCGCAGGTAAAGATGGGAGCCAGGGGCTTCTTATCTAAGCAGATTAGCGTGCAGTCTCTTATTGAGCAGCGCGGAGACATCCACCATATCTTCCCGAAGAAGTACCTGCAGAAGAACGGTGTGGACAATCGAAAAGATTATAATCAGATTGCCAATTATGTTTATACTCAGTCTGAAATCAATATCAAGATTAAGGACGATGCCCCTTGCGAATATATGAAACAAATGCTGGCGCAGGTTGCCGGTGGGGATCTTTCCCATGGTGGCATTACAGATAAAGTGGATCTAAAGAAGAATTTTGCCGAGAACTGCATCCCGGGGGGCTTCGAGAAGATGGACATCTGGGACTACGCAGTGTTTCTGGAACAGCGCCGTGCGCTGATGGCAAAGTACATCAAGGATTATTATCAGAGTCTGGCATAAATACAATAAGGCTACGATGGTTCAGAAGGTGTCATGTAGGTGGATTGGCAGAGCTGATGGAGCTGCTGCAATACAAGTATGACCTTATTGACTTTATTGATGCACCGGTGGATTTGGGCTTTGACTGTCCGCTGGATTTGCATTGCACCTACACCAGAGACCAGTTGCTGGTTGCACTGGATTTTATGAATCCCAACAGCGTTCGTGAAGGTGTAAAGTGGTTGCCGGACAAGCAGGTCGATGTGCTGTTCGTGACGTTGAATAAATCGGATAAAGATTACTCCCCCACGACCATGTACAACGACTATTCCATCAACGAGGAACTGTTCCACTGGCAGAGTCAGAGCACAACCACGGATAC